>CAJTLS010000001.1:0-32472 GCA_910577295.1 uncultured Eubacterium sp.
TACACACCTGAGGGTGGAAAATGGTGAAAAAAGCGTCGTAAAAAATTCGCTGAATTGATTATACCATTTATTTTGTGTCTATCAAATGGGGTAAGGCACAGGTGGAAGTTTTTTTAATTATAATAATTGAAAAATAAAAAACTTTATGATAGAATAATTTACGCAAAAGAATAGACATATTGCCATATCCTTATAGAGAGAGGGAAATGTAGTAACAGGCAATATGTTTTATTTATAATTAATTTGATATTTGGGAGGTAATTTTGTATGAAATTTCTTGCAAACTGTAAACTGGCAACGCGCATCAGCATTATTACTACAACTATCACTTTATTGGGAATGTTGTTACTTTGGTGCACGGTATCGGATAATGTTGCTTCTATCGTTGAAAGCGATATTACGAATCAGATGACAGATGCTGTAGAGTCTAGGGCTGCCATCATTAATGACTATGTATCTTCGGCGGAAGAGTATATGACGGCTTTCGCTCTTGGCAGTGACGTACATAATTTGCTTAAAGACCCGCAAGACCCCGAGCTGGCAAAGAAAGTTCAAAAGTATACGGAAGACTTTGCCGAAGTAAAAGGAGTGTTTGAGGGATTATATATTGCTACGCCGGAAACGCATGTTCTGACGCATACTTCAAAAAGCGCCGTTGGCATGACAACAAGAAAAGGAGATGCGCTGAAATCATTCCAGAATACGATTTTGGCGAAACAGAAATTGACAAATCTGGGCATCATGAAGTCTCCGGGAACGGGAAGCATGATTCTTTCTATGTATTATCCGATTTTTGAGAATCAGGAATGTATCGGCTATGTGGGCGCCGGTGTATTTGCCAATAAGTTGATGGATGCCTTACTAGGGTTAGATATTAAGGGTCTGCCGGATAGTGAATATGCCTTTCTAAATGTAGATACCGGCGTTTATCTTTATCATGAAGACAAAGCTCAGTTAAATAACATAACGAAAGATAGCGGATATCTGGAAATTATCCGCCGGATTAAGGAAGATGGAAATACCGAGGCGGCTACCTATGCTTATCAGGATGAAAAAGGAGAAGACCAATTAGTCGTTTATAAATATTTGAAAGACCGCGGGTGGGTGTTTATGGTTCGTGACAGTTCTTCGGAAGTTTACGGCCCGGTAAAGTCAGTTCGTATTGTTATAGGCTCTCTGTGCGCCGCGGTTGCCGCCGTTATTATATTTGTTACAGTTTTCATTTTATATCGGCAGGGGAAAGAATTGCTGTTAGTAGAGGGTGCGATAAGGCATTTGGGGAATTTAGACCTTTCTGCTGACAGTAAGTTACAAAGATTTTATGGAAGAAAAGACGAAATCGGCATGATTGCCCAGACGACGCATCATGTGTGCAGCTATCTGCAAAAGACGATTGAAGATATCGGGCGGATTTTAGCTGAAATGGCAGAGGGGAATATTGCGGTTGATGTCGCTAAAAATGAATCCTATTATATCGGTGATTTTAAAGTGCTGTCGGAAAGCCTGAAAACAATCCGCTATAATCTTACGGGGTTGATGAGTGAGATTTCTGCCATTACCAATCAGGTAGACGAAAGCGCCAATCAGGTGTCTGCCGGCGTTCAGACGCTGTCACAGGGAACGGTGGAGCAGGCGGAATCCGTTGAGGGACTTGTGTCCAATGTGACGGAGATTACGGAGCAAATCAATGACAGCGCCGTACGTTGCCATGATGCCAGCGAACTGGTAGATAAAGTGAACGGCTATGCCGACGAGGCGGATACAAAGATGACGGAATTGTCTGCTGCGACAAAGAATATTGAGCAGTCCTCAACGCAAATCGGCAGTATTATAAAAGCCATTGAAGATATTGCATTCCAAACTAATATTTTGGCATTGAATGCTTCCGTGGAAGCAGCTCATGCCGGTGAAGCAGGGAAAGGCTTCTCTGTTGTGGCGGACGAGGTGCGGAGTCTTGCCGCCAAGTCCGGTGAAGCAGCTCAAAATACCGGCGTATTAATCGGACGTTCGATTGAGGATGTGAAAATAGGAACGGAGTCAACCAGTCATGCCATTTCTGCCATGCAGGTAATCAATGAATGTATTCAGTCAATTAAAACGTTGATGGATGACATTGCGCTTGCCAGTGTCCGGCAGTCAGAAATGATTGTTTCCGTGGAAGAGGGTATCAAAGAAATATCCAACGTAGTACAGATAAACTCCAGTGTTGCGAGAGAAAGCGCCGTTGCCTCGAAAGAATTATCAGAGCAGGCAGGAACGTTGAACCATTTAATCAGTCAGTTCCGTATTGAGTAGCTTAATGGTGACAGCCGAGTTAAGATTTACACAGGGGGCAGTGTCCCCCTGTAGTAAAACACGGCCAATTGTGTTCTGTCGCGGAGTTCCAGTTTTTCCAGTATCTGGCTCAGATAGTTTCGCACGGTTCCCTCGCTTAAAAAGAGTCTTTCTGCGATTTCTCGATTATTTAAACCCTCTGCTACCAGTGAAATTATTTTCTGCTCCTTTTCGGAAATATCATAGTTTTCAAAATTTTTCATTTCTGGTGACAGCTTCATAAGAGCGGGAAGTTTTCCTGTAATTTCGTCACCGAATACATTTTGGCCGTTTTCTATTGCCAGAAGCGCCGGGACAATGCTGTCAAAATTTTGTTTGAGAATATATCCTTTTGCACCGATTTTCAGCGCCTTTACGATATATTCATCATCGGAAAAGGTAGTTAGAAACAGGATTTTTGCCTCGGGGTGGGAGGCGAGAATGTGTGCTCCTGCATCGAGACCGGTCATGCCGTCCATGCGGATATCCATGAGAAGAATATCCGGTTTTAGCGTTTCATAAAGTTCAATGGCAGCAGAACCGCTGTCACCGATTCCGACGATTTCTATCTTTCCGATTGCTTCCAATATTGTTTTCAGAGATAAGGATACGAGCTTATCATCATCAATAATTAATACTTTCATATATCTGCCTCCCTGTTTAAAAGTTCTGCTATTCGCTCAATGTGCAGTATAACTGCCTTTCACGATGGAAATGTTGATAAGGAAACCATGACGTGTGTCAATTCGCAATGTTCCTCCCAATGATTGTATCCGGTCTCGAATGCCGGAAAGTCCAATGCCGTCTGTTTCGGACGGTTTATTTTGTACTGTTCCGTTATCCTGAATCTGCAACAGGACGAATCCGGGATGTTCTCGTACGACAATTTTTGCCCGGTCGGCGTTACTATGTTTGTGAATATTATTTATCGCTTCTCGGACAATGGAAATGAAAGCATATTTCATTTCACGGGGCAGCTCATGTTCGACATCGTATTCTAATTGAATCGTGAGAAATGGGTCACAAGAGACGATTTTCTGTAAGATACGGTGGAGATTAATGGATTCATCGTGAAGGTCGTGAACGCTTGTCCGAATGCTGGTCATAGCGGTATTCAACGTGTCGTTGAGCGTATTCAGAGATTCTTCCAAAGATGGATTTGTATTTATTACTTTTAAGGCGCCGGTCTGCAGGAGGGAACGGGTCAATAGATGACCTACATTATCATGGATTTCCCTTGCGATTCGGTTTCGCTCGGAAAGGGTCGCTGCCTGTATCTCCATATTCTGTTTTTGAATGAGTGCCTGATTGCGCTCTTTGAGATGAATCTCCGCTTCTGTACTCTGGTCTCTGATAAAATGCAGCTCCCGCAGAAGCGTCTTATTTTTCCCGGAATATCGCGCCAGTAAGAAACTCATCGCATTTAAAATGACAAAGGGACAGAGAAGGGCTGCCGGAAGTTCAAATACGGCGCAGATAGCAGCCAAAAGACCAGTGGGCAGCAGAAATTTCTTTTGAATATGTAATATGTCATAAAAAAAGAGAGGGAGATAAGAGGCAAAATGTGGTTCAGGCAGGCAAATTAAACAAAAAAGCACGACAATAAAACCACATATTTTCTGATTCGAAAAATAAGTGCACAAACAGCTTAAAGTCAAAGAAAGAGTGAAGGCAAAAATCGATGTAACGTTCACGCCAAAACACCATATGAGATAGCTGCCGGATAGAAAAAGAAACAATTTATTGACTAAATCCTGCATATGACCCTCCCATAATTTATCATTATTTTAAGTATACTTCAAAATGTTAAAAATAACAAATGACAAATGTCATGGGAAAAAGTGATGGCATTCACTTTTCTTCCCATTGTCTATCGTTTACAATGAGATTAGAATAGTGGAAAAGGAGGAATACGATGGCAGCAGTAATTGAAGTGGAAAATTTAGTGAAAAGATATAAGGAACTGGTAGCGCTCGACCATTTTAATCTGACGATTCAGGAGGGAGAAATCTTCGGACTGCTGGGGCCGAACGGTTCGGGAAAGACGACGGCAATCAGCGCTATTCTTTCCCTGCTCCGATATGATAAAGGCCGGATTCGGGTGTTCGGTAAGGAAATGCGACCCGACTCCTATGACAGCAAGAGGCAGATAGGGGTAGTCCTGCAAAATGTGGCGGTTTTTAATGAACTGACGGTATATGAAAATATAGATTATTTTTGCGGACTCTATATTAAGGATAAGCAGAAGAGAAAACAATATGTAGAGGAGGCAATCCAGTTTGTCGGTCTGGATGAATTTCGAAAGTTTTATCCGAAGAAACTTTCCGGCGGATTGTTGAGAAGACTGAACATTGCCTGTGGAATCGCCCATAAACCAAATTTAATCTTTTTTGATGAGCCGACCGTGGCGGTAGACCCGCAGAGCAGAAATAAGATTTTAAATGGAATCGTTGAGCTAAATAAAAAGGGTGCTACGATTGTGTACACATCTCATTATATGGAAGAGGTCGAGCAGATTTGTACCCGTATTGCCATTATGGACAAAGGGCAGAATGTTGCGATTGGCACAAAAGAAGAGCTGAAGAAGATGATTAAGAATACGGAAACGATTACGGTAGAGGTGGCAGATTTAAATGAAGAACAGTTAGCGCGCTTCCGAGAACTGGAATATGCCTATGAGGCAGCTTTTGAAAATGGGAGGCTTCGTGTTTGTTTTAGCGGCGGCGGTCATAATCTCATTCATGTACTGGAAGTGTTGCATGCCGACGAAATCTCGTTTGGTAAAGTGTATACCGAGCTGCCGACATTAAATGATGTATTTTTGGAGATTACGGGAAAAGAGCTGAGGGATTAGCGGAAAGGGGGCAATATGTTTCGACATATTTTAAAATACGGGCTGCTATCGCTTTTGCGGACAAGAGAAATTGTGTTTTGGACACTGATTTTCCCATTTGCCCTTACGACGTTTATGTATTTTGCCTTTAGTAATATATTTAGTACAACGGAACAGTTTCATGCGATTCCGGTGGCGGTAGTTCGGCAAAGTGAAAATAAAGCATTTACACAAATACTGGAGATGTTGTCTGCCGAAGGGGAGAACCAGATTTTGCAAGTGCAGAGAAAGGAAAAGGCACAGGCGGAAAAGATGCTGCAGGATGGTGATGTCAAAGGGATTTTGTATGAAGGAGAAACGGTCTCTCTGGCGGTGGCAGAATCCGGAATGGACCAGACAATGCTGCAGATGATTATGGAGCAGTTTGTACAGTATGAAAAGACAATTTCCGATGTCGTGCAGTTTCATCCCGAGAAGCTGATGCAGTCGTTAACTGCTCTGGCATCACAGGAACAATATGTGGAAGAGAAAAAATCATCCGAGGGGAATCAAGATAACATCATGAACTATTTTTACGCGGTGCTGGCAATGGTTTGCCTGTTTGCCAGTTTTGCCGGCTGCGACCGGATACTGAAAATACAGGCGAATGTATCTGTGCTGGGACAGCGGAGAAATATGATTCCCATTCACAAGTTAAAAAGTATAATGGCGGATTTCGCAGCGTGTGAAATCGTACAATATACTATTGTTCTTCTCTTACTGCTCTATATGAAATTTGTATTGAAACTACCGTTGGGAGATAACCTGCCGCAGATTCTTCTGCTGCTTCTGTTCGGAACGAGTTACGGCATCATGTTTGGCATATTTGTCGGTTCACTCCCGCGGATGGAAGAGGGCATGAAAATCGGAGTGTTGGTTTGTGTCGGACTTGCCTTTAGTGCAATGAGCGATTTGATGATATCGGGTATAAAAGATGGAATTGAACATACGATACCAATTATCAATGATATCAATCCGGCAGCGTTAATTACTGATTCTTTCTATGCGCTGAATATTTACGAGACGAACGAGCGTTTCTTTGGCAATATAATCTGTCTGGGAGCAGGAATTGTTTTGTTCACGATGGTAAGCTATGCTATGGTTAGGAGGAGTCGATATGCAAGTTTATAAAGTCTTTTTCCGCATCTTAAATAAACAGAAGATTCAAATTATTATGTATCTGGTAATTTTCTTAAGTATTTCCGTTGTCGTGTCCAGTCAGGGAGAAGAGACGCAGGAAGGGGTATTTAAAGCGCAGTCTCAAAAAATTGCTGTCTTTGATGATGACGGGAGCGAACTCAGTCGGGGGATGGTGCGGTATCTGTCGGAGGGCAATGAAATCATCAAAATAGACGATGAGAAGGAGACGATTCAGGACGAACTTTACAATCGCAATATTACTGGCGTTATTCGGATTCCAAAAGGATATGAAGAGTCGTTTACCGGAAACGGTAATGTAATGAAAGCTCAGGTCATTTCGATTCCCGCAACGATTAGTGCGGAAATATTGAAAAGCATGGTGAACCGTTACAGCTCAATTGCCAAAGCATATCGGGCAGGCGGTTTTGATTTGCAGCAGGTCGCACAGAAAACGGTTTCCGTATGTAAGGAAGAAGTTTCCGTATCGTTGTCCGAGGGGGCAAAGGAGAGCAGCCATGGAGGAATGTACTATTTCTTTGCTTACTTTCCTTACATTTTCATATCCATTTCCGTTGTCGGCATTGGTACGATACTTGTCGTATTTCATAATAAAGAAGTCAGAGAAAGGAATATCTGCTCCTGTTATCCGCTGTCAAGGATGAATATGGAACTCTACACCGCGATGGTTATAACGGAAATTGGTTTTTGCTTTTGCTATTTTATTGTAGTACTGTTAGGGATGAGAGATTCTCAGCTTTTTAGTTTTCAGGGAATGCTGTACTGTCTGAATATGCTATGTTTTATGGTAGTTACGTTGGGAATTGTATTTCTCATAGGGCAGATGGTTCGGAAAGCGCCCGCACTCAATATGATTTCCAATATCATTGCTCTGGGGATGAGTTTTCTGTGCGGTATTTTTGTCCCGCTGGAATATTTGGGAGAGGGGCTTGTCAAAGTAGCCCATTTTCTGCCGGCGTACTGGTACATTATATCGGCGGGCAAAATTGACAGTTATACAACAGGGAAAGGGCTCGGAGAGCTCTGGCAGAGTCTTGGCATCCAGTTGTTGTTCGGGGTGGCATTTGTCTGTGTGGGATTGGCGTATTCGAAAGTGAAAGTGGCGGCGGGGCAGCGGGAGTAATACGTGCAATATATTGTGCAACAGAGTGGAAATAGTTTATTTTGTGTGATAAAATAGAACCGTTCTTTTTTCTCCTGCAAAAAAAGAGCGGTTTTTTTCAAATAGGAAAAAAGAAAAGACGGAGGGGCACATGGAGCACAGAATTATCATTATCGGTTATAGTGGAAGTGGGAAATCAACGCTGGCACGGAAACTGGGGTGTCAATATAGCTGTGAAGTTTTGCATCTGGATTGCGTCCACTGGCTTCCCAACTGGCAGGAGCGAGATCAGGAGGAAGAGGTGAGCATTGTCTCAGAGTTTATGGATACTCACAAGAGCTGGGTTATGGATGGCAATTATAAGTCGCTTTGCTGGGACAGAAGAATGAGAGAGGCGACACAGATTATATTTCTCGATTTTCCTGCTGTCATTTGTCTGTATCGGGCGTTCAGACGCTATTTTACTTATCGTGGGAAAACGCGTGAATCGATAACGCAGGGCTGTGATGAGAAAATTGACAGAGAATTTTTCTGGTGGCTTTTATATAAGGGAAGGAATAAAATGCGCAAAAGAAGATTTCGGATCTTCTGTGAAAAATATTCGGGTAAAGCGGTTGTTTTGAAAAATCCCAGAGCAGTAAGAGCGTTGGAGGAGATTTTAGATTGACATTAAAATATGAAACCGATAGAATAAAAGAAAAAAAGAGATGTTTATTTATCCGAAAGTACAGAACAAAAGTTCGATTTTGTTCTGTACTTTTTTGGATTTATGTGTTATAATGAAAAAACTGAAGAACGATAATACTATCTGTATTATGAGGAAAATACTCTGCTTGCAAGAGTATTTGACGAATGTTGTGAAAATAAGAAGACTTGTTTTTGAGTGTCAAAATACAAATTGGAGGTTTTTCCATGTCAGAATTTAAACTTCATTCAGAATACAAGCCCACCGGCGACCAGCCACAGGCTATCGAATCTCTTGTAAAAGGCTTTCAGGAAGGCAATCAGTTCCAGACACTTCTCGGTGTCACTGGTTCTGGTAAGACATTTACGATGGCAAATGTCATCCAGCAATTAAATAAACCGACGCTTGTCATTGCGCACAACAAAACGCTGGCGGCGCAGTTGTACGGGGAGTTTAAGGAATTTTTTCCTGAGAACGCAGTGGAGTATTTTGTTTCCTACTATGATTATTACCAGCCGGAGGCATATGTGCCGTCTACCGATACTTATATAGAAAAGGATTCTGCTATCAACGATGAGATAGACAAACTTCGTCATTCGGCAACGGCGGCGCTGACGGAGCGCCGTGATGTTATTATTATTGCCAGTGTTTCCTGTATCTATGGTCTTGGCAGTCCTATCGACTATCAAAATATGACGGTGTCGCTGCGGCCGGGGATGGAACGGGACCGTGACGAGGTCATCCGTAAGCTGATTGATATTCAGTATACGAGAAACGACATGGATTTTCACCGCGGCACATTCCGTGTGCGCGGAGATGTGGTGGAGATATTTCCTGCGTCGGCCACTGACAGGGCGATTCGGGTAGAGTTCTTTGGCGATGAAGTAGACCGCATTCAGGAGATTGACGTGCTGACCGGGGAAGCCATGGCAGAATTGGAACATATGGTAGTTTTTCCGGCTTCTCATTATGTCGTGGCGCCGGATAAGATGGAGCGGGCGATTCTCGGTATTGAGGAAGAGCTAAAGGAACGGGTCAGGCAGTTCAAGAGCGAGGACAAGCTGATAGAGGCGCAGAGAATTTCCGAGAGAACACATTTTGATATCGAAATGCTGCGTGAGACTGGTTTCTGTTCCGGTATTGAGAATTATTCCATGCATTTGAACGGGTTACAGCCGATGGAGACACCGATGACGCTGATGGATTATTTTCCCGATGATTTTCTAATAATAGTAGATGAGTCACATATTACGGTGCCGCAGATTCGGGGTATGTATGCGGGCGACCAATCGCGAAAGACTACGTTAGTAGAATACGGATTCCGCCTGCCCTCGGCAAAAAGTAACCGCCCACTGAATTTTGAAGAATTTGAGCAGCATATCAATCAAATGTTATTTGTATCCGCCACTCCGTCCGAGTATGAATCGAGTCACGAATTGATGAGAACGGAGCAAATCATCCGTCCGACCGGATTGCTCGACCCGAAAGTGGAACTGCGGCCGGTAAAAGGACAGGTGGATGATTTGCTGGGAGAGATTCGGAAAGTAACGGATAAAAAGGGAAAGGTACTCGTCACGACATTGACGAAGCGCATGGCGGAGGACTTAACGAAATATTTGAAAGAAGTAGATGTTCGTGTGCGTTATCTTCACTCCGATATTGATACGCTGGAGCGCTCGGAAATTATCCGCGATATGAGAATGGATGTTTTTGATGTTCTTGTAGGGATTAATCTTTTGCGCGAGGGATTGGATATTCCGGAGATACAGCTTGTGGCAATTTTAGACGCCGATAAAGAGGGATTTCTGCGCTCGGAGACATCGCTGATTCAGACGATTGGCCGCGCTGCCCGCAATGCCGAAGGGCATGTCGTTATGTATGCGGATTCGGAGACAGATTCGATAAAGAAAGCAGTCGGAGAAACAAACCGACGTCGTAAGCTGCAGCAGGAATATAATCAAGCGCATGGTATTACTCCGCAGACAATTAAAAAGGCAGTACGTGATTTGATACGCATTTCCAAGAAAGCGGAGGCTGACATTACGGAAGAAGAAAAAGACGCAGAATCAATGAGCCGGCAGGAACTCGAAAAAGCGATTGCCAAAGTGGCAAAGAGAATGAATCAGGCTGCCTTGGAGCTCGATTTCGAGACGGCGGCAATGCTGCGTGATAAGATGTTGGAATACAAGAAACATTTACAGGAAATTTCGGATGGTTTTTAAAAAGAAAAGAAAATGGAGACAGAAAACATGGATAAGAAGCGTATGATTCGAATACGAGGTGCGAAAGAGCATAACTTACAAAATATTGATTTGGATATTCCAAGGGATGAGTTCGTTGTGTTGACAGGTTTGAGCGGTTCAGGAAAATCTTCCCTTGCCTTTGATACGATTTATGCGGAGGGACAGCGTCGTTATATGGAATCGCTTTCTTCTTATGCGAGGCAGTTTCTGGGGCAGATGGAAAAGCCGAATGTCGAGAGTCTGGAGGGGCTGCCGCCGGCGATTTCCATAGATCAGAAATCGACGAACCGCAATCCGCGTTCCACTGTAGGAACCGTGACGGAGATTTATGACTATTTTCGTCTGTTGTATGCCCGTGTCGGGGTTCCGCACTGCCCAAATTGCGGTAAGGAGATTAAAAAGCAGACGGTAGACCAGATGGTAGATGAGATTATGAAACTGCCGGAGCGCACGAAAATCATGCTATTGGCTCCGGTTGTCCGCGGGCGCAAAGGCGAGCACGTCAAAGTGTTTGAAAAGGCGAAAAAAAGCGGTTATGTCCGAATTATAGCAGATGGACATCTTTACAATTTGGAAGAAGAGATTAAGCTGGAGAAAAACAAAAAGCACAACATCGAAATTGTTGTAGACCGCCTCTCCATTCGGGAGGGAATTGAGAAACGAATGACCGATTCAATGGAAACGGTTTTAAAATTGGCAGACGGTCTGGTTATTGTTGATGTTGTGGGAGGAGAGCGCATGAGCTTCAGCCAGAGTTTTTCGTGCGAAGAGTGCGGTATCAGCATTGATGAGATAGAACCCCGCAGTTTTTCTTTTAACAACCCCTTTGGGGCGTGCCCGGAGTGTCACGGAATTGGATTTCGCATGGAGTTTGATGAAGACTTAATCTTTCCAGATAAGAGCCTGAGTATTGCAGGGGGGGCGATTGTGGCTCCGGGATGGCAGTCTGTCGTCAATGAAGACAGTTACAGCCGCAGCATATTAGAGGGGATGGCTCACTTTTACGGTTTTGATTTGGATACGCCGTTTGAAGAATATACGGAAGATGTACATGATTTGCTTTGGTTTGGAACCGGAGGAGAGCGGATTGAGGTAGAATACACTGGACGAAACGGACACGGCGTATACAACATTGCGTTTGAAGGAATCCTCGGAAATTTGCAGAAACGCTATCGGGAAACTTCGTCCGAGCGCTCCAAAGCAGAATATGAGTCGTTTATGCAGGTTACACCTTGTCATGTCTGCGGCGGAAAGAGACTGAAAAAAGAGTCGCTGGCGGTGACGGTAGGGGATAGAAATATTGCGGAAATTAGTGAATTTTCTATCGCCGATTTAAAGCGGTATATGGAGCAGTTGGAGTTGACAGAGCGTCAGAAACAGATTGGGAATCTGGTATTAAAGGAGATTCATGCGAGACTTGGATTTTTGATTGATGTCGGGCTTGATTATCTTTCGCTGGCACGTGCTACTGCTTCTCTGTCAGGAGGAGAAGCACAGCGGATTCGGCTTGCCACTCAGATTGGTTCCGGACTGGTAGGCGTCGCCTACATTTTGGACGAGCCAAGCATAGGTCTGCACCAGCGCGACAACGATAAATTGATTAAGACTCTTAAAAAGCTGAAAGATTTAGGGAACACGCTTATTGTTGTAGAACACGATGAGGACACGATGTTAGCGGCGGATTATGTCGTGGATATCGGGCCGGGAGCCGGAAAAAACGGAGGTAAGGTTGTGGCGGCCGGAACGGCAGAGGAGATAATGAAGGAGCCAACTTCAATTACCGGTGCATATCTGAGCAGAGCGGTGGAGATTCCGGTACCGCAGAGCCGTCGCAAACCAAATGCTTTTCTCACGATTAGAGGAGCGCGGGAAAATAATTTAAAGAAAATTAATGTAAAGCTGCCGCTTGGAGTCATGACCTGTATAACGGGAGTATCCGGCTCTGGCAAGAGTTCGCTCATCAATGAAATATTGTGCAAGAGTCTGATGCGTACGCTGAATCGAGCTCGTTGTATTCCGGGTAAACATACCGGTATAGACGGTGTGGATAAGCTTGATAAAGTCATTAACATTGACCAGTCGCCGATTGGGCGCACTCCGCGTTCCAACCCGGCAACATACACTGGCGTTTTTGATATGATACGTGACCTTTTTGCCTCTACGCCGGACGCCAAAGCAAAAGGTTATCTGAAAGGACGTTTCAGCTTTAATGTAAAGGGCGGGCGCTGTGAAGCGTGCTCCGGAGACGGTATATTAAAAATAGAAATGAACTTTTTGCCGGATATTTATGTGCCTTGTGAAGTGTGCGACGGGAAACGCTACAACCGGGAAACACTGGAAGTGAAATATAAAGGGAAAAATATTTATGATGTGCTTGATATGACGGTTGAAGATGCATTAGACTTTTTTAAGCATATTCCATCCATTCACCGGAAAATACAAACATTGTATGACGTGGGACTGTCGTATGTAAAACTGGGCCAGCCCTCAACTACGTTATCGGGAGGAGAGGCGCAGCGTATTAAACTGGCGACCGAATTAAGTAAGCGAAGCACGGGACGGACGATTTATGTTCTGGATGAACCGACGACGGGGCTTCACTTTGCTGACGTCCACAAGTTAATTGAGATTTTGCAGCGTCTTACCGAAGGCGGCAACTCCGTCGTTGTAATTGAGCACAATCTGGACGTTATAAAGACGGCGGATTATATTATTGATATGGGGCCGGAGGGCGGCGACAGAGGAGGTACCGTTGTTGTGCAGGGAACGCCCGAACAGGTGGCAGAGTGCAAAAACTCCTACACCGGTTATTATATGAAAAAAATATTAAGTGAATAGTAAACATTCACGAAAGGATGGAAAGCATGCATTCATTTTTTGCCATGATGGCACGTATGAAATATATTGAGCGCTGGGCGCTTATGCACAATGTGGATAAAGAAAATATAAGCGAGCATTCGTTAGAAGTTGCAATGCTAGCTCACGGACTGGCAATAATCGCCAGAGAAAAATGTAATCGGGAGATTGAGCCGAACGAAGTGGCATTGATGGGGATTTATCACGACGCCAACGAGATTATAACGGGAGATATGCCAACGCCAGTCAAATATTATGACAACGATATTCAGGAGGCTTACCGGCGTGTAGAGAATGTGGCGAGCCATACGCTGATAAATAAACTTCCCAAGTATATGAAAACATATTATGAGCCGCTTTTTTTTCAAACAGAGAGCAAAGTATACGAGTGGCGTATAGTCAAAGCGGCGGATAAATTATCGGCGCTCATTAAGTGCCGCGAAGAACTCCGTTCCGGAAATCAGGAATTTAAGACGGCGGAGCTGAGCATTAAAAAGTATCTTCAAGAGATGAAAATGAAAGAAATTGATATTTTTATGCAGGATTTTCTGCCCGCATACGAGCTGACGCTGGACGAACTGCAAAGAGTATAGGCTAAAGTTCGACTTGTCATCGTCAGGCTATGGTAAATTTCTGCAGATGAAAAGCAGAATCGGACGTTTCATAACCGATATAAATGGTATCATCCCGTGCCGCCTGACAATAGGTGATACGGTGTTTCACAGGGAGCTTCAGGTCTTTGTAGTCGAACTGTTTGGTAAGTACAGTTTCCGTACACGGTCCCGTAAAGATTCCTTTTTCCGAGACAAGATAGAGCTGATTCTGATAACAGCTCAAATGAAAATCGCGGCTGTCCTGCCCGTTGCCACCCAGCGGGAAGGAACGGACAACTTCACCGGAGCGAATATCATAATCGTATAAAAGAATCTCTTGTGATGAAGTATCTTTCATGATAGTCAAATAGTGAAGATCATAAAAAATGCTATGTTGGTCGCTCCCGGTAATGTTGCTTGCGCCGAGCGCTTGTTTTTCTGCTATATTATAGATTTTTACGGCGCCATATTGATAAGTAATGGCAAGGGATGTCCCAAAACATTGTAAATCTTTTATTTCTGTCAGAGACGGAGACTTTTTCTGCAGCGTGACACTTTTTAGTCCGATGAGAGAAAGTGATTCAATATCGCCGTTTCCCCGCAAGCGGACGACGTCCTGTTTTTGAAGCTGAGTGTTTTTGTACGTTTTCAAACAGGCAAACAGAGCGCCGGTGGTATTATAAGAAAAGTTATCGAGCGTCTCATTTTTCTTTATTTTCCATGATGCTACTTCTGTAGTCCAACCATTATCTTCATTCCATGTGCTCAACTCATAGTGATTTTTCTTTCGACAGACGGAGGAGAGGGTATCGTTGGTTGGGTTGTACAAAAGAGTGTCTGCGGAGCAGAGTTGTGTATCAATTTCCAATTGGGGGAAGCAGGAGGCTTTTGTATGTATTTTTTTGTTCACAGCCTGCTGTTTTTCTGCCGCACACCCGCCGAGGAAATTCATTATAAGAAGGAAAAATAAAAAATGGATGGCTGCGAAACGGGATGGTATAGTATATAATTTCATGTCTTGCTCCTTTCTCAGTGCATAATTCTCACGCTATTCTTATATATTCTATGCCCAGATAACAGGAAATATGACGGAAATATTTTTAGATGGCTATTTTCATTGGGATGGTAATGTGGTAAAATGAAAGAAAAGATAAAGGAGGAATAGGAATGAAATATACAATTGAAGGAGCACCATTGCCGATTGTTATCTGTGATTTGGATGCTGGAGAGACAATGATTACAGAGAAAGGCGCTATGTCATGGATGACGCCAAATATGAAAATGGAAACGGTAGGTGGCGGCGTCGGCAAAATGGTTGGTCGGATGTTCAGTGGAGAAGCTATGTTCCAGAACCGTTATACGGCAGAAGGCGGCCCGGGACAAATCGTTTATGCATCAAGCTTTCCGGGAGCCATTTTAGCGTTTGAAATTTCTGCTGGTCAGGAGATTATAGCGCAGAAGAGCGCTTTTTTGGCGTCTGCGTCTACCGTGGAATTGTCTGTGGCATTTCAGAAGAAACTTGCCGGAGGCTTCTTTGGCGGAGAGGGATTTGTTATGCAGCGTCTCTCTGGTCAGGGAACCGCCTTTCTGGAAATTGACGGATATGTAAAAGAATATGATTTGCAGGCCGGACAGAGTATGGTAATTGATACCGGCTATCTGGCAGCTATGTCGGGAAGTTGTACGATGGATATTACGTCAGTGAAAGGATTGAAAAACAAATTCCTTGGAGGAGAGGGATTCTTTAATACGGTAGTAACCGGACCGGGTAAAATTTACTTACAGTCAATGCCTATAAATCAGATGGCATCTGCGTTGATTCCGTTTATACCGAGTTCAAGATAGCATTTGGGAGGTTGTCTATGAATAGCAATCATACAATTACACTGGGAAACCGACCGTGGGCAGTACCAATGCGTATACTCACGCTCATTAACTTGTTTCTGGGCGCCTTTTCGATGGTGCAGTGTATTATGGTCTTACTTGATTATTATAATAATTATGAAATATCGCTGCCTGTCGTCATTATTTATTTGCTTGTCACGCCGTTTGCTTTCGTTGCGTCCCTGCTTTTTGCTTTTGGGGCCCACCGGATTATACAGGGGGCGGGAGCGGACAATAATATTATTTTCGGATATGCCATGATGATTTTATTGGCGGTAGATAATTTAATTTACATACCGATACACTACGAGGGAGCTACCAGTCTGTTTATTCTGGGAGCTATTGAGTTAGTTTGTATTATTATCCTTTTTCTCTATTATCAGGGATGGGGAAATAAGGCGCTGGCGGTCTGCGGGTGCGTACTGCTGATTTTAAGTTTCGGTTATGAAATGATTGAGGCGATACGAACGATGAATGAGCAGGGGATGCAACTGGACTATTTGTATTTGCTTTTTGTCAAAGTGTTAAATACATTGCTTGGCCTAGTGTCATTGTTGTTTGTTTTCGGATTTGATACAAATATAAAAGTCAAAGAATAAAAGTATTCGATATGGAGGCTGGTGTGAAAAATAAATTTTTTACACGGCAATTTGTGTCTGCGTGCTGCAAAGCCATAACAAGGCTTGACACAAAGTTGTTTTATTTGCAATAAAGCAAAGGTGAACGAGGTTCACCTTGCAGAAATGAGGATTATTATGAACGAAGTGTTAAAAGAGATACAGAAAATCGGAATTGTTCCGGTCGTAGTACTGGATGATGCGAAAGATGCAGAACCATTAGCAAAGGCCTTGTGTGAGGGCGGTCTGCCATGTGCAGAGGTGACTTTTCGAACAGAGGCAGCGGAAGAATCAATCCGCATTATTGCGGAAAAGTATCCGGAAATGTTAGTCGGTGCCGGAACGGTTCTCACGACGGAACAGGTAGACCGCGCAGTAAAGGCAGGGGCGAAATTCATTGTCAGCCCCGGTTTTAATCCTGCAGTTGTGCGTTATTGTCTGGAAAAAGACATTCCGGTAACGCCGGGGACACAGACGCCGAGCGAGATGGAACAAGCAATCGAAATGGGCTTAGATGTTGTTAAGTTTTTTCCGGCAGAACCGGCAGGAGGACTGGCGATGATTAAGGCGGTAGCAGCACCTTATACAATGTTAAAGTTTATGCCGACAGGCGGTATAAACTTGAATAATGTCGAAGCGTATTTGCAATATGACCGTATTTTGGCATGCGGCGGAAGCTGGATGGTAAAAGGCGATTTGATTAAAAACGGAAAATTTGATGAAATTGCAAAAATGACAAGGGATGCTGCCGATATGGTAAAGCGCATCCGCGGTTAATGGTAAAGGATGATACATTTGGAGGGGAAAAAATGGCTAAAAAAGTAGTAACATTTGGTGAGTTAATGTTAAGGCTTGCGCCGGAAGGGTATTATCGGTTCGTACAGGCGGATACTCTCGGAGCAACGTTTGGCGGAGGGGAGGCAAATGTGGCAGTTTCGTTGGCAAATTACGGTTTGGACGCCAAATTTGTTACAAAATTGCCGGCCCATGAGATTGGTCAGGCAGCAGTAAATTCTTTGAGAAAGTATGGTGTGGATACGACGGATATTGTGCGCGGCGGGGATCGTGTGGGTATCTATTTTTTGGAAAAGGGTGCCTCGCAGAGACCATCAAAGGTAATTTACGACCGCGCGGGTTCTTCGATTGCTACCGCTGCCGCTTCTGATTTTGACTGGAAAAAGATATTTGAGGGCGTTGACTGGTTCCATTTTACCGGAATCACACCTGCGTTAAACGATGAAGTCGCTGCTATTTGTTTGCATGCCTGCAAGGCGGCTAAGGAAGCAGGTATTACGGTTTCCTGCGACTTGAATTACCGCAACAAATTGTGGAGTAAAGAAAAGGCCGGTAAAGTTATGGCACAGCTTTGTGAATATGTTGACGTATGTATTGCAAACGAGGAAGATGCTGCCGATGTGTTCGGTATTACGTCAAAAGGAACCGACGTCACAACGGGAACGGTAAATCATGAAGGATATAAGGAAGTAGCAAAACAATTAGCAGACCGTTTTGGTTTCAGTAAGGTTGCCATTACGCTGCGCGAATCGATATCCGCCAATGACAATAACTGGTCAGCTATGTTATATGACGGAACAGACTATTATTTTAGCAAGAAGTATAAGATGCATATTGTAGACCGCGTAGGCGGCGGCGATAGTTTTGGCGGTGGCTTAATATGTGCCTGCCTGAATGAATATGCGTCACAGGAGATAATAGAGTTTGCTGTTGCGGCATCTTGTCTGAAACATTCCATTGAGGGCGACTACAATATGGTTTCCATGGAGGAAGTATTAAAGCTGGCTGGCGGCGACGGCTCGGGAAGAGTACAGCGGTGATTACGGTAACAGCGTAGATTCAGGCAGAAGTGAAAAGGAAAGAGAGACAATTTATGGAATCATGGCCGGAGTGTCCGGAAGAAGATTTTCGGAAGGAGACCTATTTTTGTCATATACTGGATGCGCAAAGAGTGGGGCGGGAGGAAGAAATCTGTGAAATATGCCGCCGCTTTCTTCCGGCGTGCCAAAAGGAGAAAGGGCTGGAGGAGGCCTTTTCTTTTGCAAGAGAAGCTCATCGGGGCCAGATGCGGAAAGGAACGAAAATTCCTTATCTTATTCATTTGATTCGGACATGGCATTATACCGTGATTATGGAGGGGGACTTGGAAGAACAGCAGGCGGCGCTCCTTCATGACGTACTGGAAGATACACAGGTAAAGGCTCAGGCGTTATACGAAAGATTTGGAAAGAAAGTCCTGCATCTTGTTGTAGGAGAAAGTGAATATAAAAGAGAAGACAAATCAGCGCAGGAGACATGGAAGCTACGCAAATTAGAGACGATAGAACGTATGCGGTGTCGGCTCGGGAAAGAGCAGGAACATCCGGCAATGCGCATTGCATTTGCGGACAAGCTGGCAAATCTCTATTCGATGTGGTTTGAATATCGTTTGACAGGAGAGCGCATGTGGGACAAGTTTAATCAGAAAAAAAAATCTATGCACGGTTGGTATTATGGGGAAATGGGTAAAATATTTACACAATATTTTGATGGCTGTGCAGAGATGCCTCTGCTCGAAGAATATCGGAAATATTATCAGGAGGTTTTTCACCATGAAATTTAAGTGTATCAATGAGATGGAGCAGATTTGCTTTGACGATTCGGAAATATCTGAATTCAGGCTGCAGGAAAAGCGGATGGAATTTACTTTTGACGGCGCAATGATTAAGGCGGGAAATTCGCAGAATGGCAGATTACAGGATATGTACTGCAATACAATTATTCTACAGCTGGAGAACGCGGAAGTTGTGCGTGTTATGAAAGAGGGAATGAAATATTATGACGCCGACGGAAATCTTCAGAAAGAGATTCCGGATGAAGATGTTCCGGCGCCTGCGCAGACGGCGGTATTTAAGAGAATCGCCAAAGGAAAAATATTTACGGTAGTGCCAGCCGAGGCCGCTTCCGGTTATGCTTATGAGTTTGGCATTGATGTTTCACGGGAAGATGATGAGGAAGAAACCGATACATTCTGGCTCTGTGTCATCTGTGAGAAAACAGTGGCGGCGTGGGAGCGCTACAGCAGTCCGGCAGAATCATAAAAAACATAGTGAAATGCGGCCAGAGAGAACGTTTATGTATCCAGACGATAAAGACAAAAGCGTTCTCTCCGGTCGCATTTCACCTCTTCTCCGCTGGCAAATTCCTGAAGCAATTCAAACGATGTATGATGCTCGATATAAAAAATCACATCATCTTCGGGATAATACAATATCAATGTCAGTACACGGGGATGTTCGTGCCATGAAAGTAAAATCCGGTTTATAACCTGTCGGAAAATCTGGATGGAAAAGGGATTAAAAAAATAGAATACCGTTTCATTTGGAGATACTTCATAGTTCTGCGCTGCACATTGAACAAAGGTAATTTTTTCTTTGTCTCCCAAATAAGTTTCTCTGTTTCTGAGTGCTCTCGTATAATAGCTATTCGTTAATTCTACTCCCGTAGACATAAGGGAAAATCGATTTTCTACATAGAAATTAAGGCGGCCCAGACCGCATCCGTAATCGACAATTACATCGTTTTCCATTGGTGTATAGTGATAAAAAAGTTCTTCTAATACTTCATAAGAGGTCGGTTCATAACGGTGACAGTGAAAGCTGTCCGTACCATCAATCTGTACTTCTTCTGTATAAATTCCCAGTTCTTTATCTGTCATGTTTACCTCCCGCTTTTCGTTTCTTTCATTATAACGCAAATATATTTATGGCACAAGTGACCAATTACTGACACTTTTTTTTCATTTCACTGACAAAATTAGTTGTTATAGTAGGTTCATAAAAGAACATCAGAAAGGATGGTAAAAACATATGAAAGACAATTTTGCGAAAGGAATTGCAACCTGTCTGACGTTAGCCATGATTTTAGGAAATCTGCCTGAAGTCAGTTCCGTTATGGCTGAAACAGGTGCTCCGGCAACAGAAGCAGTCACGCCGGATACATCGTCGGGCGGTGCAGTAAATACGGATAAACCGACAGCAACGCCGACAGAGACAGCAACGGTGACACCGACAGTGACACCAACAGTAACACCGACGGCAACGGTAACGCCGGATATGTCAGCTTACCGCTTGCCCGCGACAACATTAAAAGCACGTGGGGGTGCTTCCCGTGTTCGGCTTTCGTGGTCGAAAGCGAGCGGGGCAGAAGGGTATTATATTTATTCCAGAACGGCTGCGGACGCTGCTTATACACTGATGGCGACCGTGAAAGATGCCGCGGCAACAGAATATACGAAAACATCTTTAGTGAACGGAACGACATATTATTATCGTATCGCAGCGTATCGTACGGTTAACGGGGTAGTGGTAGAAGGTGATTTGTCAACGGCTGTTTCAGCAACACCGGTATCGGTGTCGGCAACGTCGAAAACAGCGAAGAAATATAGCACGAAAGCCAAATTTAAAGCTTCACCGGCATACAAGACATATAAAAAGACAAAAGCGGCTATGAATTACAACAAAAGTTTTGCTATACCGGGTATGAAAACGACAAATGCAGGTGGGTTTGCCTGTACAACGATGGTTCCGCAGGGAATGTGTCTCGCCGGAAGTTATTTCCTCATTTCGGCTTATGATTACAAAAAGGAAGATTCTTCCGTTATTTATGTAGTCAGCCGCGCTTCTAAATCATACATTACGACGATTGTTCTTCCAAGTAAGGCAAAAGTCGGGGGATTGGCTTTTGATGGCACTAATGTATGGGTTTCGAAAGGGAAAGCCGTTGCCAGTTTTCCGTATAGCGTAGTAACAGACGCAGTAAATGCGGGAACTTCCTATTCTGTACTGAACAGTTATCGGAATGTCTGTGCGATAGACTCAACTGCCTCTTATATGGGATATTATAACGGTGTATTATGGATTGGCTCCTTTAGTCAGAGTACTTCCACGATGAAAGGATATCGACTCAGTAATACGCAGACATTGCCTTCTTTAGTGCCTGCCTATACGATGTCTGTACCGAGTAAGACGCAGGGGATTACATTCAGCAGCGATGGAACCATGATATTGACACGGAGCTATCGGACAAAGAAAGCAAAAAGCGGCTATATTTCCCAGATTCGTACTTACCGGCCATCTTTTGCGCAGGCAAACGGTTCGGGAAAAGTTTTGAAAAATACCGCGCTCAAGAAAATGAAATTGCCGCCGATGTCGGAGGGGGTTGCCATCTATGGCACATACACTTATGTATTATTCTCTTCTAGCTATTATAAAAGCTGTAAATATCCGGTTGACAGAGTACTTGCTTTGAAAACAAACAAATTGATTGAGTAGCAGCAATAACGGCTGTCATCGGGGAACGATAGTCTGCCCTGAAAACCGGTAATTAATTTATGAAAGAAATAACCTGAAAGAGGCAAAATAAAATAATTGTCAATAAGAGTACTGGAAAGGCTTTGCGTGCAGTGCTCAAATGAATGTTTCGTTCTTTTAAGTAAGAGTGGCGTTGAATGGCAAACACTATTGAATGCAGGACAAAGATTACGACGAACAGACACATTGTTGTTTGATTGCCACGAAACCAAAAGAACGAGATGAGGCTCCACTCAATAGCCAATAAAAATCCCTGAAAGGGAAATGTCAGCGCATAAGGAATTCCGGCAATTGCCAAGGGAGACTTTTTGGAAAAGTGAGTATTGGTATATTCGAGTTCCTCTTTCAATTCGGCAATGTCTTTATATTGCTTCTCGGGATTTTTCTCCATGCACTTACGAATGACTGTTTCGTATCGGCCATCGTAAGTGCATTTTCCATTTTTCGGGGATTCGCCCGTCAACATCTGGTGAAAAATATTTCCTAATGTTTTCCATAGGCTGCGAAACGGATTTTTCGGTTTGGAAAAGCCGGGAACAAAATCCAGAAGTTTGATGGCTCCCGCCGAGGTAACGAAAATATTACTTGGTTTCAGATTATGGTGAATGATAGGCGGTTCCGGCTGCATAAGCTGCTGGATGCAGTCGCAGAGACGGTCCATAATCTGATAAGCTTCTTCTTCTGTAAAGGAAACGTTACGGGCGCGGTTTTGCTCGAGCAGTTCAGCAAGTGTATTTCCCTCTAAATACTCTTCCACGACCAATGTATTGCCATCAAAAAATTTAACATTATATATGTGCGGCCATTCGCTATAATCTAATTGATAAAGTCTCGTATAAAGATTTTGTATGTTCTTCTGACGGTACATTTTTAATATTCCAATGGGGGAACCCGGTTCTGCCAGACATTTTACTTTGTAAATAATCGTATTTTCATTTTGTGTAAGTGGCTGTCCCATAGGAACATATTGCTTTGTGACGAAAAGTTCTTTTTCTGAAGCCATATAAACCTCCATTCCGAAGCGCAGCGGAGGAAGCACGAGAAAAAAGAATATTTTATATTTTTTTGCTCTGTGCATCAATACTATTTGTGGCGCTCCGGCACAAATAGTGGTGTAAAAAATAAGCTTGATAGCTTATTTTTACACTAGATCTCTATTTTCCACAGTAAAATGTTATATCGTTATTTGATGATACTATTATAGCAAATAAAAGCTTATTTTTCTATATTGATTCGTTTGAACATGTTACAAAAGTAGTGGAAACAATTATCTTATTGTGATATGATATCAAAAATAAGTAGGAGGAGAGAGGGTTGAAATTTCGATATCCAAAGTATTATGAAGATTTTCAATGTATTGCGGGGCAATGTGAGGATACCTGCTGCGCGGGCTGGGAGATAGATATTGATGATGCCAGTTATGACTACTATATGAGTGTAGGGAGCGAATTTGGCAGCCGGCTTCGCCGAAGTATACGGGAATACGGTGAAGATTGTGAAGATGCTTATGAAAAACACGGATTTATATTAAAGGAGAACAGACGTTGTCCTTTTCTCAATGACAATAATCTCTGTGATTTGTATCTTGCCTTAGGAGAGGGAGCGCTCTGCGATGTCTGCACGGATACGCCCCGCAATTATCTGGAATATGGCGGCGCAAGGGAACTTTCCTTAAGCTGCAGTTGCGGCGAGGCGGGACGGTTGTTATATGCAGACGAAGCTCCTCTTTCTTTTGTAGAGGGAGAGACGGACGGTGAGTCGGAGTTGGAAGAGAGTGAAGAAGAGTTGCTGCTGGCAGAGGCGGTTCGTTATGCCCGCGACATGGCGGTTACCATTTTGCAAAACCGGAAACTACCATTGTCGAAACGGGTAATTCACTTTCTCCACTATGCGGAAAAAGTTCAAGAATGCCTGAACCAGAATGCGGTTGAAACTGTTAAGAAGATTGATGAAACATTATTTTTTATTGACTCTACCGATGTAGAAGAACCATGTCGACAGCTTTCTTATCGCTTTTTCTTATCAAGGCTGCGAACGTTTACGGAGATGGACAGCATAAGTCAGGAGTGGGAAGAAATACTCGGGTTGCTGCAAAAAAGATATCTTACTCCGCCAGAAGGAGATTTGCGGTATGTTCGGGAGCAGCAGGCATTGTGGCAGGAAATAGAGAGCCGGAACCGGTTGTATGAATATGAGCATATGCTTGTCTATTACAGTTTTTTGTTTCTTGCCCGTTGTGTTGACGACTATGATTACTTAGCGAAAGCGAAGATGATTGTCATCAGCTTTCTCATGCTGCGTGACATGGATTGTGCATGGTATGCCCAAAAGGAGAGCGGCTTTACGAAAGAAGACCGGGTTAATCTCTCCCGAATTTATGCAAAAGAGTTGGAACACTCCGGCGAGAATCTGGCATTTCTGGCTGACGAATTGCTATTTGAGGAGGCATACACGGTAGAAAATCTGTGCCTCTCCTTGACAATTGCCTGAATTGAGTGTAAAATACTAGATGTTGTATGTATACCCTTTTATATTATACATACGGAATAAAATAAGGAGGTGCACTCTGGTGATGACATTAGAGGTTGCACATGTAATCGTAGCTATTGTAGTCATTGTTTTATTGTTGGCAGCAGCGATATTGATTTCTTGGAAAAGCGCCATTTCTTACCACATCAAGGTAGGAGAGGCAAAGGTCGGCAACGCCGAGGAGAAAGCGAGAGAGATTATTGACGACGCATTAAAAACTGCTGAGACTAAAAAGCGCGAGGCTCTGTTGGAGGCGAAAGAGGAAAATCTGAAAGCCAAAAATGATCTTGACAAAGAGACCAAAGAGCGTAGAGCGGAAATTCAACGTTACGAAAAACGTGTGTTAGGGAAAGAAGAGACTCTGGACAAAAAGCTGGATGCACTCGAGAAAAGGGAATCGAAGTTAAGCGCAAAAGAAGCCAATTTTGAGAAAGAACGTGAAAAGGTTGCGGAACTTCGGGAAAGTCATTTGCGCGAGTTAGAAAAGATTTCCGGTCTCACCTCCGAACAAGCAAAAGAGTACTTATTAAAGACTGTGGAAGAAGATGTTAAACACGAGACAGCAGTTTTGGTAAAAGAATTGGAACGTCAGGCGAAAGACGAGGCAAATAAGAAAGCCAAGGATTATGTAGTTACGGCTATTCAGAAGTGTGCGGCAGACCATGTTTCTGAGACAACGATTTCTGTCGTGCCGTTGCCAAGCGATGAGATGAAAGGCAGGATTATCGGCCGTGAGGGTAGAAATATCCGCACGTTGGAAAACCTGACCGGTATTGATTTGATAATTGATGATACACCGGAAGCGGTCATCTTATCAGGGTTTGACCCGATACGCCGTGAGGTAGCCAGAATTGCTTTGGAAAAATTAATCGTAGACGGCAGGATACATCCTGCCAGAA
Organism: uncultured Eubacterium sp.; assembly: GCA_910577295.1. Classification (GTDB taxonomy): domain Bacteria; phylum Bacillota; class Clostridia; order Lachnospirales; family Lachnospiraceae; genus Eubacterium_F. The sequence continues at coordinate 25,118 of CAJTLS010000001.1, forward strand.
TCGAGGAAATGGTTGAAAAAGCCAGAAAAGAAGTTGAAACAATGATTCGTGAAGAGGGCGAAGAAGCGACATTGGAAGTTGGGGTACATGGTATTCATCCTGAACTGATTCGCCTGTTAGGTAAGATGAAATTTCGTACCAGCTATGGTCAGAATGCGTTGAAACATTCGATTGAAGTAGCGCATTTGTCCGGGCTTTTGGCTGGTGAAATTGGTGTGGATGTCCGTATGGCAAAACGCGCCGGACTGTTACATGATATTGGCAAATCCGTAGACCATGATATGGAGGGTTCCCATATTCAATTGGGCGCTGATTTGTGTCGCAAATTCAAAGAATCCGCTCTGGTAATTAATGCGGTAGAAGCGCATCATGGAGATGTGGAGGCAGAGAGTATGATTGCCTGTCTGGTGCAGGCGGCAGACGCTATCTCTGCAGCGCGTCCGGGAGCGCGTCGTGAGACATTGGAGACCTACACGAATAGGTTGAAACAATTAGAAGATATTTCTAACAGCTTTAAGGGAGTTGATAAGTCTTTTGCTATTCAGGCAGGTAGAGAGGTTCGAGTGATGGTTGTACCGGATCAGATTAACGATGACGAGATGGTACTTCTTGCCCGTGATTTGTCGAAGCAGATTGAAGATGAGTTGCAATATCCGGGTCAGATTAAAGTTAATGTAATCCGTGAATCAAGAGTAGTGGACTATGCAAAATAAGTTTGCATGAGAAACTTAATATTTGTCAGAAAATGAAAGGAACCGCTGTATTGTTTATCACTTCCGTGTGTGCAATAGAGCGGTTTTTATTGCATATTTATTTTTTTTGTATTATAATAAAGAAGATTATGAGAAGATGGAGGAATATCATGAGTGATAAATTACGAGTAGGTATCCTTGGAGGTACTGGTATGGTAGGACAGAGATTTCTCTCAATATTGGAAAATCATCCGTGGTTTGAGGTGGTTGCCATTGCTGCCAGTCCGCGTAGTGCCGGAAAGACATATGAAGAGGCTGTTGGCGGACGTTGGAAGATGCAGACGCCGATGCCGGAAGCAGTGAAAAAAATAATTGTGAAAAACGTAAATGAAGTTGAAGAAGTCAGCCGTGAAGTTGACTTTGTATTCAGTGCCGTAGATATGACAAAAGAAGAAATCAGGGAAATTGAAGATGCTTATGCAAAGGCAGAGGTTCCGGTTGTTTCCAATAACAGTGCACATCGGTGGACGCCGGATGTTCCTATGATTGTACCGGAGATTAATCCAGAGCATTTGCAAGTGATTGAGAGCCAGAAGAAACGTCTTGGTACAAAGCGGGGATTTGTCTGTGTTAAACCAAACTGCTCCATTCAAAGTTATGCGCCTGCGCTGACGGCATGGAAAAAGTTTGAGCCTACAGTTGTAGTGGCTACTACTTATCAGGCAATTTCCGGCGCTGGAAAGACGTTTAAAGAGTGGCCGGAGATGGAGCACAATATCATTCCTTATATTGGCGGTGAAGAAGAGAAAAGTGAGAAAGAACCGCTTCGTTTATGGGGAGAGGTAAAAGACGGTGTAATTGTGAGTGCGGAGACTCCGCTTATTACGAGCCAGTGTATTCGTGTGCCGGTTTTAGATGGTCATACGGCAGCGGCATTTGTGAATTTCAAAAAGAAAGTAACAAAAGAAGAGCTGATACAGGCGCTGGTGGAGTTTAAGGGAGAACCGCAGGAGTTGGATTTACCGAGTGCACCGAAACAGTTTATTCAATATTTAGAAGACGATAATCGGCCGCAGGTTGCTTTGGATGTTGATTATGAAGATGGTTTTGGCGTCAGTATCGGACGGCTTCGTGAGGATAGCTATTTTGATTGGAAGTTTGTTGGTCTTTCCCACAATACAGTGCGCGGTGCTGCCGGCGGCGCTGTGTTGATGGCCGAATTATTAAAAGCAAAAGGATATATTACAGCTCGGTAAGAGTAGTGTGAGATTGGAGGTGTATCATGGGCAAATTTCGTATATTGGTAAAAGGAATTGTACAGTACAAGGACAAATTTTTAGCAGTAGAGAGATGGTATGACGACCGCATTTTTGAACCTTATCAGTGGGAATTCATTGATGGGGAAATGGTATTCGGAGAGACTCCTGAGGGAGCGGTAGAGCGCATTATAAAGGAAAAGACAGGTTTGTCCGTGCAAGTGAATAAGCCGTTGTATACATGGGGCTTTACAGCGGGAGAAATCTGCACGTCAGGAATTGCCTTTTTGTGTGATGCGCAAAACGATGAAATTGTTTTATCCGAAGATTTGCACGACAGCTTATGGGTACTGAAAGAGGATATTTCTCAGGTCATTACCAATCAGGCAGTTGTAAAAGATGTGGAAAAAGCAGGCCTGACAAGTAGTTTCGGCTTAGATGATTTTGGAAAGGTGGATTTATTCGTTGAACCTATGGATTAAAAATGGACATCTTTTGGATCCTGTGAATATGCGTGATGAGATATGTGATTTATATGTTGTGGATGGAAAGGTTGCTGGTATCGGCAGCCTTTCGTCAGATACGGCTTCGAAAGAGTGGAAAAAACAGGCAATTGTGATTGATGCTTCTGGTAAGTATGTGATGCCGGGCTTCCTTGACCTTCACGTTCACTTGCGGCAACCGGGATTTGAGTATAAGGAAACGATAGAGACCGGTACGAAAGCGATGGCAAAAGGGGGCTTTACCGGCGTATGTCCGATGCCGAATACGAAACCGGCGACAGATAGTCCAGAGATGATAAAAAGAGTGTTGGAGATTGCGGAGAAAAGCAGTCCGATTCATGTATACCCTGTCGGCGCGGTGACGTGGGGGCAGGATGGAGAGGTGCTGACGGATATTGCCGGAATGGCAGCGGCAGGAGCCAGAGCAATTAGTGAGGATGGTAAGTCGGTCATGGACGCAGATTTGTACCGCAAGGCAATGAAAGAGGCTGCCAGACTGGGGATTCCCGTAATGGCGCACTGTGAAGATAAAAATATGGTTGGCAGCGGATCCATGAACGCTGGAAAACGGGCGGAGGAACTCGGCATGGCAGGCATCACGAATGCCGTAGAAGATGTTATTGTTGCCAGAGACATTTTGCTGGCGAAGGAGACGGGGGCAAAACTTCATCTCTGTCATTGTTCCACCGAGGATAGTGTGAAAATGATTCGTGCCGCAAAAGAAGATGGTTTGCAGGTATCCGGAGAGGTATGTCCACACCATTTTATTTTGACGGATGAAGACATACGGGAAGACGATGCCAATTATAAAATGAATCCACCGCTCCGAAGTAGAGCAGATGTTGAGGCTCTCTGTCAGGGGCTTTCCGATGGTGTGATGGAGGCTGTCTCGACAGACCATGCACCGCACGCAGAAGAAGAAAAAAGAAAATCCATAGCAGAAGCGCCGTTTGGAATTGTCGGCTCGGAGACTGCTTATGCACTGGCAGTGACGTATCTTGTCAAAAAGGGATATTTGACGCCGCTGCAGTTGGCAGAGCGCATGAGTACGGCGCCGCACCGCATATTGGGCGTACCAGGGGGAGACTTATCCGTTGGCATGCCTGCGGATATAACGATAGCGGATATGGATTCAGAGTATAAAATTGATAAAAATACGTTTATCTCTAAGGGGAAGAATACTCCATTTCACGGACATACTGTCAATGGAAGAGTGCATTATACCATTGTGGGTGGAAATGTGGTTTATCAATATGAGCCGTCAGAAGATTGAGTGCAGACAGCAAATTTTGTAGGAATTTCCTAAGAAAAAGGAGGATATTAAAATGATTGATAAATTAGTAGAGAATATCAGAAAGACAAAGGCTCCGGTTGTCATTGGTTTAGACCCTATGCTCAGTTATATTCCGAGCCAGATTATCGACAAGGCGATTCAAGAGCAGGGAGAAACATGCGAGGCCGCTGCCTCTGCCATATGGGAATACAATAAGGGAATTGTGGATGCAATTTATGATTTAATTCCTGCTGTCAAGCCGCAGATTGCAATGTATGAACAGTTTGGCCTGCCGGGGATGGAAGCATTTAAAAAGACGGTAGATTATTGTAAAGAAAAAGGACTTGTTGTAATTGGTGATGTTAAGCGCGGCGATATCGGTTCGACTTCGGCCGCTTATGCTGTCGGCCATCTGGGAAAAGTGCAGATTGGCAGCAAGAGAGTTGCCGCTTTCGATGAAGATTTTATAACCGTTAATCCTTATCTGGGAACCGACGGGGTAAAACCATTCGTAGATGTGTGCAAAGAAGAGAACAAGGGAATCTTTGTTCTTGTCAAGACATCCAATCCATCTTCAGGAGAGTTTCAGGACAAAGAGGCAGAGGGCAGACCACTGTATGAAATTGTGGGAGAATATGTGGACAAATGGGGGGCAGAAGTTATCGGCAACTGCGGGTACAGTCAGGTTGGCGCCGTAGTGGGAGCAACCTATCCAGAGATGGGAAAAGTTCTTCGGGAACTTATGCCAAAATCTTATATTCTTGTTCCTGGGTATGGTGCACAAGGGGGGACCTCAGATGCTTTACGTCCTTACTTTAACAGTGACGGATTGGGAGCCATTGTCAATTCTTCCCGTGGTATTATCTGTGCCTATAAGCAGGAGCAATATGCAGCTTTTGGTGAGGCGAATTACGCGGACGCTTCACGTCAGGCTGTCGTAGACATGATTGAAGATATTAACCATATTTTCTAAAGGGAGGTTTGTGATGGCAAAAGAACAGTGTATGGCTAGGGTTATACAGACAGAATCGTTAGCGGAGGGCATCTATTCTATGTGGCTGCTAGCGCCGGAAATAGCAGGACAAGCTGTACCTGGTCAGTTTATTTCGCTCTTTAGTGCAGATAATGATAAGTTGCTGCCAAGACCGATTAGTCTTTGCGAGATAGATAGAGACAAGGGAATGCTGCGTATCGTCTATCGCGTAGTTGGAGAGGGAACGAGAGAATTTTCGCAGAAGGATGAGGGCGATACCATTCGCATCATGGGGCCGCTGGGAAATGGTTTTCCGTTGGAGGAAAAGAAAGCGGTTCTGATCGCGGGGGGGATAGGCATACCACCGATGTTACAGCTTGCGAAAGAATTATCGGGAGAGGTGACGGTAGTCGTCGGCTATCGCGATAACCGGACATTTTTGCGGCGCGAACTGGAAGAGGCGGCAGACCGGTTATTGATTGCCACGGAAGACGGAAGTGTTGGAGTGAGAGGAAATGTTATCGACGTGCTGAGAGCAGAGGGAGTAGACAGTGAAGTGATTTACTCTTGTGGACCGCTTCCTATGCTGCGCGGGGTAAAGAAATGGGGAGAGGAAAAAAATATTCCCACATGGTTGTCGCTGGAAGAGAAAATGGCCTGCGGCATAGGGGCATGTCTTGCCTGCGTTTGTCAGTCTACAGAAGTAGACTCCCATTCTAACGTACATAATAAGAGGATTTGCAAAGATGGCCCGGTGTTTTTATCAACGGAGATTGAGTTATAGGAGGAGGGTATCATGTCGGATAGACTAGCAGTAAATTTTGCAGGACTTACGTTTGATAATCCTGTAACAACAGCGTCTGGAACCTTTGGTTCAGGATTGGAGTATAGTGAATTTGTCGATTTGGGAAGGCTCGGTGCAGTCACTACGAAAGGTGTTGCCAATGTGCCGTGGCCGGGTAATCCAACCCCGCGCATTGCGGAAACCCATAGCGGTATGCTCAATGCTATCGGATTGCAAAATCCCGGTATAGATGTTTTGATTGACAGGGATTTACCGTATCTTCGAGAGAGAAATGCCCGTATTATTGTAAACGTGTGTGGGCGTTCACAGGAAGACTATGTAGAAGTAGTGGAGCGTCTGGCAGAAGAAGATATCGATATGTTGGAGATTAATATTTCCTGCCCGAATGTTAAGGCCGGCGGGATTGCGTTCGGACAGAAACCGGAGATGGCAGAAGCAATTACAAGAGCAGTAAAAAAAGTGGCAAAGCAGCCGGTAATTATGAAATTGAGTCCCAATGTGACAGATATTGCGGAGATGGCGCGCGCAGTAGAGGCTGGGGGCGCAGACGGTGTTTCACTCATTAATACATTGACGGGAATGAAGATAGATGTTTCTCGTAAAACATTTGCCATTGCCAATCAGACGGGCGGTATGTCTGGCCCTTGTGTAAAACCGGTAGCGGTGCGTATGGTTTATCAGGTGGCGAATGCGGTAAAGATACCGGTTCTTGGCATGGGAGGCATTCAAAATACAGAAGATGCGCTGGAATTTCTTATGGCGGGAGCTACTATGATTGCTGTGGGAACGGCAAATTTTTACAATCCCCGTACAACTGTGGAAATTGTGGATGGTTTGGAAGCATATGCGGAGAAAGAGGGATTAGACAGTATTTGTGACATTATAGGGTGTGTAAAATAATCAGGAATTTTTGCTTGATAAGTGAAAGACGGACAAGTATAATTAGTGAAAAAGTTTTAGGAGGACTTTGCATGTTAAGTGTGGTTGTAATGGAGAAAATTGCAAAATAAATATTGCAAGGGTGATTTTTGGTTTTATACTAGAAGTCTGCCCTATTGTTGGTAGTTTTTGAGCTACTGGCATTTTCGCCTTACATTTGCTTAATATTGTGGTATATATTTTCGGGCACAATGAAGCGTCTTGTTTTTGAGATACTTTTTTATGTTTATTATTTAAGCATGGCTGTATGGTCGTGCTATTTTTTTGTCCGTTTGAAAATATGTAAGTTCTATATAGATTGAAAGACCATAGTATATTATGCTCTTAGGGCTGCTGCGGTCTTTTTTGATTCATGGGTATCTGTAAGGAATCGTTAAATTATATTTAATCAGGAAAAGAAGTGATAAAAATGAATGAAACTGTAATCACTATAACAGTGCAAGTTCATAGAAGGAGTGTATGGAAATGAATATAGAAAAGCAGATTGAATTTAATAAAATAAAAGAGATGTGGATGAATCTGGCCGTTACCGAAGCGGCAAAGGAGAAGATTAGAGGACTGTCATTTTATTTGGACGAAAGGGAATTAAGGAAGCAGCTCCGGGATACGACAGACAGCAGGAAGCTGATGGAAAAACTAGGGACGCCGCCACTGCAAAACCTTACGGAAATAAGTGATATTATGATGAGTGCACAAATGGGCGATTGTCTTACTCCTCATCAGTTAGAAAGGGTAGAAACTGTTTTGGCTGTAATTCAGCGATTGAAAGAATATCTGAAAAGAGGCAAAATGTATGATAATCCGCTGGCGTATTATGAGGCAAATTTAGATGTACTAGAGGAACTGCGCGGAGAAATTGCCAGACAGATAAGAGGGGGAACGGTAGATACTTATGCGTCCAAAGAACTCAGTCG
>CAJTLS010000001.1:32482-49817 GCA_910577295.1 uncultured Eubacterium sp.
TGGTAAAATGTGAGGAGCAGATGAAGCAAAAGGCAGAACAGATTATGCGCTCGAATAAAGAAAGTATGGCAGATAACTACTGTACTTTGAGGAATGGAAGAGTATGTATTCCGGTAAAGAGGGAATGCAAACTAAAAATATCCGGTAGCGTTATTGATAAATCTTCTACCGGAAGTACGTTATTTATGGAGCCAACAAGTGTTGCCAAATATTATGAAGAATTGCAGATTCTTACGATAAGTGAGGAAAATGAAGTGTATCGTATCTTGTATACGCTGTCGGCGATGGTTGCAGAATCCGTTACGGTGATGGATGAGAATATAGCAATGATGGAAAAGTTGGATTTTATAATATCAAAAGGGAAGCTGAGCATTGATTTGCATGCAGTGGAACCATCTATTAATACAGAACGAAAAATTGTTTTAAAAGATGGCAGACATCCGCTGATGGATAAGATGGTCAACATTCCCTTGCAGTTGGAAATAGGAGAAAGTGTTCGCGGAATTGTTATAACCGGTCCCAACACAGGGGGAAAGACGGTAGCGATAAAAACGGTTATGTTGAATTGCATGATGGCGCAATGCGGGCTGCATGTTACGTGTAAAGAGGCAGATATATGTATGAATAATTCATATTTGTGTGACATTGGCGATGGGCAGAATATTGCGGAGAATTTATCTACATTTTCGTCTCATATCAAAAATGTTCTGGAAGTGTTACGTGAAATCAATGAGGGAAGTTTGGTAATCATGGATGAACTTGGCTCCGGAACAGACCCGACAGAGGGTATGGGAATTGCCATTGCAATCTTGGAAGAACTTAGAAAAAGCGGCGCACTTTTTCTTGTTACTACGCATTATCCGGAAGTAAAAGAGTATGCCGGCAGTGCGCAGGATATTTTGAATGCGCGGATGACTTTTGATAAAGAAACATTAAAACCAACCTATCAAATGGTACTTGGAGAAGCAGGTGAGAGCTGTGCCTTTTATATTGCTGACAGGCTGGGAATGCCAAATCAGATGTTGCGGGTGGCAATAGCAGCCGCCTATGGCGAGGGCGCATTAGATAGATATGCATTTCAGAAAGAAGACATGCCTCTTGAAAAAGAGAAAACTAATAAGATTTTAAAAAACAAGAAAACGAGGGGCAGTGCCAAACTGCGTACAAAATATAAGTTGGGTGACAGTGTTTTCGTTTATCCGGATAAGAAGATAGGAATTGTATGTGAACCGGTTAATGCGAAAGGGGTGTTAAGAGTACAGCTGCCCGGAAAGAAAATATGGATTAATCATAAGAGAGTAAAGCTCCATGTGGCGGCCACAGAATTGTATCCGCCAGATTATGATTTTTCGATTCTTTTTGAAACAATTGAGAATAGGAAAATTAGACATGATATGCAAAGAAAGTATACCAAAGAAGAAATCCGATATGATTGACAGGAGAAACCAAGGTTGCAGACGAAATCAAAGACGAAAGATATATCATTGTGATCCAGTCGGGCGTGTGCTATACTCTTACTGTCATTGACAAGGGAAATTTTCTCATAAATTTTGTTATGGAAAATGAGTAAAGAATTTGAAGGCGACAAAAATACTTCCCAACCAATGATTGAATCTCCCCAATCCAACCGTTGGTTTGTGTAAAAAACATATAGTCAGGTGTATAGTTTAAGACGAAAGGAGAAAAAAGGATGAACCAGACAGAGATTGGAAAATTTATTGCCAAATGTCGTAAAGAGAAAAAACTAACGCAAGCACAGTTGGCAGAAAAGCTTAACATTACAGATAGAGCAGTATCCAAATGGGAAACAGGAAAAAGTATGCCAGATTCATCTATAATGTTAGAACTTTGCAAAATACTGGGAATCACAGTAAACGAGTTGTTAAGCGGGGAGGAAATCGACATGGAAAGCTATGAAAAAAAGGCAGATGAAAATTTGATTGCTTTAAAAAGGAAAGACGAAAATAATATGACAAAGAATGTCATTATTTCAATTCCGTTTTCAGCAACACTATTGATAGGAATTATGGTATGTTTAATTTGTAATATCGCAATATCCGGCAATTTAACATGGTCACTAATTCCGGTCAGCTCCATTATTTTTGCATGGGTAATATCTTTTCCAAGTATTATTTTGGGGAAAAGAGGAATTATCGTAAGTTTAATATCATTAAGTGTTTTTATCATTCCTTATTTGTTCTTATTGGGCAGTTTATTAAAAGCGAAAGAAGTATTTTCAGTTGGCGCAGCGATGGCGGTAGTTTCAATCGTATTCTTGTGGATAATAGTTGCGGTTTTTAAGTGTACGAGGAAGTTAGTTGCTTTGGGAACAACTTTTTTATTAGCTATTCCATTTATGATTATTGTCAATGTAATACTATCAAAAATGATAGAGGAGCCTGTTTTTGATGTATGGGATATGCTGTCTATCTTTATGCTGTTAATATTGGCATTTGCTTCCTTTATTTGTGATTACGCTAAGAAAAAGGGATTGATGAAGGAGGACGGAAAGAAAGATTAAAAAAATAAATGATTGATATAGATACACACAAAAAAGTGTGTAATGTACAAATAAACCTCTCCCTGTTAGAAGAAAATAAAAACGGGAGGGGTTTTTCGCTATATTAATCGGTTGGGACATCTCAATCTTTTTTTGGTGCATAACATATAATCTATTATATCACTTCTTAATGAGTTGATGTTCCATTGTACATCATACAATGTCTATAATTTGCAGAAAAGTCGATGTTTACAAAGAGCTTTATCCATTAATACCTGTTAATACTACAAAACCAAAAACTATTTTTTATATGAAAACTTAGTAAAACAGGAAAAACCGGGGCAAAATACCGAGTATCCGCCGGATATCAACGAACAGGTTTCCGGTGTTTATTGGTATCATTTAATTAGTACGAAAAGGAGTGAAAGAATCACCGATTCTCTAAGAAAATTGTGATGCTCCGGAATGGAGGAAAATATGGTAGAAAAGCGACATGAAGATGCGATTATTGGCGCCAATTTAAAGAAGTTTCGCTCAGTTTATGGGATAAGCAGAAAGGAATTAGCAGAAATTTTTCATATATCGGAAGATGGCGTATATCGTATCGAGAGAGGAGAGACCGGATTATCAAGTTCATATGCCTATATATTAGCAAAGGATTTGCATTGTGATATGAATTTTATATTTGGAAATGCGGGAGAACCTGCCCGTATTACGGAAGACGGCGCCTATATCCGTCAGATGACACCGAAGAACATTGCTCAGAGACTGCGTTATTATGCGGAGATGATAGAAGAGATGAGTAAGGGAGAACGGTAGGTATGTTGACGTGTATAAATACAGTGTTAGAGTTGGTGGCAACACTGATATGCGTAAACCATTTGTTTGGTAAGAAGTATTGTTTTATGATACATGATACCGTTTTTATACTGTCAGAGGTTATCCTTGTAGAAATGGCGAACTATTTTGGATGGTCTAAAGGAATGGCTTTGTTCGGCTATATTGGCATTTACCTATATATGTTGACAAAGTTTAAGTGCTCGAACAGGAAAGCAAATGCAAATTTATTGTTAGTTATTATTGCATGTGTTTTTACACAAATTATATGTTCAGCTCCTATTTTTCTATTGGAAAAAAGAGTAAACATTGATTTATTAATGATATTGATTAATTGTTTAACCATATGCACATTTCTAATATTAAGCAAATTGGGGTTCTTTTACCGGATATCGAAAGAGATGGAAGAATATGAGATGCTGACGAATGTTGCCACTCTCATCTGTTTTGTGGGAGCAATCTACCTTTTGATAGTTTATAAGTTTGCGGAATATCTCAGGATGACGGATTATCTTATATTTGGTGTCTGGACGATATTGATTGCTGTTCTCATAATGAATTGGCAGCGCGAAAAGTATGATAAACTGGCTAAAGAAAAAGAGATTGAGCTGCGGAACTCATACGACAACGTATATCAGCAGTTGTTGGAGTCTATACGGAGAAAACAGCATGATTTTGACAATCAGATAAATGCCATTTACAGTCAGCATTTGCTGGCAAAAGACCTTGATGAACTTATTGCGATGCAAAGGAAATATTGTGGAGAACTTCTTCGTGACAATCGCTTTTCGCGCTTGTTGTGCGGCGGTTCTCCGATTCTTATCGGTTTTCTCTATTCGAAATTCCATGAGATAGAGAACAACGGATGCCATGTTGATTTCGATATCAAAATCGATAAGATGAAATGTATTATCCCGCAGTACAAAATTGTGGAAATAACAGGTATTCTGTTGGACAATGCGATGGAGGCAGTCGTCGAATGCGAGAGAAGAAATATTGAAGTGAAGATATATGAAGATTTGGCTTCTGTACATATTGAAGTAAGGAATGATTCAGAATTTATCACACGTGAGGAAATTGCCAGATTTACTGTATCCGGTTATTCCACAAAAGGGGAGGGAAGAGGTGTCGGACTGGCAAATGTGATTGATATTTTGGAGGCGTATGACTGCGTATTGTGTATTTACTACGAAAAGGAACAGGGAGGAAGGCTTGTTATTGAATTTGATATAGACAAAGAAAAATGAGGACAATCCGTTTTGTCCTCATTCGTTCGGTAATAATTATTTTTCCGTTTCTTCTGGATACTTCTGCTCGCCAAAAAGAAACAAACTCATTTTTGTCCAATGCAGTATTCCGGCAAAGGCAATGCAGAGATTACATGCCTTGAATATCCATGGTTTTGTTAGATGCTTCATCTTCCGCTTTTTCCTCCTTCTTTATAAGTTTTGCTGCAATAAGCTGTGTCGACTGCAGCAGGATTATCCAAAAACCGGCGATTGTATACCGGTTGGTTGGAGCGATAAACATTATGAGAGCGTAAACTGTAATAATGTAAAAAGCCTGTCGTTTTGATTTTTTTATTTGCAATCCGTTCGGAACAGGCCGATATGAAGAGACGATAGGAGCAAGAAAATAGTTGACAATTATGCAGCCAAGAAGCAAAATAAAATAGAGAGGTCTTGCTACCGGAATGAGGGGAAGTAAACAGACGCCTGCAAATATAATGCCAAGTGAAACGAGAAAACAGCTAAGGTAATGTTTAAAATGAAGTCCCCCTGTACAGGTTCTTAGTGTGAGCAGGACAGCGATGGCTACAAGATACTGTGGGAAATAATGAATATAGGAGAAGAATATCCCCATAATAATAATTTTACTTATTTCCGATAAAATACTGACAACAGCATAGCGAATCTGCCCAATCTGGAAATCGGAATAACCGAAATTTTCTTGTAAATAATCATGAATCATAATTCCCGTGCCTCCTGAAGAAATTATAGCAAAGGGAAATTCCAAATTATCAATTCTTTATCAGAATGTGTATAAAATGAACTAAACTTAAAATTCTCTACTTCAAGATAAATGTAAAGCAGTTTAGTATTAAAAAAGGTAACTTTAGGAAAAATAGCAAACGGAAACACGATAGGAGCGTGATAAATGTGAAAGAAGTTCTTATATTGGAAGATAAGGAAGAGGCGAGAAAGGCTCTGGCTCATTTGGTAAAGGAAGTAGAAGCTTCTGCCGTAATATATGAGGCTGCGGGAGAAGAGGAAGCATATGCTATTGCCATGAAACACACGATTGATTTATTTTTAGTAGATATCATTTTGCATCCAGAGACCATGGGCGACCAGTCGGGAGCGGACTTTGCACAAGAGATAAGAGCGGTAGAAAAATATTTATTTACGCCGATTATTATTATTACTTCATTGTATGACCCGAAGATGTGTATGTATTCATCGGTACACTGTTATCGATTTATAGAAAAACCGTTTGATGCTGAGAAAGTAAAGGAAACGATTCGTGAGGCAATAAAATATCACACCATAAACACAAGAAAGAGGAATATATATTTTCACGTGGACGGACTATTGGAAATGGTTGCTCTGGAAGAGATTATGTATATAGAAAGCAAAGACCACAAATTACATATAACTACGAAGCGGGAACGTTTTTGTGTGCCGTACAAATCCTGCAAGGCAATGTTAGAGGAATTGGATTCAGATGATTTTATAAAATGCAACCGCGGGACAATCGTGAATTTGTCATATATTAAGACCGTGGATACTGTGAACCGTATGATTCATTTAAGAGAAAGCGAGCGTGTGCTTGAAATCGGGCCGATTATGAAAAAGTCATTTATGAGCAAAATATACCAGAAAATGTGAGATTAAACGCGCTTGTCCGGCAGTCTGTCTATTGTGTCAAACGTTGATTACTATAGCTTGTACCAAATTTTGACAGATTTTGATACTATTTACTCGGAGGTAAGTAGGAATGTCGGATAAACAAATCAATAAATCTGTTGGAATGCAAATACTAAGAAAAAGAACCGAAAAAAATTATACACGGGAAACGCTGGCAACGTTAGCAGATGTTTCCCCATCGTTTCTTTATGAAATAGAAACAGGACGTAAAGGTTTTTCTGTCTCTGTTTTTTATCGTATTGCTAAAGCGTTAGATACAGATGTTGAGTACTTCTTTTATGATGATACGGATAAAAAGGAAGAGAGGATACTGCAAATTATCAAAAATGATAATAATACGGATATCAATTCGGTGGTGGAGCTGCTCAATGCAATTCAAACAGTAATGAACAGCTAAAAATAATAATCTGTCTTGTCTTAAAAAGGAATAACCATTTAGTTTATCACAGGATGACAAAACCTATTTCATTTTTACATCGAATCAGTTCATAATCAAGCGAAAAGGAGAAAAATAAAGGCTAAAGCATACTTTTTGTCGTTTTGAGACAGAAAAAACATTCTTGAGGAATGAAAGCCGTCTTATAGTCTCCGAACGTGTATAATACATGCAGAAAACAAAGGTAAAAACATATTTTAAGACAGGAGATTGTTAAAAATGAAAAAGGAAATGAATAACAAAGAGATTGGATATCGTATTATGAGTACGAGACTTGACCACGGTTACTCGAGAGAATGTCTATCTGAACTGGCAGGAATTTCAGCCGGTTTTTTATATGAAATTGAACGTGGACTGAAAGGCTTTTCCGCCTGTTCACTGATGCATCTGGCAGAAGTGCTGGAAGTAAGTGCGGATTATATTATGACCGGATGCAAGAGTAAGGAAATAGAATCCGGCATTACTAAAACATTGGAAAAATTTGATTCATCCACACTGGAAATGATAGAACAACTCCTGAATCTTACCTATGAGATTGTGCAGAAAAGTGAGAAGTAGAGGCAAGCGGTATATTTGTCTTGCAAATCAAATAGAAATGAGTTTACATTATAGTTGCCGGATGTTATAATTACATATATTGATGGACAGGAGGATGAAAGGGATGGAGCAATATAAGCAGGAATTTATAGAGTTTATGGTAGAATCAGACGTGTTGAAATTTGGTGAATTTACGTTGAAAAGCGGTCGGAAATCCCCCTTTTTTATGAATGCGGGAGCCTATGTGACGGGCTCACAGTTAAAGCGTCTCGGTGAATATTATGCGAAAGCCATACATGATAATTTTGGAGAAGACTTCGACGTTCTCTTTGGTCCTGCTTATAAAGGAATACCGCTTAGTGTAGCTACGGCCATCGCTTTCCATGAATTGTACGGTAAAGAGATTCGATATTGCTCGAACCGAAAGGAAGAAAAGGATCATGGTGATACCGGCATTCTTTTGGGAAGCAAGTTGAAAGATGGTGACAGAGTAGTCATTATTGAAGATGTAACAACATCCGGAAAGTCGATTGAAGAGACATTTCCGATTCTGAAAGCACAGGGCAATGTTGAGATTTTAGGTCTGATAGTATCGCTGAACCGCATGGAGAAAGGAAGAAACAGCGAACAATCCGCTCTGGATGAACTCCATGAAGAGTATGGATTTAAGACAGCCGCTATTGTGTCGATGAGCGATGTATTGGAATGCCTGTACAACAGGGAATGTCAGGGCCGGGTAGTAATTGATGATGCGATGAAAGAGGCGCTCGATGAATATTTTGAGAAGTATGGAGCAAAATGACTGACAAAGTTCCTATAAGATAAAAAATCCCTCGGATATATTCCGGGGGATTTTTTATCTTATAGGAAAGTGCGCCTTGTGCGGAGCGAAAACACGAAGAACTTTAGTTCTTTAGTGTTTTTTAGATGGCAGCGCTCCGTTGTGGGCGTTATACGCTTCAATAGCCGCTATTTTGTCGCATATCGCTGAAAAAACGTGCTTTTTCACAAAGATATTGAATCCTTTTTGTGAGAATTTAATAATTTACAAATGGCATTAGCGGTGTTATGATAAGAGCCAATCCACCCAAAACAATTCAAAAGGGGGGTCAGATTTGAAAATTGCTTTTTGGAGCAATGGAAGGGGTAGGGCATGCGTCACAAGCAATCTTGCTTGTATCAGTGTATTATCTGCATTAGATTGTCCGCACGACCGGACGATTATCTTTGAAAATCATCGGAATATCATCAATTTGGAAAGTACATTATTCAACCATAATTCCAACTGTGAAGTGAAAGAAAATTATCAATATGAAGTAGAGAGTGGACTCGGGAAAGTGCTGCGAATCGTGGAGCAGGGCGAAGAGATAACAAAGGAACGTCTGTATTGCCAGACGAGAGACTATCTCGGTAAGCGGCTGTTTTACCTGCCGTCCGATGACAGGAGCGCACAGAATCTGGAGTACTATATGGAAAGAGAAGCTGTAAGGACAATGAGATTTCTTGAGCAACACAGCGACAGGGTACTCGTGGATACTACTTCCGCGCCGCTTGTTAGTTCCCGCAAAATTTTGCAGAAAGCGGATATGGTTGTCGTTAATTTAAGTCAGAATCTGCAATTTCTGGAGCACTTTTTTCGAAATTATTCTTCCATTCAGAAACGGGCGTTTTATCTTGTTGGAAATTATGACGCCAATTCCCAATTAACGAGGGGCGAGATTATGAAGCGATATAACATTTGCGGAAGTCGGATTGGTGTGATTCCTCACAATGTACACTTTTCTGATGCCATTTCCAATGGACAAATCATCCCCTTTCTGCTCAAAAATTATTCTTCTCCGGTGCAGGCGGCAAACCATGATTTTATGGTGGCAGCCAGAGAAGCGGTGGGATTGTTTCACTATCAAATCAGGAAATACGAGAGAGGAGGCGAGGAGGGATGAAATTCAGATGGATACGAATCGTTTTTTCCGCACTCTTTTTATCCGGGACGATTCTTTTATCGTTTCCGGTGCAGGCGAAAGTCATTGTAAAGAACTTTGAAGAATTAAAAGAAGTGTTGGAATGTGAGCAGAAAAAACAGGTTGAACTGGGCGCAGATATCCCTATGTTACGACCGATAACGATACGGGGCCATAAGGTGATTGACGGAAAACATTATACATTGCGGCGTGGAAAGAAAAAAGGATTGTTGTATGGGGGAACGTTATTTTTGATGATGGGGGTTCAGTGCGAGTGGAAAAATGTCACGATATCGGGAGCGGGAAACTCTTCCGGCGTTGCAGGAAACGTTTTCGGGAGATTATTGGAGGCGAGGAGAGGCAGGACGATTGTCGGTGCAGGATCTGTTTGGGAAAGGAATGTAAATCAAAATCTGGCGGTAGACGGCGGAGGTGCCATCTTGGTTCAGTCAGGGGCACAGTGTATTATCGACGGCGGACAATTGTCGAATAATGAAAATGTATCATGCGGTGCAGGCGCTCGGATAGAGAAAGGCGGGCGCATGACTATTTATGGGGGAAAGATAATAGATAATCGGGTGAGAGGAGCCGGAGCTGTCAAAGGTTTTGAGGGGCTTGGCGCTGCTATTTACAATGAGGGGGAGTTAAAAGTAATGGGTGGTGTCATAAAAGGAAACAAGGCCATTGCGTATTCGAATGCCGGAAAGAGGTATGGAGGGGCAGGCGGCGCTTTATATAATCGGGGCATATGTGCTATTTCGGGTGGATTCATACGGGACAATTATGCTTCGCAGCGTGGCGGCGCCATTTATACAGAAGCGCATTCGGTGCTAGAGATTACCGGTGGTAACATAGAAGCGAATCGGGACGACGAAGAGCGGCCGGTGTGGCTGGCAGGTTCTTGTATGTTGGGAAAGAGCGCGCTTCTCCGGCAGTTGTATATTGTCTCTTCTGCAAATGTAATCGTAAAAAAGGATTGGAAAAGCAGAAAACAGGTTGTAGTAGAGCCGTCTTCGTACAAGAGAGGTTTTTGTCTGCTAAGAGGGGGTAAAGGGGCTTTTGTTTTAAAGACAAGAGCGGGCTGGATGCTGAAGCGGCAAGAGGACGGCTACTATATTGCCAAAAGGGAAGAAAAGAAAGAGAAGAAAAGGAACGTTATAAAAGGAAACAGGAAGAAGGAGGACAGGGAACAGGTAAAGTGGGTGAGGAAGTTACCGAAAGGTCCCCGCATACAGTGTGGGAGAAGCAGACTGGTTTTCTATGAGGGGGAGTATGTAACGAAAGATGCTTTATGTTATGGAGTGACTGCACAGAGTAAGAGCGGAACGGCATTGCCGGTTGACGTACGGGGCAAAGCATTTCAGGATGGACGGCTCAATACGGAGCAGGCGTCGGCCGGAAGCGTTACTTTTTGTGCGAGAGAAGCCGGATACCAAAAGGCAGAAATAACCGTGAATTATGTAATAAAAGCGAACCGTAAACCAACGATAAAAACGGCTCCACGTTATCTCTTTCTGGATGAATTAAAGGGGTTAGACAAAGAGAAATGGAAAACTCTTTTGTGGGAAGGGATGAGTTGGAGAGATGACTGTGACAAATGGGAAGACGCTGCTGTGGAGACAGAAGTAGAATACAGTAACTTAAAGGAAAACAGGGTGGGAAAGTATATTGTCAAAGGCTGTGTCAGAGACCAGTATGGTCATCGCTATTACATGAAATCGGGAGAAAAGAGACGCTATGGACGGGGAAAAGAAATGCCGTTTACGATTACCATAACAGTGGTGGAACGTCGGGTGTATTCGAAAGATAATCCAATACCGAAAATACGTTTTTCTCCGGTTTTACAGACAGAAAAAGTAAAAGAGGAGTGGCATTTCAGCAGAGAAGATGTGCTGGCGGTACAACAGTTTATGGAGCGGCGTGCCGACCCGTTTTCACAGGAGACGAATCAGGAATTTATGCGTAGATTTGAAAAGAACAAGAGGCGAGGTGTTTCAGGATGAATGATTTTCAAAAAAAATATTTATTAAAGCGTCAGGATTTTGGAGTCCTTTATCCGTATCTGATTGAAGATAAAGTCACGGATATTAATTGGAATGGAAAGCAGTTGTGGATTGATGATTTAGAGAGGGGAAGATATATGGCTGCGGACATCCTGTCCGTTGATTTTGTGGAGCGGTTCGTAACGTTGATTGCCAATGTGACCAATCAGGTCATTAACCGGACGCATCCGGTTATGGAGGCGGAAACCGAGGAGCTGCGTATCAGTATCGTCCATCAAAGCGTGGCGCATACGGGAACGTCGTTGTCATTGAGAAAGACGCCGGCCATTCGGCGTTTGAAAAAGGGAAGCTTAGTAGAGGAGGGTTATTGCAGCGAAAGTGTCCTCTCCTTTCTTCATCAATGTATCGGGGCGCATTTCAGCATTGTCATATGTGGTCTGCCTGGAGCGGGCAAGACGGAACTGTTAAAGTATCTGACGCAGTTTATCCCTGCCAGAGAACGGGTAATTACGATTGAAGACGTACTGGAAATTCATTATCAGAAAATAAACCCCAATAAGGATTGTGTTGAGATGAAAGTGGCCGAAAACTTTACTTATATGGAAGCGATAAAGGCTTGTCTGCGGCAATTACCGGACTGGATTATTTTGTCGGAGATCCGTTCAACGGAAATCCGTTACCTGTTGGAGACGCTCAGTACGGGAGCGAGCGGAATCACTACGGTTCATACGGATGATGTGCGCAATGTTCCAGAGAGGATGAAAAATATGGCGGGCGGATATGAAGATTTGAAGCGGATTGAAAATGATACTTACCGCTATCTGGACGTGGGAATTTTAGTAAAAAAAATAAGAGGGGGAGACGGGAAAATATTTCGTCGTATCGAACAGATAGCGCTTTTTGAGCGTTATGCAAGAGGATGGGAGGAAACGAGGAACCAGATCGTGATGCTGATGGAGGATGGGAAACCGCTTGATAGTAACTTGCCGCGCCATATATCAGAGCGATTTCACGAAGCGGGGATCATAATTCCGTCGGGAGGTGCCGTATGAAGAGAAAAATAGTAATATCAATTTTTATGTTATTCTTTTATGCTTGTTTCATTGTCGGATTTCGTCTGCACTGGCTGTATGCCACAGTCCTGCTCATTTTATCGCAGGTGTACGCCTTTTTCTATTGTAAGATTAGAAGAAAAGGAGAATGCGCAAAAGAGGATTATTACGAAGTGACGATTTATATGGAGCAATTTCTTTGTTCTTATAAAAGGCTGGGCCATGTAAGGATGGCATGGGAGGATTGTTGTAATCTTTTTGAAGAAAAGAGTAACATCTATCAGGCGATTCAGCGTGCAATCCATATTATGGAGACAGGTGAAAATGGGCAGGGAAAAACAATATTGTCAGGTGCATTCCGCGAAATTGAATGTATCTACAATAGTAGAAGACTTGAGATGATGCATCGCTACATAGCGCAAATCGAACACACGGGAGTGGAAGTCATAACTGCCATTGACATGATGTTAGGGGACTTGCAAAGTTGGAAACAACGCATTGTTATCTATCAGAAAAAGAAATCTTTTTTGAGAAAAGAATTTTTTCTGGCTGCTGTTTTCGCTCTTTTCATCTGCTGTGTAACTCATATGATTCTGCCTTATAATATGGTACATAAAGTAGAAGATATGACAGTTTATCAGGTATCTACAACTGTAGTTTTGGTTTTGCTGCCACTATTTGTTCTCTTTGTTTACAACAATTGTGCAAAGTCATGGCTCGATAGCAGCCACCGGTTTGAGGACGCCGTCGAGGAGGAGTTTCCCTACTGGCTCTGGAGCGTGTCGTTATATTTGCAACAGGACAGCGTATATCATGCACTACAGCAGTCCTGTCGCGGTTTGAAAGGAGAATTGAGAGAAGAA
This sequence comes from uncultured Eubacterium sp., assembly GCA_910577295.1. Lineage (GTDB taxonomy): Bacteria > Bacillota > Clostridia > Lachnospirales > Lachnospiraceae > Eubacterium_F. Next base: position 45,599 of record CAJTLS010000001.1, read on the forward strand.
GTGTGCCGTCTGCTGGAAAATATTTATGAAGAGCCAAATTCCCTGATACCGTATGTGGAATTTTTTCGGAATCGGGATTTACCTGAATTACATTCAGGAATGAAACTTCTGTATTCTTTTAGCAGCGGCGGTAATCCGGATATGCAGAAGCAGGTTTATTTTCTTGTGGAGCAGAATCAGAGGATGATTGAACAAAGGGAATTAAACTGCCAGCAAATTGCTTTGTTGGCATTTCAGCTTGTAAAGCAGATTCCTGTGTTAATTGCCGGTGGGAAGATTGTTTTGGATGCGGTTGTATTTGTTTTGCAGATGGCAGAAATGTAGAAAGGATGAGCGTATGGAAGATTTGTTAAGACAATACAGTGAATGGATAGGGCTAATTATATTTGGAGGTTTTCTTATATGGGGATTACAACTGATATCTTTGTTATAAAAAGGCGGGTATCTGTGTGTCTTGTCATTCTGCCTGTTGTTCTGGCGGTGATTCTTTGTCTCGTACTCTTTTGGCAGTGGAAGCAGTTCGGTATGACAGATAGTATGACAGATAAAAAGAACCCGCCTGTTGAGAGCAGGACTTATATTTTGGGTGATGGCCCCCAATTATTGGCGCAAAGTATGCGGGTTGCACAGGGGCAGGAGCTGTTGCTGTCACGGATTGCACAGGCAAGGGATGAGAAAGGGAACGATATAAGTTCACGTTTAATATTCCAGTGCCATTCGGCAAGGATTGACAGAGGGAGATTTTCTACGGAGCGTGCTGGTATATATGAAGTGGAAATACAGGTGAAAAGTCCGGTTTCGGGGAAAACGGCAGAAAAGACAATACAGTTATTGGTGGATGGGAGAGTGATGGAGTGAGAGGAATTATGAGTCAGTTTGTTCTCTTTATCTTTCTGACAGCTTTGTTTTGGATTAGCGTTACTTATGTTTCTCTGAATATGCAATATTGCAGCGCCAGAGAATATTATGCGGGAATCGTCAGGCAGATAGAGAACAGCTATTTTGATAGTGCGGTAATTCTTGATTGTGAAACCGAGGCGAAGCGGCGGGGATATCGGTTGTCAATCCGCTGCTATGGGAGAAATGATAAGGATGCGAGAGTGACGATGCAATATGAGTTTGTGTTTCCGATGACACAGACAAAGAAATGTTATGTAATTGATGGTTATGCCCGATAAGACAATGCGGAGAAAGAGAGGTATTTGTGAAAACAATAATTGTTTCCTTAATAGGAATCAGTTCCATATTTTTAGTTGCAATGATACAGAACAATATAAATACAAAGACGTGGCAGGAGGAACAGTTGGAAAACTCGCTTGCAGCAGCTATGTCGCAAACAATGGAAGAGGTTATATTTGGGGGAGGGTATGGGATTAGCAATCAAAATGAGATGATGGCAGCTTTTCTTCAGGCAATGATACGCAAGCTGGACGGAAAAGCAGATGTGACAATAAAGGTACATGATATCAATTTTGCACTGGGGCAAATGGATATAGAAGCAATCGGTTCGTATCGGATGACGAACGGGAAAATATGCAAAGTATCGGTGCGCCGCAATCTGATTGTCAATTAAAAGATGGTGGCGCACCGATACTTTAATATGCACAGGAAAAGCATTTGCCATCGTTAGGCTGCTTATTAATCTTCGCTTTCTTCTTCGTCCTCTTCGTCTTCTCTTGGTTTGATTTCAAGACGGATTTTATCAATTCGGTTTCCGTCCACGTCGAGAACCGTATAGATGCCGTATTTATCTTCAGCCGTTTCACCGACGTTTGGAAAATGTTGAAGAAGATTGATAATATGTCCGGCAATTGAGTCATAATCATCGGAAGTTAGAGGCAGACTCAATGTTTCGGCAATGTCGTCTAAGGAAGTGGAGCCAAGTACCTGATAGACGGTATCACTGATTTTTTGGATATCATCTTCCTCGTCCGTGTCGTATTCATCGCGAAGTTCACCGACGATTTCTTCAATGAGATCCTCAATCGTAATCAATCCGGCCAGAGCGCCGTATTCATCAAGGACGATTGTCATTGGGATGGAGCCTTTTTTCATTTCCATAAAGAGTTCAGCGACATTTTTGTACTCGTAAGTAACGTGGGCTTCCCGAATTAATGTTTTTATATCTAAGTTTTCTTTGTTTCCTTTATAAAATACGAAATCTTTTAAGTTGATGATACCGATAATATTGTCAATGGTTTCTTCATATACCGGTAAACGGGCAAATTTATTTTCAGTAAATACGGTAAGCAGTTCTTCGTAAGAAATAGCCGAATCGACCATTGTAATATCCATACGGGGAATCATAACGTCCTTTGCCAAAGAATCGCCAAAGTCAACGATGTTGGTAATCATTTGCCGTTCTTCGCTCTCGATAACGCCCTCTTCATGGCTGACATCAACAAAGGTACGCAGTTCGTCTTCGGTAATCGCGGATTCTTTCTTTGATGTATCAATTCTCATAATAAACAGTAGAAAACGCGAAAATTGATTGACGATAAATATAACAGGTGTCAATATGTTTGTAAAAAATAAAATTGGACGGGAATAGAAAAGCGCTAACTTTTCAGTATTTCTGGTAGCCAAATTCTTTGGTGTGATTTCACCAAAAATAAGAATTAAGACGGTCAGTATACCGGTAGCAATTCCCGCTCCGATACTTGCACTCTGCTGCAACCCGAGCCGTTGGCAAATGCTGAAAGCATATGTTGTGGAAAAGGACGAAGCAGAGAGGTTTACAACATTGTTGCAAATTAATATTGCGCTAAGCATCTTAGATGGTTCTTCAACCAGTTTCAGTACCCGCTTAGCAGCGTTGTTCTTTTCTTCCGCCAAGGCGCGCAGACGGATTTTGTTTGCTGTCGTCAATGCTGTTTCGGCAGAAGAAAAAAAGGCGGATAAAATAAGCAATATAACTAAAATTAATATATTTACCGCGTCACTGGGGCCCAAAGTATCATCTCCTTTATCATTTTGAAAGTTTAGCTTAATGCCTGACGTTTACGAGCCATCTCGTCATTGTCCAGATATTCGTCGTAAGTTGTTACTTTATCAATCATGCCGTTTGGCGTGAATTCGATAATCCGGTTGGCGATCGTCTGAATAAACTGGTGGTCCTGTGATGTGAAGAGGACGACGCCGGGGAATTTAATTAAACCGTTGTTGACAGATGTGATGGATTCCATATCCAAATGGTTGGTTGGCTCGTCGAGCAATAATACATTAGAGCCAAGCATCATCATCTTTGACAACATAACGCGCACTTTTTCACCGCCGGAGAGAACGTTTACTTTTTTCAGTCCATCTTCGCCTTTAAAGAGCATTCGTCCAAGGAAACCGCGAACAAAAGTAGCATCTTTTTCAGGAGAAAAAGGCATCAACCAGTCAACAATTGTGTCATTGCCCGAAAAATAAGGGGTGTTATCTTTCGGGAAATACGAATTAGAAGTAGTAATTCCCCATTTGTAATCTCCCTCGTCCGGCTCCATCTCGCCTGACAAAATCTGGAAAAGCGTCGTGGCAGCAATGCCGTACGAGCCGACAAAAGCGATTTTATCGTCATGACCAACGGTAAACGATACATTGTCCAGTACTTTTTCCCCATCAATGGTTTTACTCAGATTCGTTACCGTTAGTACTTCGTTGCCAATCTCGCGGTCAGGTTTGAAATCAACGTAAGGATATTTGCGGCTGGAAGGACGCAGCGTATCCAACTCGATTTTTTCCAGAGCACGTTTTCTTGAAGTAGCCTGTTTAGATTTGGAAGCGTTAGCGCTGAATCGCTGAATAAATTCCTGCAATTCCTTGATTTTTTCTTCTTTCTTTTTGTTCGCTTCTTTCATTTGCTTAATCATCAACTGGCTGGACTCATACCAGAAATCGTAGTTACCTGCATAAATCTGCATTTTGCCATAATCGAGGTCAACCGTATGCGTACAAACTTTATTTAAGAAATAGCGGTCGTGCGACACTACGATAATAGTATTTTCAAAATCAATTAAAAATTCCTCTAACCAGCGGATGGAATCCAGATCCAAATGGTTTGTCGGCTCGTCGAGAAGAAGAATGTCAGGATTGCCGAAAAGAGCGCGGGCAAGCAGGATTTTTACTTTATCCGTATCCGGCAATTCGCTCATTATTTTATTATGGACCTCTGTTTCAATACCTAAACCATTTAGTAAAGTAGCGGCGTCAGCTTCTGCTTCCCAACCGTTCATTG
>CAJTLS010000001.1:49824-171754 GCA_910577295.1 uncultured Eubacterium sp.
ATACCTAAACCATTTAGTAAAGTAGCGGCGTCAGCTTCTGCTTCCCAACCGTTCATCGTGGCAAATTCTGCTTCCAATTCGCTTGCACGGATGCCGTCTTCCTCAGTAAAATCTTCCTTTGCGTAAATGGCATCCTTTTCTTTCATAATATCAAAGAGTCTCTGGTTACCGGCAATAACCGTATCCAGCACGACTTGATCGTCGTATTTAAAGTGGTCCTGCTCCAGCACGGACAGCCGCTGTTCCGCTCCGAGACTGATTTCACCGGTCGTAGGCTCTAATTCTCCGGATAATATTTTCAGGAAAGTAGATTTACCGGCTCCGTTGGCGCCGATAATACCATAGCAGTTACCTTCCGTAAATTTTATATTGACCTCCTCAAAGAGGGCCTTTTTGCCAAAACGTAATGATATGTTGCTCGCTTGAATCATTTTATTTCTCTTTCCTCCATAACTAAATCTTGTTTATAATATACGAACTCTATTATATTGTACTAAAAAATTCCAATTTTGCAAGCGTTTCTTTCTATATCTTTACAAGGAAAGGCGAATATGATACATTTTACATTAAAAAGGAGCAGTGAAAACAATGCCAACGAAGAGACAAAAAAAAGCAGTAATCCGGCAATTATTGGTTCCGGTTTTGCTCATTATTGCCGCGCTGCTGTATCAGCCGGTCATGGGGCTGCTGCATCCGGCGGAACAAATCAAAGATACGACGCCGGATAAAAATCAGCTTGTAGTCACCTATCTGGATGTCGGGCAGGGAGACGCAACATTAATTTCCAAAGGGAATTTCCATATGCTCATTGACGCCGGCAAAAACGAGAGAGGGGCTACAGTAGTAGAATACCTGAAAAGTCAGAAGATTGAAAAGTTAGACGTTTTGGTTGGAACACATCCAGACAGCGACCATATAGGAGGACTGGATGATGTGTTAAAGAGCATTCCGACGGATACGGTATATTTGCCAGAGGCAAAGAAAGAGACAAAGACTTACCAGCAGGTGGAAGAGGCTTTGCAGGAGGCGGAACTGGTTCGGCAAATGCCGGAACTCGGGAAAAGCTATACATATGATGGGAACGTTGTAATCCGCTTTTTGGCGCCGGAAAGAAATTATAAAGATGCCAATAATAATTCGTTAGTTGTTCAGGTTGCCTATGGCAAAAACCGCTTTCTTATGATGGGTGACGCCGAAGAGGAGGCTGAAAATGATATTATAAAACACTGGTATGATTTGGAATGCGATGTATTAAAGGTAGGACATCATGGGAGTTATACCGCTACCAGTGATGCCTTTCTACACGCGTCGAACCCTACTTATGCGGTAATTAGCTGCGGTGAGAAGAATTCTTATGGGCATCCGCATGCGGAGGTGCTTGCGAAATTAGAAGAGGATGATGTTCAAACTTATCGAACCGATACAATGGGAACAATTGTGGCGACTTCCGACGGACAAAATGTGCGGCTGTCTACCGGAAAACATAAGTGAATGTTGCATTTTGTAAGAAACACCTTTATAATAAGAAAAATGTATAGGTTATCAAACAACTTGGGGAAAGGAGGATGATTGCATGGAGACGGAAAAGAAAATCGGTTTGATAGGTACTTTTGATACCGGCGAACTATCGAACGAACTCATTCCACCCAATTTTACGGAGCCGGACGATTTATTTGAAATACTGAAAACGACGGTGAGCAGTTACCACCCTTCCAGCGATTTAGATATTATTATTAAAGCTTATGATTTGGCGAAAGACGCCCATAAGGAGCAGAAGAGGAAGTCAGGGGAGCCCTATTTGATTCATCCGGTGTGCGTGGCAATTATTCTTGCTCAGTTGGAGATGGACAAAGAGACGATTGTCGGCGGTCTGCTTCATGACGTTGTGGAAGATACGAAGTATACGACCGAGGATTTGACCGAGATGTTCAGCATGGAAGTGGCCGCGCTTGTAGACGGTGTAACAAAGCTGACCCAGTTGAATTATTCTTCGGATAAATTGGAACTGCAGGCGGAGAATCTGCGCAAAATGTTTTTGGCCATGGCCAAAGATATTCGTGTAATTATTATTAAATTGGCAGATCGGCTTCATAATATGCGGACGATGGAGTTTATGAAACCAGAGAAGCAGAGGGAAAAGTCCCGCGAGACGATGGACATTTATGCTCCGATTGCCGACCGCCTTGGTATTTCCAAAGTTAAAGTTGAACTGGATGATTTATCGCTTCGCTATCTGGAACCGGACGCTTATCACGATTTAAGTAAGCGCTTTAATGAGATTAAGGGAGTAAAAGAGAATTTCGTAAAAGATATTATGGAAGAAGTCGACAGACATCTGGTCGAGAATGGTATTAAGGCAACGATTGACGGACGTGTGAAGCATCTGTTCAGTATTTATCGCAAAATGGTGACACAGCACAAGTCGCTGGAGCAGATTTATGATTTGTTTGCCATCCGCATTATTGTAGATGACGATCAGGAGTGTTATACGGCGTTAGGCATTATTCACGAGATGTTCAAACCGATTCCGGGGCGTTTTAAAGACTATATCGCTATGCCGAAACCGAATCATTACCAGTCTCTGCACACAACGCTGATTGGGCCGAACGGACAGCCGTTTGAGATTCAGATTCGTACTTATGAGATGCATAAGACGGCAGAATACGGAATTGCTGCGCATTGGCGTTATAAAGAGAGCGGCGGCAGTGATGCGGCTAAGAATCAGAGCGAAGAAGAAAAGATGGCATGGCTGCGCCGCATTCTGGAATGGCAGCATGACATGGATGACAATAAAGAATTTTTAAGCTCGATTAAGAGTGATTTGGATTTGTATTCCGACCGTATATACTGCTTTACTCCAAACGGCGACGTCAAAAATCTGCCAGCCGGTTCAACGCCGATTGATTTTGCCTATGCGGTTCACAGCGCGGTCGGAAACCGGATGGTCGGCGCTAGAGTAAACGGAAACATTGTCAAACTCGATTATGAAATACAAAATGGCGACCGCATTGATATTATTACGAGCCAGAACAGCAAGGGGCCGAGCCGCGACTGGTTAAACGTAGTAAAGAGCAGTCAGGCGAAAAATAAAATTAACCAGTGGTTCCGGAATGAATTTAAAGAAGATAATATTATAAAGGGAAAAGAACTTCTTCATACTTATTGTAAAAATAAAGGGATTGATTTGACACCGCTTCTGCGGAACGAATATACGGAAGCATGTATGAGTAAGTATGGGTTCAGCGATTGGGAATCCGTATGCGCGGCTATCGGACATGGCGGTCTCAAAGAGGGTCAGGTCGTTAATAAACTGCAGGATGTATATAATAAAAAGAATAAACGGATTGTATCTGATGCTCAGGTGAACGAGGTCATTGAAAGTGCCAAAGAGGCCAAACAGGTTGCAGGGCGCAGTCTGCATGAGCCGTTGAAGAGCAAGAGCGGGATTATTGTAGAGGGTCTGGACGATTTGGCTGTGCGCTTCTCGAAATGCTGTAGTCCAGTACCGGGAGATGAAATCGTGGGATTTGTAACGCGCGGGCGCGGTGTTTCCATTCACCGCACGGATTGTGTCAATATGATACATCTGCCTCTGGAAGAGAAAAACCGCCTAATCGAAGCGGAGTGGAGTCCAGAAGCAGGAGAGAGCGACGAGGCATATCCGGTAGAGATTGTCATCTACTGCTATAACCGGAGCGGAGTTCTCTTTGATGTATCCCGTATCTTTACGGAAAACCGGATTGATGTAAAATCAATGAACGTGCGCACGACAAAACAGGAGAAAGCAACGCTTACAATAGGATTTGAGATAAACGGAGTGGAGCAGTTAGACCGATTGATGGCGAAACTTCGTACAGTTGAAAGTGTGACGGACATCGAGCGTAGTGCGAACGGATAGAGACGCTTGTTTGTGAAGGGAGGAAACAATGGAAATAACGGTATTGACGGTAGGGCCGGTTTATACTAATTGTTATATAGTAAAAAAAGAAGGGAGCCAATCCTGTCTTGTCATTGACCCCGGCGATGAGGCCGATAAAATCGCCGGCTATATGAAAAAGAGAAATCTCACTCTGGAAGGCATTTTGTTGACGCATGGACATTTTGACCACATCACGGCCGTAAGGGATTTGGTATCCGCGGCGAGCGGTAAAGTGTATGCTTTTCAAGAGGAGAAAGAGCTGTTGATAAATCCGGAGCTGAATGGCAGCGTTATGATGGGATACGAAGTGGGACTGGAGCCGGATGTTTTGTTGCGCGATGGACAAACAATTACGATTGCCGGTCTGACGTTTCAGGTTATCCATACGCCGGGACATACAAAGGGCGGCTGCTGTTATTATGCGAAAGATGAAAAGGTGCTGTTTAGCGGCGATACGATATTTATGGAATCGATTGGACGCACGGACTTTCCGACGGGAAACGGCCGCGAACTGCTTCGCTCCATCCGCGAAAAAATACTCACTCTGCCCGGTGAAGTAAAGATTTATCCCGGGCATGGGCCGGAAACGAATGTTGCATACGAGGCAGCAAATAATCCATACGCATAGAGGTGTGTTGATATGGTGCAATACGAAATTAAAAAAAATAAGGCGTTTCCTGCGGGGGAGTTTTCTTATGATTTACGCTCACTGGCTCAGGGATTTTATCCAGAGCTTGCCTGCCAGATTTTAGAGAGAGAAGAATGGGAGGAAGACAGAGGTTTTCCGATAAAGTGTATGGTAGACGGCTGCGTTATTCTGGACGATACGGTGCCGGAGGATTACACGAAAAATTTGGTGAAAGCTAAGATTTATCAGGCATTTGTAAAGAAAACGGGACGGGAACTTCCGTGGGGAATATTGACAGGCATAAGGCCGGCTAAAATACCTTTCCGCATGATGCTTGATGGAATGTGCCGGGAAGACATACTGATTTCTCTTCGGGAGGATTACCTGCTTAGTTGGGGAAAGGTAAAGCTGGCTTACGATGTGGCAGTGAAAGAATACGAACTGACAAGGGAGTTTGACCACCGGAACAGCTATAATCTATATGTCGGGATACCTTTCTGTCCGTCTATCTGCCAATACTGTTCATTTTCTTCTTATGATTATGAGATATATAAAGATAAAGTCGATTCCTATTTGCAGGCGCTGGAAAAGGAGATTGCCGTGATGGCGGAAATGGCTGCAAGGGAGCAAAAAAAGCTTCAGACCATCTATATTGGCGGCGGAACGCCGACGTCTCTCGACGAGGGGCAGCTCCAGTCTTTGATGGATATGCTTTATCGGTATTTACCGATGACGGAAATCGTTGAATTTACGGTGGAGGCCGGGAGGCCGGACAGCATTTCTGAGGAAAAGCTCCAGATATTGAAAAAGGCCGGTGTCACACGCATCTCCATTAATCCGCAGTCCATGAAACAGGGAACGCTTGACTTGCTGGGGCGGCGGCATTCGGTTGCACAGGTAAAGAAAGTATTTCATCTGGCAAGAAAACTCGGCTTTGATAATATTAATATGGATGTGATAATTGGTCTTCCAGAAGAGGATGAAGTAGATTTTACGGGAACGGTCATGCAGCTTCACGAGTTAGACCCGGATAGTGTGACCGTACATACTTTAGTGATTAAACGGGCCTCACGCATGCGGCGAGAGCAGTTCGAGCAGGGGGACGCTATGTATCCAGAGGATACGCTTATATCCGTACTTCAGCGGACGAGCGGGGAAATGCTTCGCAGCTATGGCTATGAGCCTTACTATATGTATCGCCAGAAGAATAAGGCGGGAACTTCCTATAATACAAATCAGGAAAATGTAGCGTATGCCAGAGCGGGGAAAGAATGTCTCTATAACATTTTTATTATGGAGGAACTGGAGACGATAGTGGCTGTTGGCAGCGGAGGTTCTACCAAATATGTAATCCATGATGAAAACCGCATGGAGCGCATTGAAAATGTAAAAAGTGTCGATGATTATATTAGCCGCATTGATGAGATGATAGAAAGGAAAAAACAATTATGGCATTGAAGAAGAAACCAACAACAGGAATGAAAGATATTCTGCCGCAGGAGATGGAAATTCGGGATTATGTGATTAACCAGATTAAAGAGACTTATAAAACTTTTGGCTTTCAGTCTATCGAGACTCCCTGTGTCGAGCATATTGAAAATCTCAACAGTAAACAGGGTGGAGAGAATGAAAAACTGATTTTCAAGATTCTCAAGCGTGGTCAGAAATTGAATCTGGAAAGCGCGCAGACAGAGATGGATGTAGTGGACGGCGGGCTTCGTTATGATTTGACTGTGCCGCTCTCGCGCTATTATGCCAATAATGCCGCAGCGCTTCCGAATCCGTTCAAAGCGCTGCAGATGGGCAATGTCTGGCGGGCAGACCGCCCGCAGCGGGGACGCTTTCGTCAGTTTATGCAGTGTGATATCGACATTCTCGGCGAGCCGACATATCTGGCGGAGATTGAGCTGATTTTGGCGACGACGACCCTGCTTGGCAAGCTGGATTTCAATCACTTTACCATTCGAATCAATGACCGTAAAATGTTAAAAGGAATGGCGAAATATTGCGGCTTTCAGGAAGAAGAGTACGACGATGTGTTTATTGTGTTAGATAAGATGGACAAGATTGGCATGGAGGGAGTAGAAAAAGAGCTTCTTGAGGCAGGATATTCTGCCGATTCCGTGGCCAAGTGTACAGATTTGTTCCGCAGTGTAACGAATGATATAGCGGGTGTCCGTTACATGAAAGATACTCTGGAGAATTGTCTGGATGAGGGCGTCGCAGAAAATCTGGAAACGATAATTTCTACGGTCGAGGCTTTGAAATCCGCCGATTTTAATATATCGTTTGACGCTACTTTAGTGCGGGGGATGAGTTATTATACCGGCCCGATTTTTGAAATATCGATGGATGAATTTGGCGGTTCTGTCGGCGGTGGCGGACGCTATGATGAAATGATTGGAAAATTTACCGGAAATGATACATGTGCCTGTGGCTTTTCGATTGGATTTGAGCGCATTGTCATGCTGCTTTTAGAGCGCGATTTTAAAGTGCCTGCTGCAGGAGCAAGGAAAGCCTATCTGATAGACAAGAAAGCCGATTCGGATTTGTTCCGCAAAGTGATGGAGAAAGCGAAAGCAGAACGCGAACAGGGTGTTTATGTTAATATCAACCGGATGAAGAAAAATAAGAAATTCCAAAAAGAACAGTTGATATCTGAGGGATATACAGAAATTGAAGAATTTTTTGCTGATTAGGAAAAGAGGAGGAGAATAAATCATGGAAGAATCAATGAGTGGTTTGAAGCGAACCTGCCGTTGTGCAGAACTTGGTACAGAGAATACGGGGCAAACAGTTACCGTGATGGGCTGGGTACAAAAGAGCCGTAATAAGGGCGGTATTGTGTTTGTCGACCTCCGCGACCGCAGCGGGATTATACAGTTAATTTTTGAAGAGAGTCAGGTAGGCGCAGAGGGATTTGCAAAAGCGGCAAAACTGCGCAGTGAATTTGTCGTTGCCGTTACCGGTGAAGTGACAAGACGTTCTGGAGCGGTAAATGAGAATTTGAAAACCGGGGAAATTGAAGTAGTGGCAAACGATATTCACATTTTATCCGAATCGGATACGCCGCCATTTCCAGTGGAAGAGAACAGTAAGACGCGAGATGAGGTGCGTCTGAAATACCGTTATCTCGATTTGCGCCGTCCGGATTTGCAGAGAAACCTGCTTCTTCGCAGCAAAGCCTCAATGCTGCTTCACCGCTTCTTTGACGAAGAGGGCTTTCTTGAAATTGAAACACCGATGTTAAATAAAAGTACACCGGAGGGGGCTCGCGACTATTTAGTGCCGAGTCGTGTACATCAGGGCAGTTTTTATGCGCTGCCACAGAGTCCGCAGCTCTTAAAACAGTTATTGATGTGTTCTGGATGCGACCGCTATTTTCAGATTGCTAAATGTTTTCGGGATGAAGATTTGCGTGCAGACCGTCAGCCGGAGTTTACCCAGATTGATATGGAATTATCTTTTGCCGATATGGACGAGGTGATAGAAGTAAACGAACGGCTGCTGAAAAAACTGTTTGCCTTAATCGATGTGGATGTGCCGGTGCCGCTGCCGAGAATGACTTGGCAGGAGGCGATGGATCGTTTTGGTTCAGATAAACCAGACACCAGATTTGGCATGGAATTACAGGATGTTACAGATGTAGTACGAAATTGTGGTTTCGGTGTCTTTACCGGAGCAATCGAGGCCGGTGGCTCTGTCCGCGGCATCAACGCCAAAGGACAGGGAGCCATGCCCCGCAAGAAGATTGATAAGTTAGTAGATTTTGCGAGAGACTTTGGCGCCAAAGGGCTCGCATATCTTTCCATTAATGACGACGGCACTTACAAATCTTCATTTGCCAAATTTTTGACAGAGGAAGAGTTGGAGCAGCTTGTACAGGCAATGGCGGGAGAAGCGGGCGATTTGCTTCTCTTTGCGGCAGACAGAAACAAAGTTGTGTGGGATGTTCTCGGCAATTTGCGTTTGGAACTTGCCCGTCAGATGGAATTGCTCGATAAAAATGAATATAAGTTCTTATGGGTTACTGAATTTCCACTTCTCGAGTACAATGATGAATTGGGCAGATATCAGGCGATGCATCATCCGTTTACGATGCCGATGGAAGAAGATTTGCCGTATCTTGACAGCGAGCCGGGGCGTGTGCGCGCGCAGGCATATGATATCGTGCTCAACGGTACGGAGATTGGCGGCGGTTCGATTCGTATCCACCGCAACGATATACAGGAAAAAATGTTTGAGACGCTCGGTTTTACGAAAGAGGACGCCCATGAGCAGTTTGGTTTCCTTCTGGATGCTTTTCGCTACGGAGTGCCGCCGCATGCCGGTCTGGCGTATGGATTTGACCGCCTGATTATGCTGATGGCAAAAGAAGACAATATCCGTGAGGTCATTGCTTTCCCGAAAGTAAAAGATGCGTCCTGCCTGATGACGCAGGCGCCGGGAATTGTTGCGCCGGAGCAATTAGAGGAACTTGGTATTGAGGTTACGGCGAAAGAAGAGGAAGCGGATAAATGACAGTATCAATACATGATTTGCTGTGGCTGTACCTATTTACCATAAACGGAATCGCCTTTGTGACAATGGGAATGGACAAGAGAAAGGCAAAGAAAGGGAAGTGGCGTGTTCCAGAGCGTGTGCTGTTTACGCAGGCTGCTTTTGGCGGCAGTATAGGAGCTCTGGCGGGAATGTACTGTTTTCGCCATAAGACCAGACATAAAAAATTTGTGGTGGGAATGCCGGCAATCCTTGTCGTGCAGATAGCAATTGTTCTTATTGTGTTTTTTGGGAACATGAAATAAATAAAAGGATAGGAGGAAAGATAATGAGTATGGAAAAAAGGAGTTTCGGACGTACAAAAGAGGGGACAGAGGTAACGCTTTACACGATTACAAATAAAAACGGCATGAGTGTGAGCGCTATTGATTATGGAGCTAATATCGTAAGTCTTATTGTGCCGGACAAGAATGGAAAAGCCGCTGATATCGTCTTAGGATTTGACGATGTAGCTGGTTACGAAGAAAACGGCTGTTTCTTCGGGGCGTTTATCGGCCGCCACGGCAACCGTATCGGACAGGCGAAATTTGAGTTAGATGGGAAGACGTACGAACTGGAGAAAAACGACGGTGAAAACAATCTTCACGGCGGAACGCCGGGGTATCATCACGTGATGTATGAGGTATCGGCAACGGACGACAGCGTGACATTTTCCCGCGTGAGTCCCGACATGGAACAGGGATATCCGGGGAATCTGGAAATTGCGGTAACTTATGCATTGACGGAGGATAATGCATTAAAGATTTCCTATAAGACAAAATCCGATAAAGATACGCTTTGTAATTTGACAAATCACAGCTATTTTAATTTAAAAGGGCACGACGGCGGTACTATTACCGACCACATGGTAACAATTAAGGCGAACTGTTTTACCGGAACGGGCAGCGATTTGATTCCGGATGGAAGTCTGGTTGATGTAACCGGCACGCCGATGGATTTCAGAGAGCCGAGAAAGATTGGCGATGATATTGATAGTGATTATGAGCCGATTGTTCTGGCTGGCGGTTATGACCACAATTTTGTTTTGGATAAGCCGGACGGAGCTTTTGCAAAAGTGTGCGAAGTGACCGAAACTTCCTGCGGACGTACGATGGAAGTATATACCGATTTGCCGGGGATGCAGTTGTATACCGGTAATTTTATTAACAGGGAAGAGGGAAAGGCCGTTTATACGAAACGCACGGGAATTTGTTTTGAAACGCAGTTTTTTCCGAATTCTATCAATGTTCCTGAATTTAAGTCCTGCCTGTTAAAGGCGGGAGAGGAATTTAATTCGACAACAATGTACAAATTTTTGTGATTGTTTTGCGGCGCCGGAAAACGAATCCGATTTTGATACAGGTTCCTATTTGCCAAAATAATTATGCAAAAACGTCGGCAATTCGCCGTCAGAAAATAATTTTATTGGGTATATACGGTAATTTGAAAAGAGAAGTATAACAAAACAAGATATCGTTGAATACTATAGGATAATAAGGAGTTGCATAATTTACAAAAGGAGATTAAGCGTGAAAAGTGTTTTAGGGAAATTTATTCAAAGAGAATTTGGCAGAGACCGATATGCCTGTTATACGGATAAACTGGACAGAAAAGAAAGTATGGATATCTTCTGTGATATATATGAGAATTTGCGCCATGAAAATTCGGATAAGCTCAATCTTGCACTGAGAGATTTATTGGAGACTGTGCAGGTGTCTATCCGCATAAGCAAAAACTTCTGGTATATTTCCATAGGATGTTTTGTGACGATAGCTACTTTGCTTTTCCTCGGACTGCCGACTGTCATTTTGTATACGGCGCTTGTGGCAACCGGTTTGTGCTATGTCTATAAAGTTGTGGAATTTATGTGCAATCGTTATTGTGACAGAGATGTAAAAATAGTCCTTATTTATAAAATTGCGCTATTCCATCTTTTGGAAGAAAGTTGTTTACAAAACGAAGGACATGAGATATAATGAAACTATCGACAATGACAAAAATAAGAACAAAGGGCCACATTTTTATATGTGGTCCTTTGTTCTGAAAATGCGTGACAGGGAAAAGCGTACACGCAGGAATGGAGGATACTATGAGCCGTTATACAACGCAGATGGATGCTGCGATAAAAGGGATTATCACGCCGGAGATGGAACAGGTCAGCGCCTATGAGAACATGGACGTGGAACAGTTACGGGAACTGGTGGCAAAAGGCCAGATTGTGATTCCGGCAAATATCAATCATAAAAGTTTAAAGCCGTATGGGATAGGTACGAAGCTGAAGACGAAAATTAATGTGAATCTGGGAACAAGCCGGGATTGTCTTGACCTTGATGTGGAAATGCAGAAAGTACAGGCGGCTGTTAATATGGGGGCGGAAGCTATTATGGACTTAAGTTCGTTTGGGGATACGCGCAAATTCCGCCGCCGGCTGACCGAGGAGTGTTCGGCAGTGATTGGAACGGTGCCGATTTATGATGCCGTCGTTTACTATAACAAGGCGTTAAAGGATATCACTTCGGACGAGTGGATGGACGTTGTAAGAATGCATGCGGAAGACGGTGTCGATTTTATGACGATACATTGCGGTATCAACCGCGAGACGGCGCTACGTTTTAAGGAAAGCAAGCGTCATACAAACATTGTATCCCGCGGCGGCTCGATTATTTTCGCATGGATGGAGCTGACCGGAAATGAAAATCCGTTTTATGAGCGCTATGACGAGCTTTTGGATATTTGTGAAAAATACGATGTGACAATCAGTCTGGGGGACGCCTGCCGGCCGGGCAGCCTCGAAGATGCCGGCGATATTTCCCAGATTTCCGAGTTGGTGGAATTGGGACGGCTGACGCAACGCGCATGGAACCATCGTGTGCAGGTTCTGATTGAGGGGCCGGGACATATGCCGCTCAACCAGATTCGCGCCAATATGGAAATTCAACAGACGATATGCAAGGGCGCTCCTTTTTATGTTCTTGGTCCGCTTGTTACTGATGTAGCGCCGGGGTACGACCATATTACGAGCGCCATCGGAGGAGCTGTTGCCGCTACTTATGGAGCCTCTTTTCTTTGCTATGTCACACCGGCAGAACATTTGCGCCTGCCGACGTTAGAAGATGTAAAAGAGGGGATTATAGCCGCTAAAATTGCCGCTCATGCAGCAGATGTGGCAAAAGGAATTCCAGAAGCGGCGCAATGGGATTATCAGATGAGTGAAGCGCGCCGTGAACTGGATTGGGAAAAGCAGTTTGAACTGGCGATTGATTCGGAAAAAGCGCGACGCTACCGCTTGGAAAGCAGGCCGGAAAAAGAAGATACCTGTACGATGTGCGGTAAAATGTGCGCTGTCCGCAATATTAATAAAATTCTTCGCGGGGAAGACGTTGATATTATGGACTAGACGCCATGTTTGTGAAGCTGGAGCAATCGCTTAATCATTTATTATTTTCAGGGCAGCGGGTATCATGCGGTATCTTATCCGGTATCCACTCCCAACGAAAAATACATTGTTTCTTTTGTTTACAGAAATCTTTCGCCGCCTCTCGCAAAACTCGCTGTCTGCGTTGTCGTTTTTCCTGACTTTTGCAGCATTGACCGCTACGTAGCGGTCTAGTGCAAACGGGCTGTCAAAAGTCAGGAAAAAACGACAGCAGACATCTCAGACAATGCTCGGGCGGCGCTCTGTAAACGAAAAGAAATAATAATTTTTCGGGGAGTGATACAAGGACAACGATACGGTATGATACCCGCGCAGTACACAAATTCGGGGAGAAAAATGATTAAGCGATTGCCCTATTGTGAAGCATTCTTTACTTGCATTCCGCTCTTATTATGGTGTATAATGGTATTAATTAACTAAAGGATTCAGGCATAGATGACTTCGCGGGTTTTCTTTATGCCAAATCTATTTCGGAAAATTTATCCATGGAGGGATTCTATGAAGCAAAATAAGAAGGGATTAAAGAACCGTATTTTAAAATCTTTGATTGGCATAGGCCGCAAGTGCAAAATTCTGGCATATCCGATTACCTTTTTTGTAATTGCGTTTCTTGCTGTTTATCATGCGGTAAGAAAGCTGTTTGTGGAAAGTGAATACCGCAAAGTAAGGACAGGGTTGTTAGGATTTTTGTGCGCCGCCGTTGTTATCGGGGCCGTAGTCGTCTTGCCTACACTGGCGAATGAGACAGGGGAAGAACCGTCGACGGAAGTTGTGGCAGAGGATGAATGGGAGCCGACGGAGACGCCGCAGGCAACAGTAGAACCGGTTGAGACAGAAGAGCCGGAGACGCCGGAACCGACAGAAAAAATCGAACAGGAAGAAAAGGAAGACGAGGAAGACGGAGAAGGACAGGAAGAACAGGAGGAGAAGCCGACGGCAGAAGCGAAAGAAGATGACAGCGACGCCGGACAGGCAACTGCGACACCGGAAACAGCCGGAGCAAAAAAGGACGACTCTGATGAGGATGCGTCTCCAACGGCAAAAACGGATGAAGAAAAGACTGTTCGCCGGAAAAAGGCAGTAAAGGCTGTGAAACTGGAGGCGCCTACATATACGGTGGAACAAGACGGAACGGGTGTACATACATATCCGTTAAGCGATACCTTTAC
The DNA here is from genome assembly GCA_910577295.1 of uncultured Eubacterium sp. Taxonomy (GTDB): domain Bacteria; phylum Bacillota; class Clostridia; order Lachnospirales; family Lachnospiraceae; genus Eubacterium_F. The sequence continues at coordinate 63,516 of CAJTLS010000001.1, forward strand.
GATTAGTATTCAAGCATCTGCACCGGAAGGAGCAGGTATTGATTATCAGTGGTATATGAGCAGAACAGCAGGAGGGATTGGTGAGCCGTTAAGCGGCAATGGTGCGCTGACAAGATCTTATACGATTCCGAAGAGCATTCATGCCGGCGACTATTATTACTACTGTGTTATCAAGAGTGTAGATAATGATGGTGTGAATTTGGATTCGGATGAAGTGCGTACAGGAGACATTATTGTGTCTATCGCAAAAGCAGAACCGGATGTAAGTGATTTTGATATCAGTGCGATTAAAGATGAGTATTATTATACGGGAGAGGCGATTGACCCTCCGGTTGTCAGCAAACGCGAAGGTATGGGAAAAGCGTATATTGTAGTAAAAGATGGAACTACGGAGAACAGGCCAAAAGCAGATAGAGACGAACCTTATTCCATTTATTTGCACGTGAGTGAGGGGGAGAACTACACGGCAAAGACTCTTGATTTAAACAAGACGATGCTTATCCGACGGATTCCGGCGCCAAGCAGGCCATATACGATTAAGGGAACAAAAGGCAAAAACGTAAATGGAAAGCAGTGGTATACTTCTGCTGTTTCCCTTGTGCCAGCATCTGGATATAGTATCAGTACGGCAGAAGATAATTTCCAGAGTGAATTGATTTATTCATCAGATGGAATGAATCAGGGGCCGGAAAAATCTATTGTTTTCCTGCGGAATAATAGCAATCAGGCAATTACTTCGGCTATTACAGTGACGGAGAAAAGAGACGGTGCGATTAATATTGACACGGTGGCACCGGAAGCTTCTATTTCTTACGATGAAGCGGGGATAAATGATGGTTTTTCTAAAGATGAGATAGTTTTTCACTTGACCGCTACGGATGCGATGAGCGGATTGGCGAAGCGTTATTATTGCAAATCACAGAAAGTGCTTACTGATTCGCAGTTAAAGGGAGCGTCATGGAAAGAGTGGAAAGAGGGAGAAACCGTTACTGCGGATGCAGACGGTCTGGTTGTACTGTATGCGAAAGTAGAAGATGCAGCGGGCAATATCAGTTATGCGTCGTCTGGAGAGTTGACGATTGACCGCACATTGCCTGTCATAACCTGTAATAAGAAACAACTGGGTGATGAGATTACCTATGTTGCAGACAGAAAAAATATTAGTGTCAGCGATACTAATCTGAAACGTGTGACGATTACCCGCAACGGGGTAGTCAGCGATACAAAATCCGGTGATGATATCGTGAACGGCAGCGTGCAGTTTACACTTCACGGGGCGAATGGCACGGATAGTGAAGTAGTTTATATCATTACGGCAGAAGATATTGCCGGAAACCAGAAAGAAACAACGATTACCATGAAAAATCCACTCTTTGATGTCGATGCGCTGGATTTGGATTTTGGCAGCGAAGAAGATGCGTTGACTTATGGCTATGCGTCGGTTACGCCATTGGAAGCGGTATTGAAAATAAAAGGAACACAGGAAAAAGTGACGGTTGACAGTGTAGAAATCGAGGCCGGAGACGCCTTTGAAGTAGTGCCGGGGACGATTACCGTCAGACCGAAACAGGGACTTCACACAGGAACACACGAGGCGGTATTACGCGTGTATTATAATGGTGAAGAGGAATCAACGACAACTTGCCGCTGTTATGTAACCGTAAAACAGGCAAAGATGTTAGTCCGTTATACCGGTCAGGAGGATGTCGGATATCATACCTATCCGGATTTGGAGGGAACGATTGAATTTTCTCCGTCCGATTTTAAAAACGGTGATACATTGGCAACCTTAAAGGCAGATCCCGGGTTTGTAATGCCGTCCTTGTATTATCAGGACGAGGAGGGAAATCGTGAGAAATTCACTTCCGATATGCGTGCGATGAAGAGTATGCAGTTAATACCGGGAGAGGGTCAGGCGACAGATTATGTTTTCGAGTACGCCGCCGGAGACTTGGATGTACAGCGCCATGCCCTTCGTCAGGGGTATGTCATTGTAGGCGACAGGGTCAATGGTTATGACTGGTATACTTCGCCGACGGTGGCAATCCGCTCTGCGCAGGGATATTACATCAGCCGGACGGATGATGTAGCTTCTTTTGCCGGCTCTGAACAGACGATTACCGTAAATGGCCCTGTGAACGGGGTAACGGAAGAGTTTTATGTAATGAATGCAGACACGGGTGAAATCTCCTCTCTGATGAGGGAAAATATAAAAATTGATTTTACGCCTCCGTATTTCCGTGCGGGCGAGGGCATCACAGTTTCTACCGACTTGTTTAATTCATTTGGTAATACGATTACCTTTGGTGTATTCTTCAACGATACAAAGGCGGTCAGCATTAGTGCAACTGATGAAGAGAGTGGGTTGGAGACGATTGAGTATTGTGTTTCTGATCATGCGCTGTCAAAAGATGATTTGGAGACAGGGGTAGAATGGAAACAGTATGATAACGGCTTTTCGATTTCACCGGAAGAGTATGAGCGGGCGGTTATCTATGCGAAAATAACGAATCATGCCGGTTTAGTTACATATATTTCATCGAACGGCATGGTATTTGATAACAAACAGCCGGATATAAACAGAGTGGAAAACGGTAAGGAATTCAGCATTGTCGACGAACAAGAATACGTTACCGATGAACTGAATCTGAAAGTATCGGATAACAATCTGAAACAGGCGACGCTGTTTGAGGGAACAAATACGGCAGCTTCAGGAAGCGCGCTGCAAATTACGGACGGGAACGGAACGGCTAAGACGGCGTCGAGAAAGATACCTTGTCCTAAGGCAGGTTCGCAGACTTATACGGTAGTAGCCAGTGATGAAGCCGGAAATAATGCAGAGAGAGAGTTTACAGTTACAAAACCGGTGTACGATATCACGGCAAATACATTGAAGATTAAATCCGAAGCTTACGGATATGAATCGGAACCGCAGGTTGAGGTGACATGGGAAAATACGGAGAAAGCCAATGCGAAAGCAACGATTTCAGACGTCATCCTCAGTAACAATGGAGACTTCGAAGTAAAACAGACAGAAGATAGTTTCTGGATTGTTGCGAAAAAGGATTTGGCGCATGGCGTATATACGACGGATGTCAAACTGATTTATAACGGAGGAAAAGAAGCCGACACAACATGTAGTTTTGCCGTAAATAAAGCGATTCTGACGGCGACATATATGGGAGGCGATTTATACTATCACGAAAAAATCACGGCTTCTTCCGTTAAAGTGACTGGCTTTGTAAAGCATAAAGGTGTGTTGGAGACGCCGGAAACAGCGGCCGGTTATCAGGCGCCGGAGGTAGTGGAAGACGGCATTGCCACAGAGACAAGCGAGTTGACGCCATCAGGAGGAAAGGCGGATAATTATAAGTTTGTTTACAAATCCGGGCTGCTCCTTGTGGAACGTAGATACGCAACAACAGGAAAAGATGGACAATACGTTATAGACGGTACGGTATCGAATTCGGGCTGGTATACATCAGATATTATTATTCGCCCGAAAGAAGGGTACGCATTGCTGCTAGATGAGAAAGATACAAAGACACAAGAATCTATTGTGCTGAAAGATGATACGGACAGTGGTGAAAAGAGTTTCTATGTTACTAATATTGAAACCGGGGAGATATATTATCAGTCCACTTTCTACTACAAAAAAGATGTTAAAGCGCCGACCATTCAGGGGATAAAGGATGAAGCAACATACGAAGCCAATACACGAGAGGTAACGGTAGAGGATGACTATCTGACAAGCGTCACGGTCAATGGAGAGGCAAGACCGGTTGAGAATGGAAAAGCGAAATTTACATTGGTGGCTGAACAAGAAACAATGGTTTATGTAATAGTGGCAACAGACTGTGCGGGAAATGTAAATGATATGACAGTCGTTATGAATCAGCCGGCAGAACTTCCGGTTACTCCGGAAGAACCGAAAGATGACAATACCGGAGCCACTCCGGCACCTTCTTCGACACCGGATGCTAACGATACTTATACGGCAAAAGAGGGAATCATTAAAAAACTGGTGAAAGTGGTGCAGGGTGCGCCAAACACTTCCCTGACGACGAGTACCAATGAATTGAAAAAGTCTGTTTTAAATGCTGGTGAGCAGCAGGCAGTAGGTGGAGGAAGTAACGCCAATATCGAACTTCGCATAAAGAACATTGACAGCAGCGTTCCTCAGAGCGATAAGGAAGTTATTATCGCTAATCTGGGAGGATATTCCGTTGGCGAGTATTTGGATATTACTCTTTGGAAAAAAGTGGGAAGCAGCAAGGAGAAAAAGGTAAGTTCTACGAATAAACCGATATCCATAACAGTAGCTGTACCGGAGAATTTGCAGGATGCTTCGCGCAAATTTGCCGTAATTCGGGTGCATAACGGTTCTGCTTCGATATTGCCGGATTTAGACTCGTCAGCGAAAACGGTAACGTTTGCCACGGATAAGTTCTCCACTTATGTATTGGCGTATCGTCAGGAAAGCGTAAGCCGCTCATCGGGCGGATTGTTAAGCGCAAACGGCGGAAGAGCGGGTACTGCAATGTACTATGATGCGTCTCCGGAGACAGGAGACAGCGTTCCGGTGATACCGGTCAGCATTACGTTTATTGTATCATTGGCAGGCATTTTTGCCACTCTGTTCATTCGACGGAAAAGTCGGTAATAAACGTGGCATATTAAAATCAGAATGAGGTAAAACAATGAAGCGTGTAAGAACAAGGTTAGAGGATAGGAAACTTCCTTCTTATACAAAGGGTGAAGAAATATTTAATATGGTTTCACATATTGTCGGAGGTGCGCTGGCAATAGCGGCTTTGGTTCTTTGTGTAGTATTTGCCGTGTTGTGCAGTGATGTATGGGGAGTTGTCGGAGCAGCTATTTACGGCGGAACGATGGTGTTATTATATACGATGTCAAGTATTTATCACGGTCTGAAACCTGAAATGCCAAAAAAGGTATTTCAGGTAATCGACCATTGTACGATATATTTTCTGATTGCGGGTACTTATACGCCCGTAACGCTGGCAGCTTTGCGCCCCTTGTATCCGGTACAGGCATTTGTTATATTTGGAATCGTATGGGCATGCTGTTTTGTTGCGGCGACGCTGACTGCCATTGATTTAAAGAAATACCAGGTTCTTTCGATGATTTGCTATATAGCGATGGGATGGTGTATTGTTTTCTTTATCGGCCCGACCGTACGGGTATTGGGCGCGGGAGGAACGGTGTTTCTTTTGACAGGCGGTATTGCTTATACGGTAGGAGCCATCCTGTATGGCATCGGAAAGAAGAAAAAATATTTGCATTCTGTGTTTCATTTGTTTGTACTGGTAGGCAGCATCTTACATTTTTTTATGATTTTGTTTTATGTACTTATGTGAAAAATTCGGGTGCAAGAGCCTGAATGGAAATGATTAGTTATGAAATGGAGGCAGTTATGGTTGTTGAGGCAAAAGTAAAAGGCTTTATTTGTACGACCGCTCATCCGGAGGGGTGCAAAGAGAGTGTGAGGAGACAGATTTCGTACTGCAAACAGAAAGGAACGACAAAGGGGCCGAAAAAGGTATTGGTGATTGGAGCCTCTACCGGATATGGACTGGCGAGCCGTATTGCCGTTACTTATGGCTACGGTGCGGATACGATTGGCGTGTCCTTTGAAAAGGAATCGAATGGACGTCGTACGGCAACGGCCGGATGGTATAATACAAAGGCATTTGAAGAATTTGCGACGGCGGACGGCTATGGTGCGAAGTCCTTTAACGGAGATGGGTTTTCGCAGGAGATGAAAGCGCAGGTCATTGAGACAATAAAAAAAGAATGGGGCAAGGCAGATATGGTTATCTATAGTCTGGCTGCACCGAGAAGAACGCTGCCGGATGGAACACTTGTATCCAGTGTGCTGAAGACGATAGGAAACGAATTTAAGAATAAGACGATAGACCTCCGCACGAATGAGATTAAAGAGGTGACGGTACCGGTTGCCAAGGAAGAAGAGATTCAAAATACGGTATCCGTAATGGGCGGCGAGGACTGGCAGGCGTGGATGGATGCTTTGGCAGAGGCCGATGTATTGGCAGACAATGCAGTTACTCTGGCGTATTCCTATATCGGGCCGGAGTTGACACACGCAATTTATAAAGACGGTACGATTGGTCAGGCGAAGAAGCATTTGTACGACACTTCTGTGGCGTTGACAAAAAAGTATGCCGATAAAGGACTGCAGGCTTATATTTCTGTAAATAAAGCGTTGGTTACGCAAAGTAGTTCGGCGATTCCAGTTGTTCCGCTCTACATTTCGCTTTTGTATAAGGTGATGAAAGAAGAGGGACTCCATGAGGGATGTATTGAGCAGATGCAGCGTCTTTTTGTGGAAAAACTTCCGCAGAGAGAAGTAGACGGTCAGTCGATGTTTCGTCTGGATGATTGGGAAATGAAAGACTGTGTGCAGAGTAAGATAGCAGACTTGTGGACAAAAGTGACGTCGGAAAATATTAAAGAAATCAGCGACATAGAGGGTTACTGGGAAGACTTCTATCAGATGTTCGGTTTCCGCTTTGACAACGTGGACTATGCGGCTGATGTGGAAATTTAAAAAATAATATAGCTATTTTCTATTCTTGGGAATCAGTGTGAGCTAACCGCCATTGCGTAGGCGACATTTTCATGTGTTTTTTGAACACTTTGGAAAAAGTAAGAGGGTCGTGATAACCTACTTCGTGAGCAATGGCGGCGATTTTCACATCTGATTCCTTTAATAATTCAGAAGCGTATTCCATTCGATAGTTTACTAAGTATTCCTGTGGTGAGATTCCTAAAGATTTTTTGAAAATAGACGTCAGATAACTGCGGTCAATGCCGATATAATTTGCAATATCCTGAATCCGTATGTTTTCGCTTACGTGTGTCTGGACATAATCTAACGTACGGTCAATGTAAATATGGTGCGGATACTCCACCTGTTCTTCTTCCGAGAGCTGCTCATGGTGCTGCTCAATCAGCGCAGCAAACACCTGCAGCAGGGCCGCCTGACGGCGAAGTTCATTATAATGTGTCAACACGCGGGCGAACGTCATTTGTTGTATGCAGGAAAGCATATACGAAGTGTTGTAACAGTGGCCGATGAGGTTATTTCTGTCTACGCCGGCATAGCCAAGATATGTCTCGGCCTTGATTCCCTGAAAACCGACCCATATATAGTCCCATGGTTCTTTTTTGTCTGCCTGATAGAAAATTTCCGTATCTGGATAGATGACAAAGAAATCTCCTTTATGCAAATGGTAGGTCATGTCGTTTACCTGATAAATTCCTTTTCCCTCGCAGACGAAATGGATGATGTAAATATCCCTCGTGCCGGGGCCGTAGGAATATTCGGAAGGGCAGTTTTGCATTCCGCAAGTGCTTAAATAAATTCCCGTTGAATTGTTGTGCAAATGCTCCAGACATTGAAATCCGGCAAAATTAGTAAAGATTTCCTGATTATCTGCCATTCCGCTCACCTCTCCTGTGTATTTATGTTCTTTTATATAAGCCCTAATCTGTTTACAGCCGTGCCACGACAAAGATATTGTAAATTGCCTGAATGGCGTCTTCAAAGTCTTCATTGCGAACGCCAATAATGATATTTAACTCACTGGAACCCTGATCAATCATTTTGACATTGATGTGCGCATGTGCCAGTGCAGAGAAAAGGCGTCCGGCCGTACCGCGGGTGCTCCTCATGCCGCGGCCAACAACGGCGATTAAGGCAAGATCCGATTCCATATGAATGGTATCCGGTTTCGCCAGACGGTTAATATCGGCAATTACTTTCTGCTCCTTTTCCTGAAATTCATCCTGATGAACAAAAATAGTCATTGTATCAATACCGGATGGCATGTGCTCGAAAGAAATTCCGTTGTCTTCAAACGCGCTCAGTACCCGACGTCCGAAACCAATTTCTGAGTTCATCATGTCTTTTTCAATATTGACAGCGACAAACCCTTTTTTGCCGGCAATACCGGTAATCGTATAGGCCGGAATGCGGCAGGTACTTTCCACGATCATCGTACCTTCGTCTTCCGGGCGGTTGGTATTGCGGATATTAATTGGGATACCCGCCTTTCGCACCGGAAAGATGGCGTCTTCGTGGAGAACAGAAGCGCCCATATAAGCTAACTCGCGAAGTTCCATGTAAGTAATCGTATGAATTACTTCTGGATTTTTGATTATCCTTGGGTCTGTGACAAGACAGCCGGAAACATCCGTCCAGTTCTCATAGAGGTCGGCATTGACTGCTTTTGCCACGAGGGAGCCGGTGATATCGGAGCCGCCGCGGGAAAAAGTAACTACTTTGCCATTTGCCGCAGCGCCGTAAAATCCGGGAATAACAGCATATTCTGCCTGCTCCAGGTATTGGGCTAACAGTTGGTTCGTTTTTTCGGTGTCACAGGTTCCATCGGAATGAAAGCGTATGACATTAGCGGCGTCTACAAATTCATAACCGAGGTATTTGGCCATAATTTTTCCGTTCAGATATTCACCGCGGGAAGCGGCATACATAGAGCCTGCTTTATCTAAAAATTTCTTTTTGATGGTGTCAAAATCATCATCAAGGGAGAATTTCAGATGTAAACCGTGAATTATTTCATTGTAACGCTCTTTAATCTGATTGAGCTGTTTGCTAAATGCCTGACCGCGCTCAGCTAATTCGTAACAGGAATATAATAAATCAGTAACCTTCGTATCGTCTGAAAAACGTTTGCCCGGAGCCGAGGGTACTACATATCGGCGGTCTTTATCTGTGCGTATAATATTGCCGACTTTGATAAATTGTTCTGCGCTTGCCAGAGAACTGCCGCCGAATTTGACTACTTTTTTCATGAAACATCTCTCCCTATTTAAATAATATAGTACGTGTATTAGCCTGACGGTAGCAAGTCGAACCCTTCGACTTGTTACCGTCAGGCTAAGGGTACACGAATATAGTAAACCATGTTTTTCATTAATTTTCAAGTTTTTTCTGAAAAAATGTGTTATACTTTACTATATGCAAGGAGGCGGAAGTTTGGAAGGCATTACATTGTATTCAATTTTATATTATGAAAAAAGTATTTTTAAGGGAAGTTACCGCGGGATGAATTTCCGAATTTACAAGGAGGGGGATGAAGACAATAAAGTACTGGCTGCTGTCGCATGGAAAGGCCCTTTTATTTTAGAGAAAACAAAAGAAACGCCGCTCAGAAAAGAATTTGAGTTCAGTAGCGAGGGGATTGCACAGGCTGATATCTGGCTCACGGAGCAGCAGCGTATTCTATGTCCGGAAACCTCTTGATATTACATGGGAAATGAGTATAATGAATAAGAGTAAAAGGTTATAAGAAAATCAAGTGAGGGCGCTTGGAAATGGAGGAAAGCGATGACTAAGATTGACATTTTCTCCGGCTTTTTGGGAGCCGGTAAAACGACATTGATTAAGAAACTCATACAGGAGGCTTTTCAGGGAGAAAAGCTTGTTCTCATTGAGAATGAATTTGGGGAGATAGGTATTGACGGGGGGTTTTTAAAAGATGCGGGTATCAATGTAACCGAGATGAATTCTGGATGCATATGCTGTTCGCTTGTCGGCGATTTCGGTACTGCCCTGCAGGAAGTCCTTGACACATACTCGCCGGACCGTATCATTATCGAGCCGTCCGGTGTGGGAAAACTATCCGATGTCAGCAAAGCGGTATCCGGCGTCATGGAAAAGAATGAAGATGTAAAGATGAACGGATATGTCACGGTTGCTGATGCGTCTAAATGTAAGATGTATATGAAAAACTTCGGAGAATTTTATAATAATCAGATAGAAAATGCAAAGACGATCGTTTTGAGTAGGACGGACAAACTCAACGAAGAGAAATTAGCGCTTGCGCTGTCGCTGATAAGAGAGAAAAACAGTAAGGCATCCATCATTACTACCCCGTGGGAACAGATTGACGGAAAGCAGATCCTCGGGGCGATAGAGGAAAGTAATTCTTTGGAGCTGGAGCTGTTGGCGGAAGAAGTTTGTCCGGAATGCGGGCATCATCATGGCGGAGAACATCATCATCACCATGAGGGAGAGTGCTGTCACCACGAGGGAGAGCATCATCATCACCATGAGGGAGAGTGCTGTCACCACGAGGGAGAGCATCATCACCACCATGAGGGAGAGTGTTGTCACCACGACGGGGAACATCATCATCACCATGAAGGAGAGTGCTGTCATCACGACGGAGAACATCATCATCACCATCATGCAGACGATGTATTTACAAGTCTTGGGATGGAGAGCGCACACAAGTACAGAGAGGATGAGCTGGCGGACATCTTGAAGAAATTATCCTCCGAAGAATCAGGATATGGCAGTATTCTTCGCGCCAAAGGGATTGTGCCGGCTGTTGAGGGCGAGTGGTTCCATTTTGATTTAGTGCCAGGAGAGTATGAAATCCGTCGGGGAAGCGCGGATTATACGGGCCGGATGTGTGTCATTGGCGCAGAGTTAAAAGAGGAAGAAATAAAAGAATTGTTTCATATTTAAAGGAACCTTTCAAAGGGAGGAAAGGATATGTTTGGCAATCGTGATATTCCGGTATATCTGTTTACCGGATTTTTGGAAAGCGGGAAATCCACCTGCTTTCAGGAGATTTTAAAAGAAGGCAACTTTGAAGATGGTCTGCGGACACTTTTTCTTCTGACCGAGGAAGGGGAGGCGGAGATTGCAGAGGAGCTTCTTCAATACAATAAAGTGGATATGGTCGTTATTGACGACGAAGAAGAATTGACAGAAAGTATGTGCAAGGATTTGGTAAAGGAGTATAAGCCGGCGCGCATTGTCATTGAAGTAAACGGCATGTGGGATATAACGAGACTTATCAATGAGACAATTCCGGAAAACTGGATTGTTGTCCAGACGTTTACAACGGTAAACGCCGAGACATTTCCGATGTATATCAATAATATGAAATCTTTGCTTATGTCGCATTTTCAGCAGTCCGATTTAGTTATTTTTAACCGCTGTGACAGGGAGATGGACAAGGCGTCAATGCGGCGGAATGTAAAGGCAATCAATCGTGCGGCACAGGTTCTCTTTGAATCAGAGGACGGCTCTGTGGAGAGCAATATCGAAGAGGAATTGCCTTATGATATTAACGCGGACGTAATCGAATTAGAAGATGACGATTTCGGTCTGTGGTATCTGGATGTCAGCGAGCACCCGGAAAAATATGAAGGTAAGACAGTCGTGTTTAAAGGGCAGGTATATCGGAACCGCACATTTCCAAAAGACGCTTTTGTTCCGGCACGCAAGGCCATGACATGCTGTGCCGACGACATAGCCAAGATAGGATTTATCTGTCACCATCCGCAGGCAGCGGAACTCGACCTCGATTCGTGGGTGAAAGTAAGCGTAAAAGTAAAACCGGAATATTCTCACAGGCAGCAGACGAAAGTACCAATGTTGTGGGCAGACAAAATCGAACAGGCAGAAGCGCCAGAAGAAGAAATCGTCTACTTCTCCTGACAGAAATGTGGAAACAAAAAATCGACATAGATAATCCATACCGCTACGTGCTTGTATAACGAAAGTGCCCATGCGAGTAAACTTTTCTCTTTTTTGCAACTTTGACAATTACCACCGATTTATGCTATAGTAGAAGGCGACAAAGAATAAAAACGACAAAAAAAGATAGAAGCACGGGAGGCTTTACACATTATGCGCCTCTGCCAGCGCTTCGGAATGGAGGAAAGAATGGCAAAAATTCAGATGAAGACACCTCTTGTGGAAATGGACGGAGATGAAATGACCCGCATTTTGTGGAAAATGATTAAGGATGAGTTACTGCTTCCTTATATTGATTTAAAGACGGAGTATTATGATTTGGGTCTTGAATATCGAAACGAGACAAACGATAAGGTTACGTTTGACTCGGCAGAGGCAACGAAAAAATACGGAGTTGCTGTGAAATGTGCGACGATAACACCAAATGCCGCACGAATGACCGAATATGATTTAAAAGAGATGTGGAAGTCGCCAAATGGAACGATTCGTGCGGCGCTTGACGGTACGGTATTCCGCACTCCGATACAGGTAAAAGGTATTGAGCCATGTGTAAAAAACTGGGAGAAGCCGATAACACTTGCCCGCCATGCTTATGGTGATGTATATAAAAATACAGAGATTAAAGTACCGGGAGCCGGAAAAGCAGAACTTGTTTTTACGGCAGAGGATGGAACGGAGATTCGTGAATTGATCCATCAGTTTGACGGTTCCGGTATTATTCAGGGTATCCATAATACGGATAAGTCGATTACGAGTTTTGCCAGAGCCTGTTTTTCCTATGCACTTGATACGAAGCAGGATTTGTGGTTTGCCACAAAGGATACAATTTCCAAAAAATATGACCACAATTTTAAAGATATATTTGCAGAAGTATATGAAAAGGCGTATAAAGAAAAGTTCGAGGCAGCAGGATTGGAGTATTTCTATACTTTAATTGATGATGCGGTAGCCCGTGTGATGAAAACAAAGGGCGGTTTTATTTGGGCATGTAAAAATTATGACGGTGATGTGATGAGTGATATGGTGTCTTCTGCCTGTGGTTCTCTGGCAATGATGACATCCGTATTAGTTTCACCGGATGGTGTGTACGAATATGAGGCGGCACACGGAACGGTACAGCGGCATTATTATAAGCATCTGAAAGGCGAGGAGACTTCGACCAATTCAGTTGCCACGATTTTTGCGTGGACAGGCGCATTGCGCAAGAGGGGAGAATTAGACGAAATTCCAGAGCTGATGGCGTTTGCGGATAAGCTGGAGAAAGCTACTTTGCAGACAATAGAGAGCGGTAAAATGACGAAAGATTTGGCGCTGATAACGGAGCTTGAAGACGTGACCGTTCTTAACAGTCAGCAATTCATTCAGGAAATACGCACAACGATGGATGCGCTCTAATAGAAAACAGTGTCAGGTGTATAAAAGGGGAGAGTATAGCGGTTTCAGTTATACAGTCAGTGCCATACCATACAAAAGGAATGTCGATACGCCGGAAATTTTGGCGTATCGATATTTAGTTTTTGTCACTGTATTTTGTTACGATAATTTCAAATTCTTTTCTCGCTTCAGTAAAAGCCTGTAATAATTTAGAGGAGAAAGAACCGCTCTGGCCGTTTATAATAATCTGGTAAGCTTTTTCCGTGTTGTAGGCGGCCTTATAAACACGCTTGGAAGTAAGCGCATCGTATACGTCCACAAGGGCAACGATTTGTGCCGCGATACTGATTTCGTCTCCTTTCAGACCGTCTGGATAACCGTTTCCGTCGTATTTTTCATGGTGATGGCGGGCGATATCAATCGCGTAGTCACAGAAAATCTTACTATCTATATGGATTACCTTTTCGATGATTTCCGCACCTTTTGTTGTGTGAGATTTGATAACTTCGTATTCGTCTTCGTTTAATTTACCGGATTTTAATATGATATTATCGGGAATTACGATTTTACCAATATCATGCAGGGAAGAGGCCCAGCCGATAATTTCCAGTTTTTCTTCCGTAAGTCCGTATTCTGGATACAATTTCATAACACTGTTTGCGAGGCAGAGAGAAAATTCCCGAACTCTTTTGATATGTTGTTCGGATTCTAAATTTCTAAATTCCACAATATTGCTGAGTGATTCAATCAAAACCTCATTCATGTGTTTTTGCTTATCTGCCATGAGTTTTAACATGGAATTTTGTTTTTTTAGTTGTTCTGTTTGATTTTTTACCGTTACTTCCAGCTGCCTTTTATATTGAAATACTTCTACAACATTATCGATTAGATGTGTTGCGATTTCTGGATGAAAAGGTTTTTTCAGATAGCTTACAACCCCGTATTCATATCCCTGTTTTTCGTATTGAGCGGCTCTTTCGCTCGTAATCATAATAAATGGGATTCGGCTCAGAACTTTGCTCTCGCTTAACCTATGCATTATTTTAAAATCGTCCTTGACCGGTAACAGAATATTAAAAAGAACGACAGCTAAGGACTGTGCATGGCTTCTCAATAATTCGAGGCCTTCTTTTTCATCCGGAGCTGATAATATTTTATATTTACTTTTAAATAAATCAACTAACATTTTACGACTGGCGTCGTCTTGTTCAAGAATTAAAATTGTATCACGTTTCATTTTCTACCCATACTTTCTGTCTGCTTTATAGTTTAACGGCTACCACAATTTTATTTTTTTGTTTAAAAATTACCCTGTTTATATGCGTTTGCAGCATATATTTTATCTTGTTAATTTCAATCATAGTTCCCTCATAGGCATTTCCTCTGACAAAAATGGCCTTCATATCCTGATTGGTAATATTGGTAAGTTTTGATATGTTGGCATCCAGTTCAGCAAGTTCGTGGTCTTTTGCCACAATCGTGGCATTCAGCTTCTTTATGAGGGCTACCGCCTGATCTCTGTCCGGCGGAAGAGATTGTAAAATCTTATTCCATTTGTCTTCGAACATCGCTAACTCATCTAAAATACGCTCTCTTTTTTCTGCAAAAACAGACTGTTGCTTATCATACAGTTTGTTTCGCCCTACTTCGAGGAATGTTTTTATATGGGAGCTGTTCCCGAGATTATACGTGTCCACACCTTTTACTGCACATATTTTCCCGCCGAGAAGCACTCCTTTGCTGCCGGATACGATAACTTTTCCCAGCGTATTTATGTCGCTGTTCATAATGTAATTTGCCTTGACATTGCCTTCTGCATTAATATTTGCTGATTCAAAAAAGCTGCCGGAAACTTCTCCTTTGGCATCGATAAAACAGTCGTGCTTCGAACAGCTTCCTTTTTTTATCATAACGTTGCCGCCAGCAACGAGTTTTGCTGTCTCAACGTTGTGTTCCACAATAATATCTCCGGTTGCTTCGATGCTTCCTCCGGAATATACGCTGCCAATTACATGTACGGAACCATCTACTTCCAACTTTCCGGTAACGGCAGTTACATCTTCATTGACGATAATCATATTGGAAATAATAATCCGTCCGTTTATATACTCAAATTTTCCATTTAGTCGGGCCAAATAAGTGACGCCGTCGGGAGCGATTGTGAATCCCTCGCCCTTGAGCGGCTTCTTTTCCAGTCCCTTGTTGGCATGAAGTACTTCGCCAAACACGTTTTGTCCGTCAATTCCCTTTTCAGCCGGATGATATACGGCGATTTTCTGGCCCTCATCAACCATTTCAAAAGCTTCGATATTGACATAATCGACGCCTCCGTCTGGAAGCGGCGCCGGAATACGAGGTAAATCAAGCCGTACAAAAAATTCATACCATCCGTTTTTTCCGGCCTCGGCAGGAGTTCCCTCGGCTATCAGTATCTTTTCATTCATTCTTCTTTTATTTATCATATCGGTAATGGCATCGTCTTTGATTCCAATAACGATTCCTCTTTTTTCGAGGGCATCATAAATATCCGCTTCGGTAACTCTGTTGCCGGGAAACCATGGGATGTAGGCAAACGCCTTATTGCCGTCATTTTCGACAAGAATACTGAAATCTTTTTTGACATATGAATCCAAGTCAATCCCCAGTTTATTGGAAGTAGTATGTTTTGTTGTTTTTTCTGCTAAAAGCTTTTCCCGTTTCTGTTTCATATCTGTGCCGGAAAAAATCAGTTTTGCATAGGATGACACATCCAAACCGGCTTCCAGTCCCAAGCGGATTTCTTTCATCTGCCAGTGGTTGAACAGAAAGTTTGTGTAAGAGGAAACTTTTAGTTTCTTTTCCAGCCCCAAACGAATTTCTTTCATCTGCATCCAATTGTAATGCGAAGTGGCATAAATGGAAACATCCAGTCCTTCGTACAGTCCGATTCGTATTTCGTAAATTTGCTGTACATACATATCGTCTGTCAGCCATGTATCTATAGGAAGCCCGTCTTCTAAAGCGAGGCGGATCTGCTCTAACTCATCATCGACAAATCCTCTATGCACATAGGGAGTAAGGTCCATAGAAGAATAAAAGGAAAGTCGGATTTGTTTCATGGTTTCATAGCTAAAAGAGGGGTCTGCATATTTGGAAACATCTACTTTATCTTTAATACCCATGCGTATCTGTTCCATTTGCAGCCAGTTGAGTTCTGGATTGGAAAACAATGAAACATCCAGTCCTTCTTCTTTTCCGAGAAGAATTTCCTGATGTTGTTCTTTAATATATCCAGAATCTTCCATTATTGTAAACTCATTATTTTGAGATGAAGTCTGATTTTCATGCATGTTAAGCACCAGCCTTTTACGATATAGTACAGTCTATAATATTATATATTATACTATGATTAGCGGGAAAAGTCTACTGTTTCTTTCGTTTGCACTAAACGCCGCTACGCAATGGTACTAATGCACCAACGCAGCAAGTTCTTCAGGTGTCAGTTCCTTTTCACTGAAAACAATATTTTTAATTTTATGTAAACTGAAACCATTGAAAATCAAAGCGGCTCCCCGGCATAAAGATAAAATTAATTTTCCCGTTTCCAGAAAAATCAGGAATCGGGAACGTGAGTTCCTGATAGTCGGCGCTCTGTGGAAACTCTGCCATATGCCGGATTTCCAAGCCATCCTCACGGATAAAGCGGATATGAATCGTATTGATTGGAATAGGGGAGTGACCGCAGATGATGATTTTATCCGGTCCTTTCTCTCCAAAATCCATATGCTCAAACTCGATGGTTACATTATTTCCGATGTCAGTGATAGCTTGTTCGCCAACTGTGAAAGAGTCGCCAGTAATCGAATTATTTTCAGTGGCAAAAAGTTTTCCATATGCCTTTTCCTGTCTCGTGCAGTAAAAGCCTTGCAGGGATAATTTTATCGTTGGATAGACGACGATGGATATTGCTTGTATGCCCTTGATTCGCTGTGGAAGTTCATACACATTTTCCTGATAGTGGTTGTACCAGCTCTTGGCCCGATAGAAGTCTTTGACAAGACAGGTGCCCCCGTTCTCAGAATCGCCGAGCCAGATTTCGATGGGAAGTTCATCTTCAAAAGAAAAAATGGGTATATGAATATCCGTGGCGCCATATTCTCCGAAATCCACGTTTTCAAACAGGAAGCGGGTGCGTTCTTCAGAAGTAATATATACGCCGCCCTGAAAACTGAGTTTTGCCTCGTTTGTGCAGTGGCTGTTGTGAATGCCGTTGACCATCTTATAAGGGTCGAGAGTAGCCTCGCCAAGTCCGGTCACGTCAAATTCCAGCTCTGACAGGATTTCCGAGACCTCGCCTCCGTTTTTGCACGAACAGCAGAGACGGAATGCCCCATCCCCAAGAGCGTGGACGATGGCCGTATTTTCCTCAACTTCAATGCGTACGCAATTGCTTTCCACGCCCTCTGATGTAATGGCCTGAAATGCGATATCGCGACAGGTAGCATTAGCGGGAAAAATAGTTGCCGTTACACGCGTCGACTGCTCCGTTTCGTTCAGATGACTGGCGCCATGGTTGATAAGCTCAATCTTGCGCACGGGAATTTCATCGGCTTTTTCCAGATAAGTTTCTTGATTTTCCATAAAACAGGAGATACCGGAACGGACGGGGGCATTTACCGCCGGAATATCAAGAATGGCTGTTTTCAGAGACGGGGAAGTGACTTCTATATGTACCGTGCCGGCTTCTGTTTTCGCGGCGATTATGGCAAGCAGGCGGCCGCTGAATAGTTTGCGTCTTGTGCCCTTGTACTGTTCAAAATCCGTGCTGTCGCCATTATCTAGTCCAATCAGCCGTCCTGCGCCAGTCACGGATACGTGCATACGGCTGCGGTCGTTAGCGACAAAGATACCATCTTTGTCGACAGTATTGATTTCCAAAAACAACAAATCTTCCCCATTGGCGAGAAGAGTTTTCCTATCCGGTTTTAAGACGATAGTTTCAGCATCGCCAAAAGAGCGCTGCTCGTCCGTGGCAATTATCCGTTCGTTTTCATCGTAGGCAACTGCGCGCAATGTTCCTGCCTGATAGGGAAGCTGCCAGTCGGCGGACAGATGCGTGCCGTGAGCATGGTCAATTTCTTTTACACCCTGCGACGTACCGTTAAAAAAAAGTTCTACTTTCGGTGCGTTGGAGAAGATGCGTATGTCAATCAATTGCTGCGGATTAAAGTCCCAAAAAGGGAGCAGATGAATCATAGGTGCCACCCGATAATCCGTCCATTCCGCCATGTAATGGAAATAGCTGTCTTTTGGAAAACCAGCCGTGTCTACCTGACCGAAAAAGGAATTTTTCGAAAAATAAGGGGTCGGTTCACCGATGTAATCCCAACCGCTCCAGATAAATTGGCCGAAACAGTACTCTCTGTCGCGGTGAGCACAAATTACGGTATCGGTATCTTTGGCGCCCCAGTTTGTTGTACAGTTGCCAAGAGAGGAGCACTGGCCGTCCTCATAGGTAAGCAGGCGGTTGCTGAGTGGGAAATGATAAATTCCCCGGCTTTGTAAGGTAGAGGCGGTTTCACTCCCGAAAATGCACCAATCCGGGTATTTAGCATGGTGTTCGTCATAGAGCCTCTCCAAGTAATTATAGCCGGCCAAATCTACTTCCGCAGTACATTGTTGTGCGCCGGTGCTGCCCATGATATTAGAGCCCATGGCAATTACAGCATTGCTATGGTAATCCAATTCCCTCACCGCATCCCGCAGCATACGGGTTACGGTTAAGCCGCGCTCGTAGTTGACATCGTGGATTTCATTGCCGATACCCCAGATAAAGACGGACGGATGATTTCGGTTCTGACGAACCCAGCTGGTGACATCTTTTTTCCACCATTTGCTAAAGTAATTGCCATAGTCATAGTCGGTTTTGCAGCGTTCCCACATATCGAAACTTTCCGTAAATAGGAGAAGTCCCATTTCGTCGCAGAGTTCCAATAATTCAACTGCCGGCATATTGTGGGCGCTGCGGATGGCATTTACCCCCATTTTTTTCATTGTACATAATTGTCGGCGCACGGCTTCTCTGTTTATGGCGGCGCCTAATGCGCCGAGTGTGTGGTGCTCGCAGGAGCCGTTAATGATTACGTGCGCATCGTTTAAAAAAAAGCCCTCGCGGCTGTCAAAGCGTATGGTACGGAATCCAAAGCAATTGCTATCCGTATCAATTATGGTATCTCCCGATAGAAGTTCGGTTTTTACACAGTACAAATTTGGCTCTTTTATATCCCAGAGAAGAGGGTTTTGGAATGTCACGGTCTGCCTGTCTATCTGAAGTCCGGTTTTCAGTGTAACGGTTTCTGTCCGGCAGCAGATTTCATCTCCCGACGGTGCGTGAATCGTATGGCGCAATGTCATCATAACGTCGGTGCCGCAATCGTTTTGGAGTTCGGTATCAATAGAAAGCGTCCATTCGTTGCCTTGTCTCTGCGTGGCAACATAAATGCCATCAGTCGTCAGGTGTACGGCGGGACGGCGAAACAGCCAGACATTGCGGTATATGCCGGCTCCCGGATACCAGCGACTGTTTGGCAGCTCATATACATTTGTTATGTAAACGGTATTCTTTCCTGACTTAATATGTGCGGTAAGGTCGACTTCAAATTGGGAATAGCCGTAAGGCCAGTAGAAAATTTTTTCACCGTTGAGGTATACTGTGTTGTTCATATATACGCCCTCGAAAAGGAGGGAGAGACGGTCGGTACCGACGTCGTCGACGGTAAAAGTTTTTTTGTAACAGCTGATTCCCTGTGCATAGAGGTCTTCGCTGTCATAAATCATCCAGTCATGCGGAATATCTACCGCCTGCCAGTCATCGGTATCGAAAAAAGTCTGCACGGGAGTACCTAACGCTTCTTTGTGAAAAAACCATTGATTATTAAATAACTGCTTCATCTGAACCTCCGTTTCGAAAACGTTTCGTTACACTGGTATCTTATGATTAGAATAGCAAAAAACTTTGACACTGGCAACGAATTTTTATATACTTAAAAATATAAAGTAAATGTTCATACTGGAAGAATATGCGACACGGATTCTTCCCTGATTATTTAGTTTGGAATGAGGATATTATGCAGCTGTGTAAAATAACCTCCGGCAGGCTTCAGGATGCGCTTGACCTTGTGTGGGAGGTATTTCAGGTATTTGAGGCACCGGATTATGAAGAGATGGGGATTAAGACTTTTCGTCATTTTATTGAGTATGGCAATATGGTTGAGAAAGTCCGTCAGGGCGAGATGACGTTTTGGGGATGTTATTTGAATACTTATCTGGTCGGCGTAATTGCCTTGCGTGAGGGACAGCACATCAGCCTGCTCTTTGTGAGGGAGCAGTTCCATCATCTGGGAATCGCAAAGCGGCTTGTGAAGATGGCAGTGGCGCACGTAGAGGCAATGGAGCCGGACATACGCGCTGTGACGGTAAATTCTTCCCCCTATGCGGTTGGTTTTTATGAAAAAGTCGGGTTTCGGCCGTTAGGGCCGGAAAAGAAAGCAGATGGCATACGTTTTACGTCGATGCGATTGACATTTTAGGGAGGTTGAAAAAATTACAGGGCGAAGTGATGGAATGTTATCGGAAGAATTGATTAAAAACGGAATATCAGTAAAAGAATTAGAAATGTTATCCTATAAGAGTGATTTGGGTAGAAGTCTTGTACACGGTTTAAATAAGTTCAATAAAAATATGCTATTTCAGGAAATAAGAAAGGTAATTGCTTTTTATCAGAAAACGGATATTCTTGATAGTGTTGATATGGATTATCGAATAAAGAGTGAAGATTCCTGTATGCGAAAGTATGAGAAGTTTTATCCTGAAATGAGATTAGAAAAGGTATTTAATGATTTGCTGGGGTTTAGAATGTTTGTAAATAACTATGATATTTTTCAGCATATTGATAAAACAAATGGTTTTCGGATTGTAGATATGAGCGATGGGAAAGCTAACGATGATGGTTACAGAGGTGTGCATATTTACTATCAGCCAACTCATTTTCACTATCCGATAGAGATACAGACAAATACATATTATGACAGACAGATGAATAACTGGCTTCATAAGTATGTTTATAAAAGAGGATATTCAGACGGGATTGGGAAAACAATGAGGAAAGAATATGAGACTGGCAAAATAATTAATGAAAAGAAATTTTTGGAGGTAATGAACGATGTGTTATCTGATAGCTAAAAAATTTGGAGAAGCAGGTTGTTTTGCAGTAAAAACAAGGCATGGAGAAATGCTTGCCGAGTTTACAAAGTCATTGCAGGATAAAATCGGGCATAACGGAGTGCAGTTAGTGACGATAAGTCGTCCGAACGCTTATGGGGAATATGAACCTTATGTAATTTTAGATAATATGGAAACGTTTGAAAAAAAGGTATTATCTATGTAAAACAGACGGACAAGGGGATATTTTTGATTACGTCGATGCGATTGACATTTTAGGGAGGTTGAAGATGAAAAAGAAATGGATTACCAATGTGATTTTAGTCCTGTTAGTTCTTGTGTTTATCGGCAGCGGCTTGTACCTGTTCCGCTATTTTTGGGAAGCCAGACAGACGGAAAACGAGCTGGGGGAGCTGCAGCAGAGTAAGATAGAGAGTGTGAACGAGGGAGGGGAAGAGTTACAAACTTCCGACGGGCGCGCCATTTTGAAAGACTATAGAAAATTATATAAGAAAAACGGCGATTTGATTGGCTGGGTTACGGTCAAAGATACGAAGATTGACTATCCGGTTATGCAGACGAAAAAGGATTCGGAGTACTACCTGCACAGAAACTTTAAGAAAAAGAAAGATGTCAACGGACTTCCTTTTCTGGATGCCAATTGTGATGTGGAAGACAATAACAGCAATTTGATGGTTTACGGACATCATATGAAAAGCGGGTTGATGTTTGCCCATCTGGAAGATTACGAAGATGCCGCATTTTACAAGAAGCATAAGACGATTGAATTTGATACGCTGTATGAAAAAAGAAAATATGAGGTCGTAGCCGTATTCCGCTCTAAAATATATAAAGAAGAGGAAGACGTGTTTAAATATTATCGTTATGGAGGGGCGCTGTCCGAAAAACAATTTACGGACTATGTTGAGAACTGCATAAAATTATCCGTTCATCAGACAGGCATCAAGCCGGTGTATGGAGAGCAGCTGCTTACGCTGGTGACATGCGCCTACCATACAGACGAGGGAAGATTCGTCGTTGTGGCGAGGAGGAAACAGGCGTAAGATTTTCGTTGTACTAATTGTTTGCGTCAGGACGCAGGCTCAGATTGCCGAAACGCTTCTTTCTCTCGCGCTTATTTTCATAGAGCAAATTATCACTTATTGTAATGTAATACTCTAATGTGTTATCGGAATTTGGCTCGCTAATCGTAAATCCGGTACTTGCGTTGACCTGATAAGGTAACTCGCTGGAGGCATTAAAATCGTGCAGGTATTGTTGGAAACGTTGGACGAATCCGTCTGCCTGTTCGGCAGTATAGCCAAAACCAAACACTTCATATTCATCACCGCCAATGCGAGCACAGATTTCTTCTCCCGTGCAGGCGCTTTGGATTGCTTTTGCGATTGTACAAAGAGCGGTATCCCCCTGCGCATGTCCGTATTCATCATTGATATATTTCAAATTGTCCATATCTATACCGAGAATCATCGAAGAAACATTACATTTTTGGGAATGAGCCAACTCGGTGGCGGAATATTGTTCAAAACCGCGCCGGTTGTATAGCTTTGTCAGTGAATCCTGTAAATACAGCGTATTCAGTTTGTCGAGAAGCGCTTCGTTTTTGGCGCGGATATGTGCATTTTCCAATGTGTTCCCGACGATGGCAAGCCATGAATGGAACAGGGAATTGGTATGTTTCTTACCGCTGGAAGTAGCCGCAACATACCCGAAATTATATTGTAAATAATGTATCGGAAAGAAATAAATGCTCATTGGCTCCTCGCGGATTGCCTCTGGAGGCAGCAAATCTTTTGTTGCAAAACTGGAAGTGATGATTGGCGTCAAATCTTTTAAGCTGTAAATGGACTGTGATTGTTCAGCAAACCCCGGTTTTTCCTGCCTTGTCTGCGGGAAACTGCCCTCGCCCTTTTTGCCGAGGCACAGATAGAAATCCCTTGCATTATCCGGATAATCTTCGATTGCCAGATAGTCTCCGATATCTTCCGTACACACAAGATTTTCTAAAGCGATGGAAGTAAAAGTATTGTGAACGGATTGGTTTAACAGTTGTTCGCTGAGGTCAACTTCTTTCATCTGACATACGCTCATGTCGTGCATGCTGACGGTTTCGCAGCCGCACGAATTGCGGATGACAGGAACGACATTGGTATAACGGTTTTTATCTACTTCTTTTCCCTGCAAAAGCTGATGAATCGTATCAACGGCAAGAAATGCCAGCTCGTCAATGCGGACTTTGCATGTAGTCAGTGGAGGAAAATTGTTGCGTGCATCTGCCACGTCGTCAAAGCCGCAGATTGCGAAATCCTGCGGAATATTGTATCCTTGCAGTATCAGGCTCTTACAAAGAGAAAGTGCCATATAATCATTTGCGCAGACGATAGCCTGCGGAGGGTTCGGCAGCGACGTAAAATGATGGGCGGCCGGTTCTCCCATGGACTTCCAGAAGTCGCCCTCAAATACATATTCGTCCGGGTGGGGAAGCTGTAACTGTTCCATTGTTTTGTGATATATTTGCAAACGAAAAACTGCGTCGGGATGGCTCAAAGGCCCCGACATAAAGGCGATACGGTCATAGTTGTGAACTTCGTGCAGATGGCGGATAAGGGAGGGAATGGCGTCCTTATCATCGGCAAGTATATTATAATAGCCATCGACTTTCGTTCTTATGCTGATAATCGGACAGTGACAGCGCTCGTCAAGCAGTTTTTTTACATCGGCAACGATGGTGTCGCTCTCAAAAGTATCGTGGCACAGAATAAAGGCGTCTAACTGCTCAAAAGGAATCAGATGCATGATATTGTTTTCACCGGCAGCATTATTATTCCCTCTTCCATATATGGTAAAAGCGGAAAAGACAAGAAAATTATAGCCTTTCTCTTTCATATAGCGGGAAAGGTAGCTGGAAAGTTCAATTTGATAAAAAGCTGTAATATCGAAAATCATGATTCCTATTGTTTTACGTCCATTTAACATAACTGCACCTCGTTTTAATCTGGCTTCTATGCAAATACTTCCGGGAAAAGAAAGTAAATGAATTGACGGGCATATTTTTTCCCCTCTGCCGTCGCATTCGTCATAATGAAAAATACAGGCTCGTTCTGTAAGGGGATTCGGTCTGAAAAAAGTGACTGGTATACGGAACTCTCCGCAATGCGGATACCGTAAGCCGCTCCTTTTTGATTATCGTCTGTAGAGGGAATATATAAATATTTTTGCAGACGGGAGTACTCCTCTTTTGTGAGAAAGGTACTCAGGTCTGTTATAAAACCATTTTTCATGTAAGTCTGCTCGATGTGGGCAGGCGTGGCAATCATAGTGTCAAGCATACCGGCCACTAAACGGCTGCCAATTTCCGAGAGGTCTTTTCCGGCGTCGCTGCCAAATTGTGCGGCGATATCCGGCTCCGTATAATAAATGGAAAAAGAGGCCTTGTTCTGCCCGATATCCATGTCTAGCGTTTCGGTAAACCGGTCACTCAGTTCAGTAAGGGCGCTGTCGGAAATGGATTCATTTAAAATGGCACAGCGCATATAAATATCAGCTTTTTTTATAAAGTCAACCCAGAGGATGTAAAAAACGACGGCCGCAATGGCGATTATGACGAGCAGTTTAGGAAGATAATAAGTAGAAAAATGTGTCCAGCGTTGTTTGGGGGACATATTCCGAAATCGCTCTTTTTCCGGCATATTATCGTCTCGTTGCTGATAAATGGCGGCGTCATCCAGAGATGTCTTCTTTCCATTAATGTTAATTGCCATGAGTTATTACCTTTCTATTGTGATATTATCATGCCTTTGTGATACACAAATGTCGTGGTTAAAAGGTTTTTTGTACTTTTGACTCTGGTAGATGCTATGGATTGCTCCGTTGTTTCACAACTCCCGCAATCCATAAACATTCGAAATTCGCTGATTTACTGCGTAAATCGCTTCTTTCTCATGTTTGGCGAGTCTCAAATGCAAAAATTTTTCATGCGAGCATGAAAATTTTTGTACTTTCGACTCTGGTATCATAGTATCATATTTTGATTAAAAAGAAAAGAATACTGTCATTATTTCTAAAAAATTAATTTTTTACAATGAGCTTTTGTGACATATCACAAAGTTTTAAAAACGCTATTGACATTTATTTGCAATGCTCTTATAATTGCTCTCGTAAATGACGAGGGCGTCAGAAGAGAAATCTTCTGGCGCTTTTTTCTATTCTAAGGGAATGTTTTATTTTCGCGGAACAAACAACGAAAATGAGGCCTTACACTTACATTCAGGAGGTGCATGTATATGACACAGGAAATGACAAAAGCGTTGGCTGCCATGAGCAGTGAGTTATGGGGAGTCTGGTTTCTTATAGGAGCGGCGCTGGTATTTTGGATGCAGGCCGGATTTGCCATGGTGGAAGCAGGTTTTACAAGGGCAAAGAACACCGGTAATATCATTATGAAAAACCTGATGGATTTTTGTATTGGTACAGTAGTGTTTATTATTATCGGATTTAGCTTTTTACTCGGTGAGGATTTACTCGGATTCATCGGTAAACCGGGATTTGATTTATTTACGAATTATGCAAATTTCGACTGGTCAAATTTTATATTCAATCTTGTATTTTGTGCAACGACGGCGACCATCGTATCGGGAGCAATGGCGGAGAGAACGAAGTTCCTTTCCTACTGTGTGTATTCAGCAGTAATTTCCGCGCTTGTCTATCCGATTGAGGCGCACTGGATTTGGGGCGGCGGCTGGTTAGCGCAGATGGGCTTCCATGATTTTGCAGGTTCTTGTGCTATTCATATGGTAGGCGGAATTGCGGCGCTTGTGGGAGCAAAAATTCTCGGTCCCCGAATCGGAAAGTTTACAAAGGATAAGCATAATAAAATCGTTAAAGTAAACGCCTTTCCGGGACATAACCTTACGATTGGGGCGCTTGGCGTATTTATTTTATGGCTTGGCTGGTATGGCTTTAACGGGGCGGCGGCGACGAGTACGGCGCAGCTTGGCTCGATTTTTCTGACAACAACTGTGGCCCCGGCAATTGCCACAGTTACCTGTATGATTTTCACGTGGATAAAATACGGGAAACCGGATGTATCCATGTGTCTGAACGCATCGTTAGCCGGTCTGGTAGCGATTACGGCGTCCTGTGACGTCACGGATGCGCTCGGAGCAATTTGCATCGGTGCAGTAGCAGGTGTGCTTGTAGTCTTTGGCGTATGGCTGCTTGATTACAAATTACATATTGACGACCCGGTAGGAGCAGTTGCCGTTCACTGTCTGAATGGTATATGGGGTACGATTGCCGTCGGTCTTTTTGCCACACCGAGCGCACCGGGATATTCTCTGGCAGACGAGGCGGGGAATGTTGTCAGCGGCTTGTTTTATGGTGGCGGAGTTAAACTTATCGGATGGCAGCTTACGGGCTTTGCCGCCGTTGCCGCATGGGCGGCTGTGACGATGATAATAGTCTTTTATGTGATTAAGATGATATTTGGTCTTCGCGTTACCGAAGAGGAAGAGGTGCTCGGTCTTGATTCCACAGAGCATGGATTAAAGAGTGCATATGCCGGCTTTGTTACTTCGGTAGAGGGGGTATCCGGTATTACGGCAAAAAAAGGAAAGGGTATGGAATATGCCCCGTCCTCTTCCGTTTCCGTACCAATGGATGATGCAGTTCCGGTTCAGGTAAAAACAGAAAGCGCCGGTATTGCCTCGGATGTGAAGTTGTCAAAAGTAGATATCATATGCAGACAGAGTAAATTCGAAGATTTGAAAGAGGCTCTGAATGCAATTGGAGTGCAGGGGATTACGGTGACACAGGTGCTTGGCTGCGGCACACAGAAAGGAAAGGCCGAGTACTATCGAGGCGTGCCGGTGGAATTCACGCTTTTGCCGAAGATGAAAGTGGAAGTCGTTGTCAGCGCAGTACCTGTGTCGAAAGTAGTTTCCGCTGCGAAAGATGCATTGTATACGGGTCATATCGGCGATGGGAAAATATTTATCTACGACGTCGGCGACGTCATCAAAGTGAGAACCGGAGAGTCCGGATTTGACGCTTTACAAGATGATTAAGGGCGGTAAGGCCCATCACGCGGGAAAATCCAGCGTGATGGTCTGACCTGCCATCATCGAAAGCCGTTCTTCCGAGTCCTGATAGCGCAAAGTAATATCGGCTTGATGTGCGGCATGCAAAACGGCTGTTGTCAGCGAATGGTTTTTCCAACTCAAATCATAGACCACTCCGCCTACCCCGCAGAGTCCTTTTACTTCTCCATCTTTCCATGCACGGGGAAGCGCAGGGAGCAGAATCGTCCGCTCTTCGTCGGATTGCAGCAGCGCTTCGGCGATGGCGGCAATGGCGCCGAAGTTGCCGTCAATCTGAAATGGCGGATGGTTATCAAGAAGATTTGGCAAAGTCGAATGACTGAACAGTTGCAAAAGATTTGCATAAACCTGTTCTCCCTGCCACAGGCGCGCATACAGATTCATAATCCATGCGCGGCTCCAGCCGGTATGGCCGCCGCCGGCGGCAAGCCTGCGCTGTAAGGTGATTTCTGCCGCCTGACAGAGTTCCGGCGTGCCATCTTTTGTAATTTGATGGGCCGGATGGAGCGCCCACAGATGTGAAATGTGGCGGTGTCCGGGTTCGGCCTCTTCATAGTCCTTCTGCCATTCCATAAGCTGGCCGTGCCGGCCGATTTGCAGAGGGGCAATTTTTTTGTCATAGTTTTCTACTTTTTGTATGAGAGCACTGTCCTTTTCTTTCACGAGTGACGCGGCTTTAAGAAAATGCGAGAACAGCTCGTGCAAAATCTCATTGTCCATTGTGCAGCCATAAGTGAGGCAGCCGCTCGTACCGTCTTCCATAATGTAAGTATTCTCCGGCGAGAGCGACGGGCAAGTGACGTAATAACCGTCCACCTCAATGAGAAAATCGAGAAAAAACAGTACCGCTTCCCGAAGCGCCGGATACAGTTTTTGTAAAAATTCCATATCCTGCGTGTATAGGTAATGATTCCATATATGAGTACACATCCATGCGGCGCCCATAACCCAAAAGGTAGCCGAGATACATATGTCCTGCGGGGCGGTGTCGCCCCATAAATCGGTGTTATGGTGAGCAACAAAGCCGCGGCAGCCGTACATTTTTTTTGCAGTTTCCCTGCCGTTTGGCAGCATACGCAGCAGATGTTCAAAGAAAGGAAGCTCACAGTCTGACAGATGGCAGATTCCGGCAGGCCAGTAGTTCATTTCCGTATTGATATTAATCGTGAATTTACTCTGCCACGGCGCATTGTAGTCACGATTCCAAATACCCTGTAAGTTGGCGGGAAGACAGTCGCCGCGGCTGGAGCAGATAAGCAGATAACGGCCAAAATCCATATAAGTATTAACCAGGCCGTTGTCGGGATGCGCTTCGTCGATACGGGCTAAGCGTTCGTCTGTGGGAAGCTTGTCCAGTTCCCAATCGTAGTCAAGGGAAAAGCTCATACGACAGAAGTAGGATCGGTATTCTTCGATATGTTCTGCCTTTAGCTGCCTGTAATCCACGGCGGAAGCCAAAGAAAGAATACGCTCCGTTTCCCTGCGGGGATTGTCGGCGCGGTACTCCGTAAAAGCCGTGAGGAGCACGGTAACGTTCGTGGCGCCCTTTGTCACGATATGTTCTCCGATTCCCTGTAAATCGCCGCTGTCGGAAAGAAAGCGCATACCGCAGCAGAAGTCCATACCGCCGCCCCCGAGATTTCCGGAGATATAGAGGCTGTCTTTGGTGTGTTCCGTCGCCTCATAAAAGCAGTCGCGCTGCAGGGAAGCGGCGAGGTCAAGTTTTCCTTTTTCTGAGGCGGAGAAGCGGGCGACAATACAGTTATAATGCCGGCTTACAAAAGTCTCCACCTTGTATTCTACATTAGTAGATACATCGGTTATTGTGCTCGTATGGATTGCCGTTGCGAGGTCAAGAGTGCGCCGCAAGTCTTTAGTTTCTTTTAGCGCCCCGCAATAATCAAAATATACGTCTCCCAGCGTCTGATAGGAGTGCTGGCTCTGCGGCGTACCGGCAAGAGTATACTTGCAAAGTTCTTCGGCCTGTGGAATATTGCCCGCTAAAATGAGCTTGCGGATTTTGTCCAGATTGGCGAGTGCGTCGGGATTATTGCGCTCGCGTTTTTTCCCGAACCAGACCGAATCCT
The DNA here is from genome assembly GCA_910577295.1 of uncultured Eubacterium sp. GTDB lineage: Bacteria > Bacillota > Clostridia > Lachnospirales > Lachnospiraceae > Eubacterium_F. Next base: position 92,855 of record CAJTLS010000001.1, read on the forward strand.
CATTGAGCTGAAAGTGTTCGTGGCTGCCCTCGCCGTAAATCATTGCGCCCAGTCTGCCGTTGCCGACAGGGAGAGCGCGGTTCCAGTCCCAATGGGACGGTTTTGTATAAAATAACTGACTCATTATCGTAACCCCCTGTGTTCAATCTCTATTCCGAAGCGCAGCGGAGGAAGTACGAGCAAAAAGCAGCGGAGCTGTTTTTGCTCTGTACATAACGAACCAAAGGTTCGTATACTATTTGTGGCGCTTCGGCACAAATAGTGGTGCGAACAATAAGCTATCGAGCTTATTGTTCACACTATTACCTTGACATTATTATATATTTGAAACTTCATTTTTTCTATAGTATAATGTGACATAAATCAGAAGGGCACGTGTACATAAACGCAACAAAGGGGAAGAGTATGGAATATTATAGCAATTATTCCTTTCAGATTGAGGATGTGAAAATACGGGTGACGATGGTAAGTTACCGCAAATTCAGACAGATATTACCGATGCATTGCCACGGTGAAAATATATATGAAATCCATTATGTGGCCGGAGGCAGGGGAACGGTAATTCTCGATTCGGTGAGTTACGGGATAGAAGAGGGAACCCTCTATGTGACCGGCCCCAATGTATTTCACGAACAGATACCGGACAAAGACAATCCGGTCACGGAGTTTGGCTTATATCTGCATGTTGATTCACCGCGCCCGCAAGGAACGATTATGTCCGCTTTTTGTAAAGAAGTGAGATGGGTTGGCAGAGGGAGAAAGGAACTTCGCCATTTTATGCAGCAGATAATATTGGAGCATAAGCGCAAAGATTTGGGATGGGAAAAGAAAATTCCCTTTCTGTTAGCAGAATTTCTCATTGACTGCGTCAGAAGCTACGGGTCGTCGCTGCCGCAGACGGATGAACTGCCACAGCCGGACGAGACTTTTTTTACCCATGAGATTCGCGAAGAGAACGCACAGCTTGTTATGGATGAGATGTTTCTTTATGAATACCGTGAGATATGTCTGGAGGGGCTGGCGGAGCGGCTCGGGTTCAGCGTCAGGCAGACACAGCGGTTTATCCGCAAAATTTATCACAAATCGTTTTCTGAAAAGAAGCGGGAGGCAAGAATGCTGGCGGCGGTAACGATGCTCTCCCACACAAAGATGAAGATTACGGATATCAGTGACAATCTCGGATATTCTTCCGTGGAACATTTCTCCCACGCATTTTCCCAATATTACGGGAAGTCGCCAAGAGAGTTCCGGAAATGACAAATGCGGCAATATGTCACCACAGAGGGGCAGATTGTCGCATTTTTGTATAAAAAAATTTTTGCAAAAAGATATAATGATGTTATTGAGGAATGGAGGAATGGAGGGTATGGTATGCAGGTAAAGGGAACTTATTTTCAAAACGACAGCGAGAATCCGCTCGTATATGGCGACGTGGAAATTCATGCGGTGAAGAGGCGGAGACTGCGGGGGGAAGATGAGAAAGAACCGGTATTATGCGAGCCGGTTATCGTCGGCTTTTGCGGAACGGATTATGAATTGATGAAAATGGGGCAGAAAGGGCTGCTGGGGGCGAAATTTCCCGCAGGCGAAAAGCGGCTGATAAATGGCCATGAGGGAATTGTGTGGGTGCCATCGCAACAGCGTTTTGCCATTGTGCTTATACGCGGGGGAAACAGCTATGACCCGACGCGCTTTACGGAAGAAGAAAGCTATTTTGAATACGGGTGCGACGGGGCGGACGGATTATTTTGTGACCAGCAGTATTTTCATCCGGATATGCTGCTGCCGATTCCCGACGGCTACGTGAAAGATGGCAAACTGGATTTGCCGTTTGCCAAGAGAATGGTGTTTCCAGACCCCTATGCGTGCATGATTTTTCAGTTGGAGAGAATGGAAGATTTGGGGAGCGCCCACAACTTCCGCGTCGTCATGGCGCGAGAGAAGTGTGGAGAGCAGAGGGCGCGCGAACTTGCAAAAGAAGAGATTTTTGAGAGAACGGTGATTTTCGGACTGGGAACGACGGGAATGTTTATGGGGGATTTGATTGCCGCCAATCACCGCGGCGCCTCTGTTTTATTTGTGGCAAGGAGCGGGGAGGACGCCCCGAAAGTCCGCTATGCGATAGAGCAGACGGGGGCGGCATATTTGCAGAATAATTATGATTCGGAAGAGGAGCTGGCCGCAGCCATCAAGGAAAAATTAGGAGGAAGGGCGACAATGTTTATTGGTGTCAGCGGCACGCAGACAGAGCACAGGATTGCCTTTGAGCACGGCGTGTTAGGATGTAACGGCATTTACAACAGTTTTTCTTTAGGGCCGCAAGTTTCTTTTGATACGATGCCGTTTGGCTTTGAAAACCATCTTATCTTTGGCTCTATCAATTTCCGACAGGAACATATGGAGCGGGCAATTCGCATTTTGGCCGACAGCCGCTATGACGAAATTGTGGAGTTGATTGACAAGGAAGAATTTATAAAAGCGCCGGTGGAGGCATACCGGAACAGAATATATGGAAAACAGGCGCCGATGAAGACCGCGGTAATATGGAATGGCGACTATATCAGAGACGGGGAGGATAAAGAGTGATGAAAGCAGTCTGGATTCAGGAACCTTGTAACATTCAGGTGACGGAAGTGAAGAAACCGGATATTCGGGAGGGCGAAGCTTTGCTGCGCATTCTCTATTGCGGAATCTGCGGCGCAGATGTCGCCAGTTATACCGGCAATCAGCCGTTTACTACATATCCGAGGATTCCGGGGCATGAATTTAGTGCGCAAATCGTAGAAATCGGGGAGAATGAAAGAGGATTGAAAGCCGGCGACATCGTAACGGCCAATCCGTATTTCAACTGCGGCACATGCTATTCGTGCCAGCGGGGGTTTGTCAATTGCTGTGAAGACAATCAGACGATGGGAGTACAGAGGGACGGCAGTTTTTGTGAATACGTCGCCATGCCAATCGAACGCATTATAGGCGGGCGGGGCCTGTCGGCAGAAGAGCTGGCGCTTGTGGAGCCGTTTAGTATCAGTTATCATGCGCTGCACCGCACGGAGATAGACAGGAATGATACGCTTCTCATTATAGGAGCGGGGCCGATTGGCCTGTTTGCGCTGATGACGGCGAAAGCAAAAGGGGCTAAAGTCTGTGTGGCAGATATTCTTGATGGCCGTCTTCAGTTGGCAAAAGAATTAGGGGCGGATAATATTATTAACTGCGATAAAAACAATTTGCGCGAGGAGACAGAGCGCATTACGGATAAGCACGGGTTTGATGTCTGTATCGAGGCCTGCGGCCTGCCGGTTACGTTTCTTTCCTGTATCGACTGCGCGGCCTTTGCCGGCAAGATTATTTTGATTGGCAACGGCAAGAGGGAGACTTCCTTTTTGCATTCCGTTCTGCTCAAGAAAGAGTTGAATGTATTTGGCAGCCGCAACGCCCGTTCCGACGACTTTGCTCAGGTCATTGACTGGATTGCGGAGGGAAAAGCCGATGTGATGAAACTTGTCAGCGCCGTCTATCCGATGGAGCGGGCGGACGAGGCGTTCCGCGCATTGGCGGAAAACAAGGGCGATTTGGCAAAGGTGTTAGTGAAGATGTAAGGAGGAGACAGGCGTGAGAGAGACGATTATTCAGTTTGGAGAGGGCGGATTTTTGCGCAGTTTTGCGGATATGTTTGTCCATCAGATGAGAGAACAGGGACTGTATGGCGGAAGCGTGGTAGTTGTCCAGCCGATTGAAAAAGGACTGGTGTCCGTGCTGAATGAGCAGAACGGGGTATATCATCAGTTTTTGCGGGGAATTGAAAACGGAGAAGTAGTGGAGAGCTGCACGAGAGTGACATCTATTTCCCGCGGTGTCAATCCCTATACGGAATATGAGGAATATCTGCTTCTGGCAGACAATCCCGATATGCGCATTATTATATCCAATACGACGGAAGCGGGTATTGAGTATCTGGGAACGGAGAGTTTACACGACAGGCCGCCAAAATCGTTTCCTGCCAAGCTCACGGCGCTGTTGTACCGGCGATTTGAAGCGGGGCTGTCGGGATTTATCATTCTGGCGTGTGAACTGATTGATTCCAATGCGGATTTGTTAAAGCAATATGTCGTGCAGTATGCCAAATTGTGGGAACTGCCGCCGGAATTTCTGCGTTGGCTCGAAGAAGAAAATCATTTCTGTAATACACTGGTAGACCGTATTTGTACCGGCTATCCGGCCGATGAAAAGGAAGCGCTGACGGAGCGTCTCGGCTGTGTGGATTCGCTGATGAATACGGCGGAAATCTTTCACTTATGGGTGATTGAGGGTGATTTTGAAAAAGAGTTTCCACTTCAGAGGGCGGGCGTAAATGTTATCTGGACAGACGATGCGGCTCCCTATAAGAAGAGGAAAGTGCGCATTCTCAATGGTGCCCATACGGCTATGGTATTGGGGGCGCGGTTATATGGTTTGGATACGGTGAGGGAATGCGTTGGGGATGAATTAGTCGGCGGATTTTTGCGGCGCGCCATGTTTGAGGAGATTATTCCGGTACTTGGCGGCAGGGAAGAGGACATTGCGTTTGCTAAGGCGGTATGGGAGCGGTTTGCCAATCCGTTTGTGAATCACCGGCTGTTGAGCATTGCCCTCAATTCCGTAAGCAAATTCCGCACGCGGGTATTGCCGACAATATTGGAATATTACGAGAAACAGAAAAAGCTGCCGGCCTGTCTGACATTATCTCTGGCGGCGCTGATTTGCTTTTACCATACGGAGGAAGCGAATGATGTGCCGGAGGTGATGGAATTTATGAAGACGGCGGATGTCGGGGCGGTACTGGCAAGAGAAGATTACTGGGGAAGCGATTTGTCCTTTATGAAAGAGGTAGTGGAGAGGATGGTTTCCTGTATCGAAAGCGAGGGCATGGAATACGCTTACAGAGAGGAATGGGGATTGGCGTGAGATTATTACAAATTCATCCGCAGGATACGGTCGCTGTTGATTATCAGAGCGGCCATAAGGTGGCGCTGCGGGATATCGCTGCCGGCGAAAATATTATTAAATACGGCTTTCCAATCGGGCACGCCACGCGCGCCATCAGAAAAGGGGAAGTTGTTCATGTGGACAATATTAAGACAAACCTGAACGAAGAAATTTCTTATGAATATAAGCCGCAGCAATATACTCTTCCGCGCTGGGAGGGAGGAACGGTTCTCGCCTATGAGCGCGGGGACGGACAGATTGGCATTCGCAATGATGTGTGGATAGTGAACACGGTAGGCTGTGTAAATTCCGTGGCGCAGGAAATCAGCCGCCGCACCGGAGCGTTTTGTTTTTCCCATCCGTACGGGTGTTCACAGCTGGGAGAAGACCACGGGATAACGGAGAAGATTTTATGCGGGCTTGTTCATCACCCGAATGCCGGCGGTGTCCTTGTGCTGGGGCTCGGGTGTGAGAACAATAATATTCCCAGCTTCCAAAAGAAACTCGGGCGCGTAGATGAGAGACGGGTAAAATTTCTTGTCGCGCAGGACTGCGAAGACGAAATCGCGGAGGGCGTCAGATTAGTCCGCGAGTTGCAAAGTTATGCCGCCGGTTTTCAACGCACCGAAGTTCCCGTTTCGCGTCTGAAAGTGGGACTCAAATGCGGAGGTTCGGACGGCTTTTCAGGGATTACGGCCAATTCTCTCACGGGGAAATATACGAACCGTCTTGTTGCCGCGGGCGGCAGCGCCGTGTTGACAGAGGTGCCGGAAATGTTCGGGGCGGAGACGATTTTGATGAATCGCTGCGCAGACGAAGAAGTTTTCCATAAAACGGTGAAGCTGATTCAGAGTTTTAAAGAGTATTTCATCAGCCACGGACAGCCGGTTTATGAGAACCCTTCCCCCGGAAATAAAGAGGGGGGAATTTCCACGTTGGAGGACAAGTCTCTCGGCTGTACGCAAAAGGGAGGAATAGCGCCTGTTGTGGACGTGCTTGATTACGGGCAGCGGCTAGAGAAGTGCGGACTGAATCTGCTCAATGGCCCCGGCAATGATATGGTGGCGGTTACGAACCTGACGGCGGCGGGGTGCCATTTGATTCTGTTTACGACAGGGCGGGGAACCCCTCTGGGTGCACCGGTGCCGACGATTAAAATTGCCAGCAATTCCAAACTTGCCAAGCGAAAGCCGGACTGGATTGACTTTGACGCGGGGCCGGTGGCAGACGGAGCGGACTTGGAAAAAGATTTGTGGGACTATGTGGTGAAAGTAGTCAATGGACAGGAGACGTGTAATGAGAGAAACGGCTATCGGGAGATAGCGATATTTAAAGACGGGGTGATACTGTGAAAAATTATTTGATAGTAGATGCTCATACGCATTTATGGGAAAGGCAGGCGGGAACGGTGGACGGATGTCCGGTATTTTCCGTTGGCGGCGGCAAGAGTAATTTTGGCGGGGAAATCCGTCAGATGATGCCGCCCGACATGGACGATAACCGCTGTACCGTTGAGCGGCTGCTGGGAAACATGGACTATGGCGGGGTGAGCGGCTGCGTGGTGACGCAGGAGTATATGGATGGCAATCAGGACGACTACCTTTTGAGCTGCAAAGAGAAGTATGGCAAGCGCATGAAAATCTGCTCGCTCTATGAGGAAAAAAGCGGCTGGAAGACGGAGGGCTTTGACGGGGTAAAGATTTGCGCCTGCAAGCTGGCGGATAAAAATCTGCTGCACCATGAGGAGGTTTTTCGGGAGACTGAGCGGAAAGGGATGTTTATTTCTGTCGATTTGGCGGACGGTGACATACAGGTAGAGCAAATGCAGGAGCTGATATCACGGTATCCGCATTTGCGAATCGCAATCGGCCATTTTGGGATGGTGACGACAGAGGGATGGCAGAGACAGATTGCGCTGGCGTGCAATCCCAATGTCTACATCGAGAGCGGCGGGCTGACGTGGCTGTTTAATGATGAGGGATATCCTTATCCGGCGGCCGTGGATGCCATTTTGGAGGCAGCAGATATATGCGGAATGGAAAAACTGATGTGGGGAAGCGATTATCCGCGCACGATGGTAGCGCTGACTTATGAGATGAGCGTCCGCTTTATTCGGGAGAGCAACCGTCTCACAGAGCAGGAGAAGAGAGCCTTTTTGGGGGAAAATGCCATCCGTTTTTACCACTTTGGGCAGTTGGAAAAACCGCAGCATATAGCCAATATGCTATAAAAAAGCGTTGACTGAGAAACGCAACGCTCGGAAAAACACTTCGTGTTTTTCGCTCCGCAGTTGTTGAATTTTTTGATAAGATAAAAGGAGGATTTACAATGTTAAAGGGAATACCGAATATCATCGGGCCGCAGTTGTTGAAGGTGTTGTGCGAGATGGGGCATGGGGACTGCCTTGTTTTGGCGGACGCCAATTTTCCGGCGGAACGAGTGGGAAAGGACGCCGTTGTCATCCGTATGGACGGGCATGGAATACCGGAGATTTTAGATGCGGTGCTCTCGCTCTTTCCGCTTGATTCGTATGTGGAGAGACCGGTTACTTTGATGGAGCGCTGCGAGGGAGATAACGCCGATATTTCCATCTGGAATACATATGAAGATTTGTTAAAAAAGCATGAGGGAAAAGGAATGTCTGCCGTGGGCAGGCGGGAGCGTTTTGACTTTTATGAAGAGGCGGGGAGAGCATACGCAATTGTGGCAACTGGAGAGAGGAGCCAGTATGCTAATTTGATTTTGCAGAAAGGCTGTATCCTTTCATAGACAGCCTGATTTGCCATCGTCAGGCCGTCTTCAGAGAATGTCGAATTATGTCGAAATATATGCAAAAGAATAAAAAGGAGGCTGCACATGAAAAAATTCTTCAATGAATTTAAGGAGTTTATCAGTCGGGGAAATGTTATGGACATGGCAATTGGTATCATTATCGGCGGCGCTTTCACGAGTGTTGTATCGTCGCTTGTAGCCGACATTATCAATCCATTTCTCGGATTGTTTGGCGGCATGAATTTTGACCAGTTAAAGTGGCATATTATAGGTGATGTGACGTTAAATTATGGGGCATTTTTGACGGCTGTCTTAAACTTCCTTATTATGGCGCTTGTTGTTTTTTGCATTGTGAAAATGATGAATACGGTGACAAACAGGTTTTCGGCAAAAAAAGAAGAAGAGGAAGAATCGGTAACGACGAAAATTTGTCCGTTTTGCAAGAGTGAAATTGATATCGAAGCAACTCGTTGTCCGCATTGTACTTCACTTTTTGAAGAATAGTCATTGGAAAAAACGTATAAATTGCTATAAAACGAGCAGAATATTCAAAAAAGGAGGAATGAATATGAAGCTGAAACGTTTTATAGCAATTTTTTTATGCAGCATTATGGCGGTTTTCTCACTGACCGGATGTGGTGGCAACAGTGGCAAAAAGTCAGATGCGGGAACTATCTATTATTTGAATTTTAAACCGGAGGTATCGTCCGATTGGGAGGAGCTGGCAAAGAAGTACACCGAAGAAACCGGAGTACAGATGAAAGTGGTGACGGCGGCCAGCGGTAATTATGAATCTACCCTTAAATCGGAAATAGCCAAGTCCGATGCGCCGACACTTTTCCAAATCAACGGTCCGGTCGGTTATCAGGCGTGGAAAGATTACTGTGCCAATCTGAAAGACACGAAGTTTTATCAGGAGCTGACTGACAAAGAGTTAGTTATTACGGGCGAAGACGGCGGAGTTTACGGAGTACCGTATACGATTGAGGGATATGGAATCATTTACAATGATGCGATTATGAAAAAGTATATCTCACAGAGTGGCGCGGTTATTAAATCCGTAGATGAGATTGACAGCTTTGCGAAATTGAAGCAGGTAGTCGAGGATATGCAGAATAAGAGAAGCCAGTTGGGAATCAAGGGCGTCTTTGGCTCTACGTCTCTCATGCCCGGAGAAGAGTGGAGATGGCATACGCATTTGGCCAATATTGCCGTTCACAAAGAATTTCAGGAGAAGAATGCCAACGATTTGGATGAAATCGAATTTACTCATCAGGAGCAATTTAAAAATGTCTTTGACCTCTATTTGAACAATTCGGGAACGCCGCGGAAGATGTTAGGAAGTAAAGGGGTCAATGATTCCATGTCGGAGTTTGCGCTTGGCCAGGTGGCGATGATACAAAATGGAAACTGGGCGTGGAGCCAGATTGCAAAAGTACAGGGAAATGTCGTAAAAGAGGAAGATGTGAAATTCCTGCCGATTTACTCCGGTCTGGAAGGTGAAAAAGACCAAGGGCTGTGTATTGGAACAGAAAACTATTTTGCCATAAACAAGCAGGCGCCGGAAGCGTCTCAAAAGGCATCCATTGATTTTGTAAACTGGTTAATCACATCCGAAGTCGGAAAAGATTATATGACAAATAAACTTGGTAATATCGCACCGTTTACTACGTTTTCGGATAAAGAAAAGCCAAAAGACCCGCTGGCAAAGGATATGTTGAACTATATGGAGAGTGGAAAGAAGAGTATTCCATGGATTTTCACTACGTTCCCGAGCCAGACGTTTAAAGACCAGTTTGGGGCGGCTCTTCTCGAATACGCACAGGAGACGGCGGATTGGAAGCATGTAGTGGATACTGTGAAAAAGCAATGGAAGACAGAGAAGTCGGCAACAAAATCCTAATATGGTAGAGGAATAGTTTGAAAAATCACGCTGATACGTTGATTTTTTAAACGGCTATTTGTTTCTGAGCGAAAACAAATAGCTTGATCCCGACACGAGAAACTCTTCGGGGTTTCTCGTGCGGTTCTTCGCGATAAATCGCTCAGAAATGAGGATTAATATGGAAAAAAATATAAAAAAGTATTTTGCGATTTTCGTACTGCCGACCTTAATTGCCTTTCTGATTGCCTTTGTCATTCCTTTCTTGATGGGTTTGTATTTGTCCTTTTGTAATTTCACGACGGTTACGAATGCAAACTTTGTAGGATGGGAAAATTATGTGAAAGTTTTTGAGAGTAAGGATTTTTTGCAATCCTTACTCTTCACTGTAGCGTTTAGTGTAGTCGCGATTGTGACGATTAACATTTTTGCTTTTGGGCTGTCGCTCATGCTGACAAGGGGCTTTCACGGAACGAACTTTTTCCGTACGGCATTTTTTATGCCGAACCTGATTGGCGGTATTGTACTCGGTTATATCTGGCAGTCGATGATAAACGGAGTGCTCGAGCGCTATGGCGTTACGATGCTGATGGATGCGAAGTATGGCTTCTGGGGTTTGGTAATTTTGATGAACTGGCAGATGATAGGTTATATTATGGTAATTTATATCGCCGGACTGCAAAATGTATCGCCGGATTTGATAGAGGCGGCAAAAATCGACGGAGCATCTGCCTTTAAGACGTTGTTCCGCATTAAAGTTCCGCTTATTATGTCTTCAATAACCATATGCCTGTTTCTGACAATTACCAATTCGTTTAAGATGTTCGACCAAAATCTCGCTCTCACGGCGGGAGGCCCGTCCAACAAAACGACGATGATGGCGCTGGATATTTACAATACATTTTATGGTAAAGTGGGATTTGAGGGCGTCGGACAGGCCAAAGGCGTCATATTCTTTCTGATAGTAGCGCTAATCGGCATTACGCAGGTTGCATTGTCGAGAAGAAAGGAGGTAGAGAGTTAATGAAGAAAAATATATGGGACATTTTATCTATTATTATGCTTGTTATCCTGTTTATTGTATTCATTATACCAATTTTCTTTGTGGTGTTAAATTCGTTCAAGGGAAGGTTATATATCAGTGACAATCCGTTTGCCTTTCCGACAGGAGAAATGTATGCGGGTTTTGCCAACTTTATCGAGGGGATTGAAAAGACCGATTTCTTCCGCGCTTTTGGATGCTCCTTGTTTATTACTGTGCTGTCGGTATTTGTTATCGTTTTGTTTACTGCCATGACGGCATGGTATCTGGTACGTGTGAAAACAAAGTATACGAGTTTATTATATTTTGCCTTTGTATTTTCTATGATTGTGCCATTTCAGATGATTATGTTTACGATGTCGAAGATTGCCGACATGCTTGCGCTCAATAATCCGCTGGGGATGGTAGTGCTGTATTTGGGCTTCGGAGCCGGTCTGTCGGTGTTTATGCTTTGTGGTTTTATTAAGGCGATTCCGCTTGAGGTGGAAGAAGCGTCCATGATTGACGGCTGCACGCCGTTAAAGACTTTTTTCCGCGTTGTTTTTCCGATGCTGAAACCGACAGCTATTACCGTGGCAATTTTAAATGCGATGTGGATTTGGAACGACTATCTGCTGCCTTATCTTGTCATCGGCGTATCGACAAATTATAAAACGATTCCGGTGGCGGTTCAGTATCTGATGGGTTCTTATGGGGCCAAAGATTACGGCGCCCTTATGGCGTTGCTCGTACTGGCAATTATCCCTATTATAATATTTTATTTTTCCTGTCAGAAGCATATCATTCAGGGCGTTGTGGCAGGCGCGGTAAAAGGATAACGTCATCTTTCTGCGGAAGTGGTTGAAAAAAATGGTAAAAGTGAATATAATGGAAAAGGAAAAATACTCGAAAGGTTGGAAAGGAGCAGAAAGAATGGGCTTGAAAGAAAAGCTGGAAAAGCGCATGGGGATAGGAATTGCAGAGGCAACAAATGAAACTGTCTATTATGGGTTGCTCTCATTAGTGAAAGAATTATGCAAAGAGAAAGAGGAGAACAAAGGGAAGAAAAAGATTTATTATATTTCAGCAGAGTTTTTGATTGGCAAATTATTATCCAATAATCTGATTAACCTTGGCATCTACGATGAAGTAAAGGAATTGCTTCGTGTAAATGGAAAAGATTTGTCTGCGATTGAGGAAATAGAGCCGGAGCCATCGCTGGGAAATGGCGGATTAGGGCGTCTGGCAGCTTGTTTTATTGATTCGATTGCGACGCTTGGCCTGTCGGGGGCGGGAATTGGCCTGAACTATCATTTTGGTTTGTTTCAGCAGGTGTTCCGCGACAATAAACAGCGCGAGGAGAAAAATCCATGGATTGGGAAAGAGAGCTGGCTGACGGATACGGGCATTCATTTTCCAGTGAAATTTGCTGATTTTACCTTGCAGTCCACGCTTTATAATATTGATGTTCCCGGCTATGACAGCGGCGTCAACCAACTGCACCTGTTTGATGTTGATACGCTGGACGAAAGTCTCGTAAAGGATGGGATTGATTTTGATCAGAAGAATATTGCCAAAAATCTCACTCTGTTCCTCTATCCGGACGACAGTACGAGAGAAGGACAGCTTCTCCGCATATATCAGCAATATTTCATGGTAAGTAACGGCGCCCAGTTGATTTTGAAAGAAATGGACGAAAAGGGATACGACGTAAAGAAAATGTATGAGCATGTCGTGATTCAGATAAACGATACACATCCGTCGATGGTTATTCCGGAGTTAATCCGGCTGTTGACGGAGCGGGGAATTGAGTTTGACGAGGCTGCAGGAATTGTCAGTAAGACATGCGCCTATACGAACCATACGATATTGGCGGAGGCTCTGGAAAAATGGCCGATTCGTGATTTGGAAGAAGTCGTGCCGCATTTGCTGCCGATTATCCGAAAACTGGACGAAAAGATAAAGAAAAAATATAAGGACGAAAAACTTGCCATAATTGATAAAGACAACCGCGTGCACATGGCGCATATGGATATCCACTTTGGATTCAGCGTGAACGGCGTGGCTGCCCTGCACACGGAAATATTGAAAAAATCAGAGTTAAAGGCATTTTATGATATATATCCAGAGAAATTTAACAATAAGACAAACGGCATTACATTCCGCCGCTGGTTGATGCATTGTAACCCGCAGTTGGCGGCGCTGATTACCGAGCGGATAGGCGATGGGTGGAAAAAAGATGCCGCGCAGTTGGAAAAGCTGTTGGAGGATAAAGACAATGATGCCGTACTGGAGCGTCTGATTGCGATTAAGGATGAGAATAAAAAAGTTCTCAAGCAGTATTTGAAAGAGACGCAGAACATTGATATTCCTGTCGATTCGGTTTATGACATTCAGGTAAAGAGACTGCATGAGTATAAGCGTCAGCAGATGAACGCTCTCTATCTGATTTATAAGTATAAGCAGATTAAGGCGGGGAAACTGCCGAAGCGTCCGATTACGATGATTTTTGGGGCCAAGGCGGCGCCGGCGTATACACTGGCAAAGGATATCATTCATCTCATTCTCTGTATGCAGGAATTGATTGAAAAAGATAATGACGTCAATCCGTATCTCAGGGTAGTTATGGTCGAGAATTATAATGTGACAAAGGCGGAGAAGCTGATTCCGGCCTGTGACATTTCTGAGCAGATTTCCCTCGCCTCCAAAGAAGCGAGCGGCACCGGTAATATGAAGTTTATGCTCAACGGGGCGGTGACGTTAGGAACGATGGACGGAGCGAATGTGGAAATACACGATTTAGTTGGCAAGGATAATATTTTTATCTTCGGAAAATCCAGTGATGAGGTAATCCGGCTCTATGATACGGCAGGATACTGCTCGCGGGAATATTATGATAATGATTCGCTGATTGAAGAACTGGTCGATTTCATTATCAGTAAGCAGCTCATACAGATTGGCGACCCGGAAAATCTGTGCCGTTTATATAAGGAATTAATCAGCAAAGACTGGTTTATGACACTGCTCGATGTGAGAGAGTATATCGAGACGAAAGAAACTATGCTCGACGCTTACGAGGACCGCAAAGAATGGGCGAAAAAGATGCTTGTGAACACAGCGAAAGCAGGCTTCTTTTCCTCTGACCGGACAATCGAAGAATATAATCAAGATATATGGAAACTGTAGGGATAAACTGCTGGTTTATTGTAGTGTAAACCAGCAGTTTATTGATTTTAATGTTATATGTGCTATAATCTGATTAGAAATGTAGTAAGAGACAAAGGCGGGTTATATGCTTTTGCCTCTTATTTTTCCCAATAATCAGGAATGGAGGATTTTATGAAAAAGCAAAAGAGAGTATTTCGCAATAATCTTTATGCGTTACGGTTGTTATGGAAGATTTGTCCCCGTCAGGTGATACATAAAGCGCTAACAAGACTGCTTGGATATGTTGAATGGCTCTTCTACAGCGCTTTTTTCATGCGTTATGTCGTACACGCACTGGAGACGGAACAGGAGTTTTCTTCCATTATGACGTTTGTCGCCATAACGGCGACGGTCTTTGCCCTTATTACCCTGTACAATAGTTATGTAAACGGCAATGTACTGCCTGTCTGCAATGTTATCGTCAATAAAGGACTGAACCGAATCTTGTTTCACAAGTCGAGGCAGGTGGAGCTTGCATGCTTTGAAGATAAGGAGTTTTATAACAAATATACGCTGGCGATGGAAAAGGCAGACGAGCGGCTGATTGAGACCGTGGATGTCATATGGGGCGTTCTTTTTGGTGTGGCCGCAACGATAGTTTCTTTTTGTTTCATGTTTGAAGTAGATAAATATTCGGTACTTTTTATTATCTTTCCTGTCATTGGAAATTTCATATTTAATCGAAAAATGAGTCATATTGATTTTGAGAGAACTAAGGATATGGCGCCGTATAACCGCAAAATCGCATATGTGAACCGCGTGATGTATATGGCGGACTACGCCAAGGAAATACGTCTGACGAAGGCGTTTTCTCTAATGCGGCGTCATTATGACGAGGCGATACAGGGCGTGATAGAGGTGACGAAAAAATATACGAAAAGGGCGGCGATTTTTCATTGGCTGTGGGCCAATTTTGTCTTTGCCTTTATCTTTGAGGGGCTGCTTATCTACGGCGCCTACCGGACTCTTGTCAGCCATTCAATGTCGATGTCGGAATTGGCAGTCATTACCAGTATGATGGTATCTACTACATGGATATTAATTGGGTTTACGGAATCATTAATGAAAGCTTTTAAAAACGGTCTGTTTGTAGATAATCTGCGCACCTTTCTGGAATATCAGGAGGCGATACCGGAGAGTTATGACGGCATAAACCCGGGGAAAGAGATACAGAAGATTGAATTTCGCAATGTGAGTTTTTCCTATAAAGAGGTGGAAGTAATCAGGAATCTCAATCTCTGTTTTGAGGCCGGTAAGACATATGCGCTCGTCGGACATAACGGAGCCGGTAAAACGACAATCGTAAAGCTGTTAATGCGTTTTTACGACCCCTCGGAGGGAGAGATATTACTGAATGGAAGAAATATTAAAGACTATAATTTGCAGCAATACCGGGAGCTGTTTGCAACCGCTTTCCAAGACCATCAGATGTTCTCTCTTTCGGTTATGGAAAATGTGCTGATGAGAAAGGCTGCGCCGGATGATGAAAAAGCGGTTGTTGACGCATTGAAAATGGCAGGCGTATATGAAAAAGTCCTCTCGCTTCCGATGGGAATACATACGATGCTGACGAGGGAATTCGCCGAAGAGGGCGTCGTGCTGTCCGGCGGTGAGTACCAGAAGATTATTGTTGCCAGAGCTTTTGTGCGGCAGAGTCCGTTTAAAATCTTCGATGAACCGTCAAGCGCTCTCGACCCGATTGCAGAATGCGAACTGTTTGAACAAATTTTGGAGAGCGGCAGGAACAAGACGATGCTTTTTATTTCCCACCGTCTTTCCTCTGTTCAAAATGCCGATTATGTCTATATGTTGGAGCACGGCGCGGTAGCAGAAGAGGGAGTACATGAAGAACTGATGAAAAAGAAAGGGCCGTATGCAGAAATGTATACCAAGCAGGCAGTAAATTATCTGGCACGAGAGGAGGTGGGCGCATGAAACAGGTTTGGAACAATCATCTCTTTTTATGGAAACTTTGTTTTAGCGTATCGCCGGGATATATGCTGTATTTTCTTTTTGACGGATTTCGCCAGCAGATGGTTATCTTTTTGGAACATACAGTAGGGATTCAATATGTTTTGCACTGTGCTGAATATCAGGAACCATTTTGGAAAGCATT
The DNA here is from genome assembly GCA_910577295.1 of uncultured Eubacterium sp. Lineage (GTDB taxonomy): Bacteria > Bacillota > Clostridia > Lachnospirales > Lachnospiraceae > Eubacterium_F. The sequence goes on from CAJTLS010000001.1 coordinate 108,818, forward strand.
TCTTGTGATTGGGGTTATTCTGCTCATTAATATTGCGCAGTTTTTAGCAGATGGTTATTTTATCAATGCCATGAATTTCCGTACCCGCCCGAAACTTTATAAGGCGTTGAAAGAGAAAATGTACGAGAAAGCGGCGGAACTGGATTTGTCGTGCTATGACAATCCGAAGTACTATAATGAGTTTGTGTTGGCGGTAGCCGAATCGGAAAGTTCTATAGACCGCTTTCTGGAATTGCTCAATTCCATAATGCAGAGCTTTACGATAATAATTACTACGGGCGTGTTTTATCTGATGACGGATATGGTTGGAATCCTGTTTGTCTCCGTCTCGTTTGTACTCAATTTCTTTCTGTCGAAAGTACTCAATAAAATAAATTATAAGGTGCGCATGAAAGTCAATCCTTATGAGCGCAAGCGAAATTATGTCAGCCGTCTGTTCTATCTCAATGATTATGCGAAAGAACTTCGTCTTCACCCGGATGTGGGAGATATGCTGGAGGAAGAATTTGAAGAAGCCAACGATAAGATGGAGCAGATTAACAAAAAGGCGGCGGGAAAACGTGTGGGCCTTACGTTTACGCAGCAATATCTGGCGGGAGATTTTATTCTGGACGGGTTGTATATTGTCTATCTTATCTTTCAGGCGGCGGTACTGCGCACGATTGATTACAGTAATGCGGTTGTACTGTTTAACCGTACGGGAAGTTTGCGGCGCGCCATGCGCGGATTTGCTGAGATTGCCCCGAAAGCGAATGAGAACAGTATGTATGTAGATAAGATACAGGCCTTTCTTGCCTATGAAGCGGAATTGAAACATCATATAGGTCTGAAAGTACCGCAGGGAGTCGGGGATATATGCCTTAAACACGTAAGTTTCCGCTATACAGAAGATGCGCCGGAGATTTTGCATGATATTTCTCTTCATGTGTCTGCCGGAGAAAAGATTGCCATTGTCGGTTACAACGGCGCGGGAAAGACGACGCTGATTAAATTGCTGATGCGCCTGTATGACCCGACAGAGGGAGTGATTACTTATCACGGAACCGATATCCGTAAGTACAAACTAGATGAGTACCATGAGCGTATGGGAGTGGTCTTTCAGGATTATTGCCTGTACGGCGCGACGTTGTTGGAAAATGTCGTGTTAGATGATATCAGCAGCAATGAAGAGATTGAGAGAGAAGTGGAATCAGCTCTTTGCCGCAGCGGTTTTGGGGAACGCCTGCAGTCATTGCCGCAGGGACTTTCTACCCCGATTACGACGGAGTTTGATGAAAAGGGCGTGAACCTGTCCGGTGGTGAGAGCCAGAAAGTGGCGATTGCCAGAGCTTTTTATGGAGAGGTTGATTTGCTTGCCATGGATGAACCGTCAAGCGCCCTCGATCCAATTGCCGAATATAATCTGAATAAAGCAATGCATGCGGCGGCAGAGAACAAGACCGTATTTTACATCTCGCACCGCCTGTCAACGACGAGAGACGCCGACCGTATTATCATGTTGGAAAATGGCCGCATTATCGAAGAGGGAACGCATGATGAACTGCTGTCACAGAAAGGTAAGTATGCGGAGATGTGGCAGGCGCAGGCCGGCAGGTACGGTGTGTGAGATTTTTCATTATTTGATTGATTATTGTCTCTGTTTCTGATAAAGTATAAGTATGATGTTAAGGGGCAGCAAAAGGATGTTGGAGCAATCCCCAGCATCAGTTTTGTAAGTATAAGGTTTTACATAAAAAGCAGAAGGAGATGACTTATGGGAAACAAAAACAGAAAGAAGTTACTGTGTCATGGTCTGGTACTAGCTTTAGTATGTTCTACGGCAGCAGGCGCAACTGTTAGCGACGCCGCCAAAAAGAAAGCGAAGCTTGCGAAAAAGAGCCTCACCATACAAAAAGGAGCTTCTAAAAAAATCAAAATTAAATACAAGAAGAAAAAGGCGAAGTACAAGTTTAAGGCTTCCAATAAAAAGGTAAAAGTGTATAAATCCGGAAAGGTGAAAGCTTTAAAAATAGGAAAAGCAAAGGTTACCGTAAAAGAAGTTTATAAAAAGAAGACAAGAAACCTTGGCAAAGTTACGGTTAAAGTGACGAAAAAAACGGCTGGCAAATCAGGAAATAACAATTCGTCACAGCCACCGTCCAATACCAATGTGGTGAATACTACACCTACGGCACCAAACGGCGGAACTGGCGACAATAACAACTCATCCAGTCCGACCGCTACCGCTACTGCGACGCCGGAACCGACACCAACAATTATTTACAAAAATTATTTCGAAGATGGGGATACGAATGGTTTCACCGGACGAGGCGGCTCCATAGAGATTTCCAATTCGGAAAACCATACTGACGGCGGTATGAACAGTATGTTGTGTACCGGACGCGCCGCTACATGGCATGGCGCTTCGATGGACCTTTCCAAATTATGTGAAACGGGAAATGTTTATCAGTTTAGCGCATGGGTAAAACAGGATTCCGGTAAATCAGAAGGTATTGCCATGAAAGTGCAGTACAATGATTTGGACGGCAATACACAGTACAAATCGATTATAGAAAATGGCGATCAAGGGAAAACTTGTGCCAGCGGCCAATGGGTAGAGTTAAGCGGTGAGCTTAAGGTTCCAGACAACGACGGCGGTATCAGTATGTATTTTGAGTGTCCGACGTCGGATAGTATTGATTTCCTCATAGATGATGTCGTTATTATCGGTAAACCGGTTGATAATAAGTCATTTACCCCTTCGGTTGAGCAGAGTGCACAGATGGCGCAGGCCGGTCTGTATTCTTCCGGCAATAACGCCCGTCTGAAAAAGGTTATTCAGAAAGCGAGAGACGGAGAGGATGTGACACTTGCTTATATCGGTGGTTCCATCACAGAGGGTGCGCTTGCGTCTCCGAACTCAAAATGTTATGCGCAGGTATCAGCGACCTCTTTCGGTAAGACATATGGTAAAGAAGACGGCAGCAATGTGCATTTCATCAATGCCGGCATGAGTGGTACGCCGTCAGATATCGGTGTTATCCGTTATCAGAGGGATGTTCTTGACCGCCTGCCGGAGGGCAGCACACGTCCGGATATTCTCTTTATCGAATTTGCCGTAAATGACAGCGGTTGTGTGACGGCAGGAGGCGCCTATGAGGGTCTGATTCGTGAGGCGCTGAAATCCGGCTCTGCGGTTGTATTGATTTTCTCCGTATTTAAGCCGTTGAACCGCGTGTGTGAGAACGATTACCGCAAGTATGGGCAGCACTATGATTTGCCAATGATTAGTATGGGTGATGCCATTAAAGATTTCTATAAGTTAGAAGGTTTTTCGGATTGGTATTTCGGTGATAACTTGCACCCGAATAACAAAGGTTATCAGTTGATGTCCGATTGTATTATGAAGTTAATGGATACGGTTGATAAGGCAACGGCTCAGGAAGACAATATTACGGATGTGGATGCGATGCCGGCGAAGAAGACTTCTGCTTATCAGGGAATTAAAATGATAGATGCAGCAACAGAGCTGGGCGCGGATACAGCTATCACTTCGATTGAGGCAGGCAGCTTTAATGCGAAAGATGGCGCTACCGGTAATTTCCAATACGAGTACAATGGAGCAAAGAGTGCTCCGTGGTTCCCGAACAACTGGATGCATAAAAAAGACAGCGGAAGCGATTCGTTGAAAGTCAAAGTGAAATGTAAAACGCTCATGCTCATGTATAAACAGAGCAGTTCCACAGCGTTTGGTTCTGCGGACTTGTATATTGACGGAGAGAAGAAAGCAACTCTGAACTGTTATGATAAATCCGGATGGAACAACGGTAAAGTATATTTAGCTCTGACAGAAGAGACCGCTGCCGACCATGAAATCGAATTGAAGATGGCAGACGGCAATGAATCAAAAAACTTTACGATGCTGGCAATGGGTTACAAATAAGAGAAGTGATTGCCATAGAGTGAAGACGGTCATAAAATAGCATGGAGGGTACAATATATCTTATTTGACGTATTGTACTCTCTTCTTTATCTTATAGAGGTTTCGTAAAAAAGGAGAAAAACCATGATATACAAAGATGGCAATGTTCGCTGCCGTTGGGCAAATCCCAATAATGACTTATATATAGCGTATCACGACGAGGAGTGGGGACAAGTAGTCCGAAGAGACGACGCCTATTATTTTGAGATGCTTCTGCTCGAATCATTTCAGGCCGGTTTGTCATGGGAATGTGTGCTGAATAAGCGTGAGAACTTCCGAAGAGCGTTTGATGGCTTTGATTATAGGAAAATCAGCCAATATGACGAAAAGAAAATAGAAGAACTGCGTCAGGACGCCGGCATTATCCGAAACGGAAGAAAGATTGGCGCCGCTATTCAAAACGCCGTTGTATTTCAGGACATACAGGCCGAATTTGGTTCCTTTTCTGATTATATATGGGGATTTAGCGGGGGGCAGGTTATCTATGAAAACGATAAGGTAAACTCCGAGCTGTCGGACAGGATATCAAAGGATTTACAGAAGAGGGGAATGAAGTTTGTGGGAACGACGATTATATATTCTTTCCTGCAGGCAGTCGGGATAATCAATTCCCATGAAGAAGGGTGTTTTCTGTGCAATCCTGCCATGAAATAGAAAGCAGAAAGATAAGTAGTAAAAAATAAACAGGAAAAGGAGAAATGATATGGTATACAAATGTGGTGTATGCGGCTATGTGTTTGATGAGGAAGCAGAGGGAAAGAAATTAGAGGAGTTAGGGGAATGCCCGATGTGTAAACAGCCGCTGGATAAATTTGAGTTAGTGGATTCGGAAGAAGAGCAATTATCTGTCGGAGACAATGATGACGGCGCAGCCTGTGTGGAGTGTGGCAGCGCAGATGATGACGCAATTGATTTGAGTTATCCGAAAGAGACGAGAAAGACAACCGGAGACTACCGATACATGAAAGAGATACAGGAAATGGCGGTAAATGGCAAATCCATTATTGAGGCGATGGGAACAAAGATGTCAATGCCAAATTGGGATGATATTCTCATTATGGGAGCACAGTTAAATCCCATGCCGCTGTCTGAGCACGCTCCGGTGAGTACGATGACAGTCATTGGCAAGCATGCAAAGCGGCCGATGATTTTGGATAGCCCGGTTTATATTTCCCACATGTCTTTCGGAGCGCTATCCAAAGAGACGAAAGTAGCCATGGCAGAGGGGAGCGCGATGGCAAAGACGGCGATGTGCAGTGGTGAAGGAGGTATTCTGCCGGAAGAGAGGGAGGCATCTTATCGTTACATATTTGAGTATGTGCCAAACCGCTACAGCGTCACGGACGAGAATCTGCGACGTGCCGATGCGATTGAGATTAAGATTGGACAGGGAACGAAGCCGGGAATGGGTGGACATCTTCCAGGCGAGAAAGTGACGCCGGAAATTGCCAAAATCCGCAATAAACCATTAGGGGAAGATATTATCAGTCCGTCAACGATTCCTGATGTGGAGACAAAAGAGGATTTGAGGGAACTTGTCGCAGAATTACGGCGTCGTTCGGACGGCCGTCCAATTGGTATAAAGATTGCAGCAGGGAAACTGGAAAAAGATTTGGAATATGTCGTTTTTGCCGAACCTGATTTTATTACAATTGACGGCAGAGGCGGCGCTACCGGCGCCTCTCCGGCAATTATAAGAGATGCCACAAGTGTACCGACTGTATATGCGCTGCACCGCGCGAGAAAATATCTGGATGCTGTGCGCTGTGATGCGGAATTAGTTATTACGGGAGGACTGCGCGTCTCCTCTGATTTTGCAAAAGCGCTTGCCATGGGAGCAGACGCAGTAGCGGTCGCATCTGCCGTTATGGTGGCGGCAGCCTGCCAGCAGTATCGTATCTGTGGCAGCGGAATGTGTCCGGTAGGAGTGGCGACACAGGATGAGGAATTGCGAAAGCGACTGAAAGGAGAAGCGGCGGCGAAGAGGGTAGCCAATTATCTTAACTGCTGCAAAGAAGAACTGAAAGTCTTTGCCAGAATTACCGGTCATTCTAATGTCCATGACCTGAATCTTGGCGATTTGTGTACGATAAACAGAGAAATTTCGGAATATACGGATATTATGCACGCATAAATCCGCATTCATAGAAACATCATAATAAAAAACCTGTCCGTCGGAAAACATTTGTTCCGACGGACAGGTTTTTTGGGCGTCAAAGACGCCGCTTTTCCGTGGTATTACATATCGGTAATTTCACTGTGAATTTGCTGTAGTGATTTTACTTCGCCGTTTCCGTGCTTCTGCACGTAGAGAATTCCCTTAATCGTCGCTTTGGCGGCAGCGATAGTCGTCATATAAGGAACTTTTGCCTTAATGGCAGCTTTTCGGAGATAGCTGTCGTCGTGGACGCTGTCTTTGCCGACCGGAGAGTTAATAATTAAATCAATCTTATCGTTGGTAATCAAATCCAAAATGTTTGGGCGGCCCTCATGCAGCTTTTTCACCAGTTCGGCTTTGATGCCGGCATTGGTAATGATTTCATGCGTCTTGCCCGTGGCCAGAATATGGAAGCCTGCTTCTGCGAACAGATTCGCTATCTCAACGACTTCCGGCTTGTCTTTGCGGTTGACGGAAATCAGTACCGTTCCCTTGAGAGGGAGTTTCGTCTGCGTTGCCTCCTGCGCCTTGAAAAAGGCTTCTCCGTAATAGGTGGACAGACCGAGGACTTCGCCGGTTGACCTCATTTCAGGGCCTAGAAGCGGGTCGACTTCTGGAAACATATTAAATGGGAAGACAGCTTCCTTGACACCATAATAAGGAATGTTCTGCTGTTTCAGTCCGGCTACCGGAGACGGTCTGCCCGTAATATCAGAAGTAATAATATCTGTGGCAAGAGGAACCATGCGGATGTTGCATACTTTGGATACAAGCGGAACGGTGCGGGAGGCACGCGGATTCGCTTCCAAAACATAAACCTTGCCGTTTTCAATGGCATACTGCATATTCATTAAGCCCTTAACGTGCATTTCCTCTGCGATTTTCTTTGTATATTCTTTAATCGTAGTAACGTTTTCTTCCGAGATGTGCACGGATGGAATGATACATGCGGAATCACCAGAGTGCACGCCTGCCAGCTCAATGTGCTCCATAACGGCGGGAACAAAGGCATGTGTGCCATCGCTGATAGCGTCTGCTTCGCATTCCATTGCGTGATTGAGGAAACGGTCGATAAGAATTGGTCTGTCCGGTGTGACCCCAACGGCTGCCTGCATATAGTCAGACAGGCTCGCATCGTCGTATACGACTTCCATTCCGCGTCCGCCAAGGACATAGGATGGGCGCACCATAACCGGATAACCGATTTGATTAGCGATTTTCAACGCCTCGTCAACTGTTGTTGCCATGCCTGCTTCCGGCATCGGAATTTCTAGTTTATCCATCATCGCGCGGAACAAATCGCGGTCTTCAGCAAGGTCAATCACGGATGGAGAAGTTCCGAGAATTTTCACTCCATTCTTTTCCAGTTCAGCGGCAAGATTTAATGGTGTCTGTCCTCCGAATTGGGCAATCACGCCAAGCGGTTTCTCTTTGTTGTAAATACTGAGGACATCTTCCAGTGTGAGTGGTTCAAAATAAAGTTTGTCCGAAGTATCATAGTCGGTGGAAACCGTTTCTGGATTACAGTTGACGATAATCGTCTCAAAGCCAAGTTTTTTCAGAGCCAGAGAAGCATGAACACAGCAGTAATCAAATTCGATACCCTGTCCGATTCGATTCGGGCCGCCGCCGAGAATCATAATCTTTTTCTTGTCGGTATTTACCGGATTTTTATCTTCGGCATTGTATGTGGAATAATAATAAGCGTTGTCCGGCGTACCGCTTACATGTACGCCCTCCCATGCCTCGGTAACGCCGAGCGAGATACGTTTATCACGTATTTCTGCTTCTGGAATATCTAAAATCTGACTCAGATATTTATCGGAGAACCCGTTTTTCTTGGCGGAAATTAATTGTGCATCTGCTGGAAGAGAGCCTTTGTTCTGAGTCAGTTCCTCTTCTTCCATAACGAGCTCTTTCATCTGTTCAATAAAGTAGTGTTTTACTTTCGTAATATTGAAGATTTCATCGACCGTTGCTCCTTTTCTCAATGCCTCATACATAATGAAGTGACGGTCGCTGGACGGCGTGTTCAGTAAAAGAAGCAGTTCGTTTTTGGATTTTGTATTATAATCTTTGGCGTAGCCGAGTCCGTAGCGGCCTGTCTCAAGACTGCGGATGGCTTTCTGGAAAGCCTCTTTGTAAGTCTTGCCAATACTCATGACCTCACCGACGGCGCGCATCTGCGTGCCGAGCTTATCCTCCACGCCTTTGAATTTTTCAAATGCCCAGCGGGCAAATTTAATTACCACATAATCCCCATCCGGTACATATTTGTCAAGAGTGCCGTATTTTCCACATTCAATATCCCGCAAAGTAAGACCTGCGGCCAACATGGCGGATACAAGGGCGATCGGGAAGCCGGTTGCCTTGGAAGCCAATGCGGAAGAGCGGGATGTACGCGGATTGATTTCAATTACGACGATACGATCGGAAACGGGGTCGTGTGCAAACTGCACGTTGGTTCCGCCGATTACTTTGACGGATTCTACGATACGATAGGCCTGTTCCTGCAGGCGTTTCTGAAGTTCTTCGGAAATCGTCAGCATCGGGGCTGAACAGAATGAGTCGCCGGTATGAGTTCCCATCGGGTCGATATTTTCGATAAAGCAGACGGTAATCATATTGCCCTCGGCATCGCGTACGACTTCCAGTTCAAGTTCTTCCCAGCCAAGGATAGACTCTTCAACGAGAACCTGTCCGACCAGACTGGCCTGAAGACCGCGGGCGCACACCGTTTTTAATTCTTCCTTATTATATACAAGACCGCCGCCGGCGCCGCCCATTGTATAAGCCGGACGAAGCACTACCGGGTAGCCGAGCTCATCCGCAATTGCGAGAGCTTCTTCAACACTGTAAGATACTTGACTTCTTGCCATTTCTACGCCGATGGCATCCATGGATTTTTTAAATTCGATACGGTCTTCCCCTCGCTCGATAGCATCGACCTGAACACCGATAACCTGTACGTTGTATTTGTCAAGAATACCCTGATTGGCAAGTTCGGCGCAAAGGTTGAGTCCGGACTGTCCGCCGAGATTTGGAAGAACGGCATCCGGTCTTTCTTTTTCGATTATCTGCTCTAACCGGTTTACATTTAATGGTTCAATGTAAGTCACGTCTGCAATTTCCGGGTCTGTCATTATAGTTGCCGGATTTGAGTTTACTAACACAATCTCATATCCAAGTTTGCGAAGTGCTTTACAGGCCTGTGTTCCAGAATAGTCGAACTCACATGCCTGTCCGATGATAATTGGACCAGAGCCAATAATCATTACTTTATTGATGTCCTCTCTTTTTGGCATAGTAATCTCCTTATCATATATATTAAGTTAACTTTGAATACACTTAATTATACATTATAAAGGATAATCAGGAAAATGTATACAATTTTTTCAGAAATCAATCATTTGTCTTCTTGAAAATTTTCACGAATATGGGGAGGAAACTTATTAAATTGAAGCATTTACAATTGTAGAAAAAGATGGTATACTCTGTTTAAAAAAGACGAGGAGGGTTTTATCATGGCGGAACATGTGAAAGTGGAAAGTCTTTCGGCAGAGGAAGCGCTGTCAAAATTAAAACAGGGAAATGAGAAATATCTGAACGCTACTACAGGGACGGGAGATATTTCAAAAGAAATTCGCAAGGATACTTGTGAAAACGGCCAGTATCCGTATGCAGTCGTAGTAACCTGCTCGGATTCCCGCGTTATACCGGAGAGTATTTTCTCTGCAGGCATTGGGGAGCTGTTTGTCATTCGTGTGGCTGGTAATGTAATTAATGATTTCCAGCTCGGCAGTGTCGAGTATGCGGCAGAGCATCTTGGTTCCAATCTGATAGTTGTTCTTGGTCATACCCATTGTGGTGCAGTAGGAGCGGCAATCGCCGGTGGTGCAGAAGGATACATAAAATCTATTACCAATGAGATACGGCTGGCAATCGGAAATGAAAAAGATGACTACAAAGCATGTTGTCTCAATGTGGAGTACAGTATAAAGAAGATTAACGATAATCTGAATCTTCCAAATGCTAAAGTAATCGGAGCCGTTTATGATATTGAGAGCGGTGAGGTAGAATTTAAGTAAATTGTAGTTTTGCGGAGGTGTGGAATGATTATTAAATAATTTACAGAAAAAGCAGAAGACATAGTTGTATCCGGGAAATAACCGGATGTTCTTGTGATGCCGAATGTAGATTATTTAGTAGTTAGCTTGACGGTAGCAAGTAGAACCTGCCGTCAGCCTAAGGTGAATGGTGCACCGCCGCATATATAGGGATATGTTCTGGAGAACATTATATTTGTGGAAAGAAAATCTGCTTTTGGTTTATACTGAAAGCAGATTTTTACGTTTCCGGACTCTTTGGTTGTGGTGTATGTTCGCAAAAAAAAAAGAATCTATATCCGGTGGTATCAGGCAGAAAGGAGCTGGATATATGTTACAAATAAAAAATTTGTGTATTACAAACAAACAGGATTTGCGAGAGCTGGTTTGCGATTTTTTCCTGAATCTCAACGACGGGGATAAAGCGGCACTTATCGGTGAAGAGGGTAATGGAAAATCTACCTTGCTGCAATATATATATGATGAAAAATGGATAGAGGGGTACGCGGATTGCCGCGGAGAGATAATCAAGAACGGCTGCGTTTTGGGATATGTAAAACAGGAGCTGTCATGTGAGGAAAAGGAAATGTCTGTCTATGAATTTCTCTGCGAAGAGCCGGCGTTCTACAACTGTAATGGAAAGGAACTTGCCGCAATGGCAAGTCAGTTGAAATTGCTGCCGGAGGTTTTGTATTCGCAGCAAAAGATGGGAACTTTATCCGGTGGGGAAAAAGTGAAATTACAATTTGTGCGCATGTTGTGCAGACGGCCGACCGTCCTTTTGCTTGACGAACCCTCGAATGACATTGATTTGCAGACGCTGACGTGGCTGGAGGAATTTATCCGTAACTGGAAAGGAGCGGTGTTGTTTATTTCCCATGATGAAACGCTGTTGGAAAGAACCGCCAACCGTATTATCCATCTGGAAATGATAAGGAAGAAAAGAAAACCGAGACATACCATCTGTAATATGGGATATCGGGAATACGCAGAGGAGAGGAACCGCAGTCTGCAAAAGCAGGAGCAGCTGGCAAAAAAGGAGCGGAGCGAATATCAGTCCAGACAGGAAAAACTCCGCCGTATAGAGCAGAAAGTGGCGCATCAGCAGGAGACGATTACAAGGCAGGACCCCAGTGGGGCGAGATTGTTAAAGAAGAAGATGAAAGCGGTAAAATCCATGGAGCGCCGCTTTGAGAAAGAATTTGATACGATGACAGAGATACCGGACGTGGAGGAGGCGATTTTCTTTCAGTTTGCGAAAACGGATAAGATACCGCAGGGGAAAGTCGTACTTCGTCTGGAAAGGGAGAAATTGTGTGTGGGAGACAGGTGTCTCACAAAAAATATTCAATTGGAGATAAGGGGGCCTGAGAAAGTATGTATCATCGGCAAAAATGGTGTGGGAAAGACGACATTGCTGAAACTGGCAGCAGAGGAACTTTTACCGAGAGAGGATATACGGGCCGTTTATATGCCGCAGGACTACAGAGATAGAATGGACTTTTCTGATACTCCGCTCTCATATCTGAGTGTTACGGGAGATAAGGAAGAGCAAACAAAAATCAGAACTTTTTTGGGAAGCCTGAAATTTACAAAAGAGGAAATGGAACATCCGATAGGAGAGTTAAGCGGCGGGCAGAAAGCCAAATTATTTCTTCTTTCTATGTGTGTAGAAAAAGCAAATGTACTGATTTTGGATGAACCTACGAGAAACTTTTCCCCGTTATCCAATCCGGTTATCCGGAAGATGTTAAAAGAATTTTCGGGAGCGATTATCAGTGTATCCCATGACCGCAAATACATGGCGGAAGTCTGCGATACAATTTATGAATTATCCGAAGAGGGATGTAAACGCCATGAACGGTATGAAAAATAGAAAAAGAAAGTCTCCGGTGGTGAATCAGTCACCACCGGGGCCGTCTTTCCGCTTCCTGTCATCGTCCCTGACAACGTATTTGGAAGTGGAAGAATCCTGTTCGGCGTCCACGGAAGCTCCGGAAATATCGGCTTTTTTGTTTTTGCTGCCGGAAGTTCTGTGGCAGTTGCTAAATGTCTGCTTATCATTCATAGTTGCGATTTCCTCCATTTTCTGCAGGCTTGCTGTATGGCTGCCAAACTGACCTACCGTCCATAGTATCTTCTATTTATATGTAAAATATTTATTAAATTTAATTAAATTTAAGTTGTTATAAAAATTTTGCAGAATAAAATCATTTTATGTTTATTAAAAGAAATAGTATCAGGGGGCGCCTGATAGGCCGACAGGAAAAGACGACTGCGTTTGTTGTTCGCAAGAGCTGCGAATTATAGTGATTTTCTGCAGATTTTTTGTGAAAAAGAGAGTGTGGGAAGAGGTGGAATCGGAAACGGGAAAACGACCATCGAATGCTATTTATATCAATTTGTGTTCCATATATATCATTTAGTATGTTATTGATACATGGTATAATATCCTCAACTCAAGGATACATCTTTGAGAATATAATGTTTGGAGGTTATTTTCAATGAAAATGAAAAAACTTTTTGCCATTTTGATGGCAGCAATGATGCTCGTAGGCTTAACTGCATGTGGTGGTGAGGACAAACCGACAAGCGGTTCCAATGAAGCTGATTCCGGTTCCAGTAACTTAATTAAAGTTGGTATTATTAACAACGACCCGAATGAGTCCGGTTACCGTACCGCTAACGACAAGGACTTGAAAAATAAGTTCACAGAGGAAAACGGTTATGATGCATCTTTTGCTTACAGCAAAAAGAACGATGAGCAGATGCAGCAGGCTCAGAAGATGATTCAGGATGAAGTAGATTATCTTCTTCTTTCTGCAGCAGGTACATCTGGTTGGGATACTGTATTGAAAGAAGCAAAAGACGCAGGAACAAAAGTTATTCTCTTCGACCGTATCGTAGATGCAGATGAGAGCCTTTATGAAGCAGGCGTTGTTTCCGACATGGACAAAGAGGGTGAAACAGCTGTAGAATGGCTGAAGAAACAGAATCTTGACAAATATGAAATTATTCATATTCAGGGTGAAATGGGTAGTGCCGCACAGTTGGGTCGTACCGGTGCTTTGGATAAGCAGGTAAAAGCTGACAAGAACTGGAAGATTGTTGCACAGCAGGCGGCAGACTGGAATATGGAGACTGCACAGCAGATTGTACAGACTGCAATCGACGCTAAGAAAACATTCAATGTTATCTATGCAGAGAACGATGATATGGCTAAGGGAGCTGTAGCAGCTCTTGACAAAGCGAACATGTCTCACGGCGTTGGCAAAGATGTAATCATCATGGGCTTTGACTGCAACAAATGGGCATTGCAAGAGCTTAAGAAGGGTAACTGGAACTATGATGGTCAGTGTAACCCATTCCAGGCTGATACTCTTGATGAAATCATCCAGAAGCTGCAGAAAGGCGAGTCTATTCCTGAGAAGAAGATTTACATGGAAGAGAAAGGCTTTGATGCTAAAGAAATTACAGATGAAGAGATTGAGAAGTTTGGTATCTAATTGTAAAGCTTAGTCAAAATAATTTCTGTAATATTTATGCGGTACGACCACATGGATTTCATGCGCCTGTACCGCATTTCTTTTAAATAAATATAAAGGAGTGAATTGACGGTGAAAGATAACGCTATCTTGGAAATGAGAGATATTAATAAGAGCTTTCCCGGAGTCCGCGCCTTGCAAAATGTGGACTTTACTTTGTGTGAGGGTGAAATTCACGCTTTGATGGGTGAAAACGGAGCAGGTAAATCAACTTTGATAAAAGTCCTGACCGGCGTCTATTCTAAGGACGACGGAAAGATTTTTATGAAAGGACATGATAAAGAAGTTTCCATTCGTTCTCCACAGGATGCTCAAAATATTGGTATCAGTACAGTTTATCAGGAGATTACACTTTGTCCCAATTTATCGGTTGCAGAGAATATGTTCATCGGACGAACAAAGGGAATGGGCCAGAATTGGAAAAAGATGAATCGCGATGCGGAAAAGATTTTGCGCTCATTAGATATTCCGGCAAAAGCTACACAGCAGCTGGCAAGCTGCTCGCTGGCAGTGCAGCAGATGGTGGCAATTGCGCGTGCGGTTGATATGCAGTGCCGGGTATTGATTTTGGATGAGCCGACATCTTCCCTTGACGAGCAGGAAGTGCAAAAGCTTTTCGGGTTGATGAGAGATTTGAAATCCCGCGGGGTAGGTATTATTTTTGTGACACACTTTTTGGATCAGGTATATGAAGTGTGCGATAAGATTACAGTTTTACGAGATGGTACTTTGGTAGGTGAATATCTGATTAAAGACCTTCCGCGAGTGCAGTTGGTATCGAAGATGCTCGGTAAGGAATTAGACGATTTGTCAGATATTAAGGGTGAGGAGCAAACATACTCCAAAGATGATAACAGTGTTCCTGTATATGAAGCGGCAGGGTTAGTTAGTAACGCGGGAATCAAACCGTTTGATTTCCATATTAATAAAGGTGAAGTAAATGGATTTACCGGATTGTTAGGCTCCGGACGAAGCGAATGCGTCAGGGCAATTTTTGGAGCTGACCGTGTAATGGGCGGCTCAGTAAAAGTAAAAGGTAAACCGGTGAAGATTACGAAACCGATAAATGCGATGAAAAACAATATTGCCTATCTTCCAGAAGACCGTAAGAGAGATGGTATTGTCGGCGATTTGTCGGTTCGGGATAATATAATTCTTGCCCTGCAGGTGAGAAAAGGATTTTTCAAACCGTTTTCTAGAGCGCAGGCGAAGAAATTTGCGGAAGAATACATAAAGCTGCTCTCGATAAAGACGGCATCGGATGAGACGCCAATCAAATCTCTGTCAGGAGGAAATCAGCAGAAAGTAATTTTGGCGAGATGGCTGCTGACGAATCCGGATTATTTGATTTTGGATGAGCCTACGCGAGGAATTGATGTAGGTACTAAAATTGAGATACAGAAGCTTGTCTTAAAACTTGCCTCAGAGGGAATGAGCGTGACCTTTATTTCTTCCGAAACAGACGAAATGCTGCGTACCTGTTCACGGCTGATTGTCATGCGTGACAGAAAAGTGGTCGGTGAACTTACGGGCGAAGATTTGACACAGACGAAGATAATGAATACAATTGCCGGAGGTGAGAAATAGTGACAGCAAAAAAAGCAACAGGAATATCTGTAGTATTAGGAAAGATTGTAAGAAAGCAAATTTTCATTCCGATTGCAACACTTCTTTTGCTGACCATTTTTAATCTGATTGTTGACCCGTCTTTCTTTGGAATCAAACTGGAGCCGAATAGTGTCGGCAATCTGGTTCTGAAAGGACAGTTGATTACAATCTTAGACTTTGGTTCAGAACTTGCGATTTTGGCAATGGGAATGACATTAGTAACGGCGGCTTCGGGTGGTCAGGATATCAGTGTCGGTGCGGCTGTTGCTATTGGCGGTAGTGTGATACTGCGTATTCTTTGCGGCAGTAATCCGCGACCGGAGCAGCTGCAGGCAAGTATTTTGACTGCATTTTTAGTTGCTTGTGTGGTATGTATGTTGTTTGGAGCATTCAATGGTGTTTTAGTATCAATATTCAGAATACAGCCGATGATTGCGACGTTGATACTGTATACAGCGGGACGCTCCGTTGCCTCGTGGATTAATAATAACACGCTGCCGGTTGTCAGCGACCCGTCTCTTGGTTATATTGGTGGATTTATACCCGGCATTCCGGTACCGACGCCGATATTTGTCGCTATTTTGTGTGTTATAATTATGTTTTTGGTGTTGAAGTTTACGAACCTCGGCTTATATACACAGTCGGTAGGTATCAATGAAAATTCTTCGCGCCTGAACGGTTTGAATCCGGCGTTTGTTAAATTTTTGTCTTTTGTAATTTTAGGTTTATGCGTGGCGATTGCCGCACTCGTAAAGGTCGGAAGAACTTCTACCATTAACTACTCTGTTATTGCCAAAGATATCGAGATGGATGCTATTCTGGCAGTGGCCTTAGGTGGAAATGCACTTAGCGGTGGTAAGTTTAATATGGTGGCTTCTATTCTTGGCGCATATGTAATTCAGTACCTGACGACTACTCTGCAGGCTATGGGAGTAGATTCTGCCGCACTGAAGGCATATAAGGCTGTTATCGTTATTATTCTGGTAGTAGTCAGCGCACCAATTGTACGCGAGAAAGCGACGAAATTGTGGAAAAAGATAACAGTTAACAGAAAGGAGGCGGCTTAATATGTCAAATTCCAAGACTACTAGTGGAGGCGCTTCAGTGCTGCCAAAAATAAAGGGAATGACAGATACTAACTTGTTGTTGACTATTACAATTGTTGTATTTTTCATAATGTATTTGTGTGCCGTTCTCTTTTTAGGAGAGGGCTTCGCAAAGCCGCAGACATTCTTTAACATTTTGAACGCAAAAGCGTTCCTGATTATTCTGTCGTGTGGTATGAGTTTGGTTATGATTACCGGCGGTATTGATATTTCAGTCGGTGGTGTGGCGGCGTTAGTTTGTATGTGCTGTGCGGTAAATTTGGATATGCAAGGTGGAAATATTTTCACCTCCATCCTGATTGCGTTAGGCATCGGTCTGGCTTTTGGTATCGGACAGGGATTTTTGGTTGCATATTTGGAGATACAGCCATTTATTGTTACTTTGGCGGGTATGTTCCTTGCGCGTGGTCTGACGACGATTGTAAATTCCAAGCCGTTTAATGTTGCGCATGAAGGCTTCATGGCATTGAAAGATTATCGTATTAATGTTCCCGGAATGGGAAGCACGAACCGGCGTGGCGTATATGTGGACGCCTATGTAAGTATCGGTGTAATTGTAGCTCTTGTCATTGTCATCTTACTGTTCTGTATCCTGAGATGGACAAAAACCGGACGCAATTTTTATGCGGTAGGTGGAAATCAGCAGAGTGCGTTGATGCTCGGCATTAATGTCAGAAGAACAAAATTCCTCGCCTATATAATATGCGGTTTGCTGGCAGGCATTGGTGGTTATGTTTACTTCCTGTTTGTCGGCTCTGGTTCTCCGTCCCATGCCAATGCAGAAGAGATGAATGCGATTGCTTCGTCGATTATCGGCGGAACTATGCTGACCGGTGGTGTAGGTAATATTATAGGTACGATGTTTGGTGTTTTGTCGTTGAGTACGATTCAGAATATTGTATCTTCCTTAGGATTTGACGATGCGTGGTGGACAGGTATTACGATTGCCGTAATGTTATGTTTGTTCCTTGTAATACAGAGTATCGTTATGTCAAGAAAGAAAAAGGCTTTAAAATGATATAAAATCAGCGTCCCGTGATAAGCATATCATGGGATGCTGATATAGTTTTTGCCGAGTCAGGAATTATTCATTGGCGGATGAAAAGATGTGGAGGAAATTATGAAAAAAGCAAACGTCAAGGAGAAGAAGAAAAGAATAAAACCGCAGATAAAAGAGAAGAAAGTAAAAACGAAACCGGAAAAGATAAAGAAAGAAAAGAAGAAAAAGAACAAAGTGAAAGATAAATCAAAATCTGGTAAAATTAGTCTGTTTGTTTTTTTGATAAGTGTTTCTCTATTGCCGCTTATTATTTCGATTACCATTGTCAGTATTTTATCTTTTCGTATTACATCCAATAGTGTGCAGCAGTCTTCGAAAGAAATGCTGCTTGCAGTCTCCCGAAATCTGGCGAGCCACTGTGTGCAAAATGAGGTTACCATTATCAATGCTCTCAGTCACTATGATTTTCTGGACAGCTTGAAAGGACAGGATATTGAAGTTGCTATTATTTTCGAGGATATGTCGTGTGTGACATCGCTTAAAAATCCGAACGGTTATCGTATTCGGGAAATTGAGTGCAACAAAGATATGTTTAAGAATCCCGACAAGTATAAAGAAGGTTATTTTCAGGAAAATGTGAGTGTAAATGATAATTTGTATTATGCCTGCTTTGCGCCGATAGTAATTGATGGGAAAGTGGAAGGAGTGGCATATGCATCTATTTTAATGGATAAAGTCGTTT
The DNA here is from genome assembly GCA_910577295.1 of uncultured Eubacterium sp. Classification (GTDB taxonomy): domain Bacteria; phylum Bacillota; class Clostridia; order Lachnospirales; family Lachnospiraceae; genus Eubacterium_F. The sequence goes on from CAJTLS010000001.1 coordinate 127,044, forward strand.
CGTCTACCAATAGTATGCTTGTGAATATAGTTACTATTGCAATTATTATGTTGATTATATCTGCTATTATAGTGTTGCTGTTCAGTAAAAAGGTATCGAAAACTTTCATTTATCTTGGGCAAAGGGTGAACGCATTATCGCAGGGGGAATTGCAGGAATATAAAGAGAAAAAGAGCAAACTTCGCGAAATGCACATACTGTCAAATCAGACAAAATTGTTACAGCAGAATTTGTTTGAAATTATTGGTAAGGTCAAGTCGGTTTCTAACCAGTTAGTCGATAATATTGGAGAAGTCGCCGGATTGAGCGACGACACTTCGGAACGTGCCAAACAGATTGTCGATTCTGTAGATGAGCTCACAAAGAGCGCGGAGTATATGAACGTAAATGTTCAGGATATTTCCGAGCAGATGCAGGAGATCGGCAGTTGCGTGAACGATATGTCACAGAGTGTTGAGCAGCTTTATCAGGATTCGGAAAACATATTAAAGACGAATAATGTAGCCATGACGAATATGGACAATATTATGGAAGAGAGCAAAAAGTCCGTGGACGCGGTTGAGAGTATCGCAGCCCAGATTCATGAGACAAACGGCTCTATTGAACGGGTTGGCGAAGCGGTTGCCATGATTTTATCTATTTCGGAAGAGACAAATCTTTTGAGCTTGAATGCCTCGATTGAGGCAGCACGTGCTGGTGAGCACGGAAGAGGCTTTGCGGTTATAGCGGAAGAGATTTTTGAATTGTCCGAGCAGAGCGCCAAAGGAGCGGAAATGATTAAGCAGTTAGCGCGGACGATTACAGAAGCTTCTCAGAAATCCGTTGATTTGGCGGCTCAGGTTCAGGCTATGATTCTTCAGGAACAGGATAGCATTAAGCTGACTCGGGTTAAGTATGAGGAACTCAGTAAAGATATTGGGCACTCGGCGGACGAAATCCGTTCCATTGCCGAAAAGACAGGCCAGTTGTCCAATTACAAAGAAAGAGTAATTGAGAACGTATCTAACTTAGGTGCGATAAGTGAGGAAAATGCCGCAAGTAATGAAGAGGTAAATGGAAATATTTGTGAGATTATTACGCAAGTGCAAAATGTAAACACGAATTGTACCTCGATGAATGAAATGGCACAGGAATTAGAAGAATCGGTTAAGTTTTTTAAGAGTTAGGTAATACTAAAAGAAGATAACAAATAAAAGGACTTTTGCAAGGTGATGAAATCTAGTAAAAGTCCTTTTATCTTGCAGGTATTTATGATAGAATGAAAAAGAGTACCGATTTTTGTATCTGTAAATAATTCTGTTTTGTGCTCTGGAATGGAGAAGCCAATGCTCAAAGAAGAAAAAATTCGTAAAATGATTCGATTGTCTGATTATGAGAATGGACAAGGGAGTACTGATTTAAAGAGGACGCATTATACAAAAGCGGATTATATCCGTCTGCAGTTGTTAAAGACAGCGGTAGCAGTTGCCACAGCAGGTTTTTTGCTTATTCTTTTAGTGGCAATGTGTCATTTGGATTATTGGATGGTACATTTTTTTGAAATACCATTTGGAAGAATCATAATTCCAGCAGGGGTTGGACTTATTTTGACAGAAGTCGTGGCATTGATTGTGACCGGACGTATGGCAAAACGGCACTACGAAGAGGCGGCATTGCGGGTCAAGGAGTATGACGCTACTTTGCAGGAATTGTTGGCGTTGTATGAAGAAGAAGAGCAGGAGGAAAGCGCCCTATGATGGCATTGTTGACGTTGAAGAGTAAATTAAAAAATTTTTATGAGAAACATTATCGCGTGGCAAGGGGAAGTGTAAAAGCCTGTATTGTGTTTGCTATTCTGTTTGTCACAACGTTTCATTTGGACTATTCCGATTTACTCGGTCAATATATCGTTCTTGCAGCTATTTCAATTATTTGTGGTGTGATGGCGGATTTTGTCTCTCTGCTGGCGATTGCAGCCATTACTTTAGGAGAAATTTATCGCATCTCGCCTCTGGCGTCGGTGGCGATTACCATTTTACTCATTATTTATTATTTGCTGTTTGGCCGCCTTACGGAAAAGCAGGGGATTGTTCTTGTCGCCGTTCCGGTGCTTTCTGCGCTTCAGCTTGGTTATCTGGCGCCTATTGTGGCCGCTTTGTTCTTTTCTCCGGTCATTATTCCGGCGTTGGCTATGGGGATTTTATTTCATTTTTTGCTCGGAGGAATACAGGAATATGCTCTTGTTATATCGAGACAGGCACAGGAGGCGTCGCTGACTGCTTCACTGGAATATCTGTTAGAGTATTTGCGGGGCAATGCTTATCTGGTTATTACACTGGTGGCATTTCTTGTTACCTTTGTCTGCGTCTACCTGATACGGAGAACGAAAATACAGTATGCTTCTCAAATTGCAATTCTTGTCGGCGCTATATTGGTTCTTTCCATTATATTGGTAGGAAACATTACGCTGGAGTTGGAAATTAATCTTTTGCACAGTATTATTTCTGTTCTGGTTTCCGTTGTTATCGCTTATGTGATTCAATTTTTCCGTATGACATTGGATTATCAGGGCACAAGGAAATTGCAGTTTGAAGATGATGAATATTATTATTATGTGACGGCGATTCCGAAATTTAAAGTAGCGGCGGCGGATAAAACGGTGACTCGCATTGTATCGGAAGATACGGAAGATTTGGATTTACGATTGGAATTGGAAAAGACACTTGATGGAGAAGAGGAAAATCATTTTTAGTTAGGCGATAGATTGGAGCGTTATGTATGAATACCATTATTAGTTTTTTTCGGGACTATGTGGCGTGGCTGACCATTCCGGAGTTTACGATAACCGATGCGTTAGAAATATTAATCATTGCTTTTGCTTTTTATCATATTATTCTTTGGATTAAGGACACGAGAGCATGGGTGTTGTTAAAAGGAATGATTATTTTAGGAATCATTTTTTTAGTGGCGTTGGTGTTGGAAATGAACGTTGTGCTATGGGTGTTCCAAAATGCGATGGTAGTAGGAATCGTGGCGATGATTGTTATTTTTCAACCGGAGTTGCGTAATGCGCTGGAACAACTGGGGCGGAAAAATATTTTGAGCAGTCTGCCTTTTGAGAACCAGAAAAGTCGTAACGAGCGCTATACGGAGGAGAGTATTAAGGGAATTATTAAGGCCGTATACGATATGGCGAAAGTGAAGACGGGCGCCCTGATTGTAGTAGAGCGCAATATTCAGTGCAGGGAGCATGAGAGAACGGGGATTCCGGTTGATGCAGAAATCAGCAGCCAGCTTCTGGTCAATATTTTTGAGCACAATACGCCTCTTCACGACGGCGCTGTTATCATACGTGATAACCGGATTGTAGCAGCTACCTGCTATCTTCCGTTGTCCAACAATTTACTCGTAAGCAAAGAATTAGGCACAAGGCATCGCGCCGGTTTGGGAATCAGCGAAATCTCGGATTCGCTCACTATTATCGTTTCGGAGGAAACGGGATATGTTTCCCTTGCCCGCGACGGTAAGTTATATCGCAAAATAGATGCCGATACATTGCAAATTCGATTACAGGAAGCCTCAAAGCGTAGTTCCGATGATAAAAAATTAAAATGGTGGAAGGGGCGTAAGAAGAATGAAAAAAAAGTGGATGAGTAACCTTTCTTTGAAAATTGCATCCGTGATTGTGGCCTTTCTTTTCTGGCTCGTCATTATTAATATTACAGACCCGACCACGTCAAAGACTTTTCATGATATTCCGGTAAAAATATTAAATGAGAATGTAATTACTTCGGCCAATCAGGTTTATGAAATTGAGGATGGAGATACCGTTCAGGTAACGGTAAAAGGGAAAAGAAGTTTTGTGGAAACACTGACGGAAGCGGATTTTACTGCAACGGCGGATTTGACTGAATTATCCAAAGTAAACGCAGTCAGTATTGACGTAAAACTGAATAAAGAATCCAATTCCAGTGTAGAAATGAGTTGGGATAACGCCGTTTTAAAAGTTAATCTGGAAAAGAGAGTGACACAGAAATTTAAGGTGCGGGTAGACTATCAGGGAGAACTGAGTGAGAATTATGTTCTTGGTGAGATGGTGGCAAAACCGAATATTGTAGAAGTCTCCTGCGGGGAGTCTAAATTCAAAAAGATTGACCATGTGGGAGTTATGGTAACGCTCAATGGACAGAGTGAAGATTTTGAGTCAAAGTATACGCCTATCTTATATGATAAAGACGGGGATGCTCTGGACGATACAAATGTTACGTTCAGCAATAATACGATTCGCGTGTCGACAGAGGTACGGGGAACGAAAGAAGTGCCGATACTTGTATCGACAAGAGGAACTCCGGCGGAAGGTTATCGTCTTGTGCAGACCGATTATAAACCGGAGACAATACGTGTTTCGGGAACGTCAAGCGCACTGGAAAAAGTAGAGATAATAAAAATTCAGGTAAATATTGATGGTGAGAAGAAAAATGTAGAGCGAGAAATTCCACTGGCGGATTATATAACCGGCGATTTGCAGTTAGAAGAGGATATATCTACGATATCGGTTCGCTGTGAAATCGAAAAAGACGGCGAGCGCACGTATTTACTCTCACCGACGGATGTGGCAGTAAAGAATTTGCCGAAGAACTGTACGATGAATTTGATCGCTTCTTCGGAAAAGTATACGGTCAATGTCACGGGTGAGGAGAGTGATTTGGCGGATTTGGAATTGGCGGATTTGGGAGCATACGTTGATTTGAGCGGATTGTCCGACGGTGAGCATACGCTGGATGTGAAGTTTTCACTGCCGCCCGGCTTGCGGGTTAAGAACCATATAAAGATTAAAATTGTGATTGAACATCAGGATACAGATAACGCCACTCCGGTACCTGAGGATGAGTCGCAGTAGCGATAATCCGATTTCAAAAAAGTGCGGCTTGCGAGCCGCACTTTTTATATGAGTTATTCTGGACAGCGTATTTTTCCGCTGCGCTTTAAAGCGGAATATTCCCGTGTTTCTTCTTCACGGATTGGAAACTTCTCTTGTCAGAGAGCATCATAATATCGCCGTAAATACGTTCTCTCGTTGCCTCCGGTTTAATAATCTCATCGACATAACCGTGCATGGCGGCAATATTCGGGCTCATAAACTTTTCGTTGTACTCGTCTATTTTTTCCTGACGATAGGCCGCTTTTTTCGAGGCTTCCATAGCTTTGATTTTTTTGCCGTACAAAATATCGGCGGCGCCCTCTGCACCCATAACGGCGATTTCGGCTGTCGGCCATGCGTAAACAAAATCTGAGCGCAGATGTTTACTGCTCATGGCGATATAAGCTCCGCCGTACGCTTTTCGCAAAATGATATTTATTTTTATCGTTGTGGCCTCGGAATAGGCGTAAAGCAGTTTTGCTCCGTGGCGGATAATGCCCTTGTATTCCTGGTCTTTACCCGGTAAAAATCCGGTGACGTCGGTCAGGGTAATGATTGGCAGATTAAACGAATCGCAATAGCGGATAAATCGTGCCGCCTTATCGGAAGAATCACAATCCAAACATCCTGCCATAAATTTTGGCTGATTGGAAATAATACCAATAGCAACTCCTTTGATGCGACCGAAGCCGACGACGACATTTCGCGCAAATTCTTCCTGTACTTCGAGGAAAGTACCGTCATCGACAATACCGTCAATCACGTCGTGGATATCATAGCTTTGATTGCTCTGCTCTGGAATAATATTGGCAAGGCTTTCGTTAAATTGAATGTCTCTGCTGTAATCCTCGATGGAAGAGCGGTTCGTATGCAGATAACCCTCTTCATAACAAGGCGGTATGATAGAAATTAATTCGCGGACACGCTTGAAGCATTCTCTCTCGTCCGGCATATGGAAGTGTGCCACGCCGCTCTTTGCGGCATGAACGCCGGCGCCGCCAAGCGTGCTGGCGCTGATGTCCTCGTTGGTTACGCTTTTAATAACTTTCGGGCCGGTGACAAACATCTGGCTGATGTCGTCAATGACGAAAATGAAGTCGGTAATACCGGGGGAGTATACGGCTCCGCCGGCGCAGTTTCCGGCAATAATGGAAATCTGCGGGATATATCCGGATGCTAATGTATTATAATAGAAGATTTCACCGTATCCGGCCAGTGCGTTGACGCCCTCCTGAATACGGGCTCCGCCGGAATCATTAATACCGATTACTGGACAGCGGTTTTCGATAGCCATTTTAATTGCGTTTGCGATTTTAAAACCGTGCTGTTTTCCCAAGGTTCCGCCGATTACCGTGAAGTCTTCCGAATATATTACGACTTTCTGGCCTCCGATAGTACCATAACCGGTAATGACTCCATCATAGGGAAACTGTCCTTTTTTAATATTGAACGCATCTTCTAAGTTTGTAATATTGGAACCAATTTCCCGAAAAGAATCTTCATCCAGAAGCATGCAAATCCGCTCCAAAGCATGAAGTTTTCCTAACTTATGTTGTTTCTCCATATTATACATAGCATATTCTCCGTTCTAAGTGCAATTTTTACTATACCATAAAAATTATGATATACCAAATGAGGGAATTATGTCAATATGATGTTATAACTTTTGTAAAGGTTGACGAAAATAGGAAGATAATGGTATAATTAACTGATTAAATCAGAGAAAAAAAGGATGGGTTACAGAATGGTTCAATTTGTAGACAATTTCCGCAAATATAAATATTTGCTTGGACAGCTTGTAAAAAAGAATATAAAATTGCGATACCGACGCTCTTATCTGGGCATGCTATGGACGTTAATCGAGCCGTTGCTGACAATGATTGTTCTGTCTGTTGTATTCGGCAGTTTGTTAGGCCGTAACAGTACGGACCCTGCTTTTGCGGGAGTGCCTTTTCCTGTTTATGTATTGACGGGGCGTCTGCTATATTCGTTTTTTTCTTCTGCGACCAACAGCGCTATGCGCTCAATCCGGACAAATGGGGCGATGATTAAAAAAGTATATGTGCCAAAATATATTTATCCGTTTTCGGGGATTCTGGCGAATTTCATTATTTTCCTTATTTCCTTAGTAGTGTTGCTCGGCGTGATGATATTTTTTCTGGCGACGGGAAAGTATATGGCGCCGCTCAATGGCTATATGTTTTTATCGGTAATCCCTCTTCTGAACCTGTTTGTGCTGGCAATGGGAGTCGGAATGATTTTGGCTACGCTCTGTGTGTTTTTCCGTGATATCGAGTATTTGTGGAGCGTTATGCTGATGCTCATTATGTATTGCAGCGCCATTTTCTATTTTGTCAGCAACATGAGTGGAGATACGCAGAGACTCGTAAAGCTCAATCCGCTCTTTGGCATTATAGACAATTTCCGCCGTGCTTTCTTTGGACAGTCGTTTGACATGATTTTGTTGTCATATACCTCGGTTTTTGCTATAGGCACGTTGGTAGTGGGAATGTTTGTTTTCTATAAAAAGCAGGATTCCTTTATTTTGAATATTTAGGAGGGGCAGAACATGGCAAAGAAGTCGTTAGCGATGAAAGTAGACAAAGTAAGCATGAAGTTTAACCTGAGTGCGGAAAAAGTTGATAATATAAAAGAATATGTGATTAAGATGCTCAAGAAAGAATTGATGTATCAGGATTTTTGGGCGCTGCGCGACGTCAGTTTTGAAGTTGAAAAGGGTGACCGTCTCGGGATTATGGGACTGAACGGCGCCGGAAAGAGTACGCTGCTCAAAGTGGTGGCAGGCGTATTAAAAGCGACAGAGGGAACCGTGGCGACATATGGTAAAATTGCTCCGCTGCTTGAGCTTGGCGCGGGCTTTGACCGACAGTATACCGGTGCGGAAAATATTTTTCTCTATGGCGCCATGTTAGGTTACAGCAAGGAGTTTTTGGAAGAAAAGTATGATGAGATTGTCGAGTTTTCCGAGTTGGGAAGTTTTATCAATGTGCCGGTGAAAAATTACTCTTCCGGTATGAGGGCGAGGCTTGGGTTCTCCGTGGCGACGATTGTCGAGCCGGATATTTTGATTTTGGATGAGGTACTCAGCGTTGGCGACGCGAAGTTCCGCAAAAAATGTGAGGAGCGGGTGCAGAGCATGTTTGACCAAGGAGTAACGGTTATTTTTGTATCACACTCGACACAACAGGTGCTTCGCATGTGTAATAAAGGCATTCTTCTGGAACAGGGACGCCTGATAGCTTATGGGGATGTGGAGGAAGTAGTTAGTTTTTACGAGGCAAAGATGGATATGGCGGACAAATAAGCTGTCGCCGATTTCCGTGATTATAAGGAATGGAGGATTAACATGAAAAAGGTAATTACTTACGGTACTTTCGACTTGCTCCACGTAGGGCATATCAATTTGCTGCGGCGTGCCAAAGCGTTGGGCGATTATTTGATTGTTGTTGTCTCTTCGGACGAGTTTAATGCGGGAAAGGGCAAGAAAGCGTATCATTCGTTTGAAGACCGGAAAATTATACTGGAGTCGATTAAATATGTGGATGAAGTATTACCGGAATATACATGGGAGCAGAAAATCGACGATGTTAGAAACAACGACGTTGATGTTTTTGTCATGGGAGACGACTGGACGGGCAAGTTTGATTTTCTCAAAGAATATTGCGAGGTCGTTTATCTGCCGCGTACAGAAGGGATTTCCACGACAAAGATTAAACAGGATTTAAATATGAAAGACGGAGAAGATGATTAAGAAGTTAGGATATTATCTCTTTGCCTCATTTTTTTGTCTGTTCCGGCTGGCGCCGGTGAGGAAACAGAAAATATTTATGGTGGCGACACACGATGACAGTGACGAGGGAAATATCGGCATAGTGGCGAAGAGGATAAAGGAAAAAATGCCGGACGCCAAACTTATTTTTTTGACAAAAAGAGATGGAATTCGCAGGCCGTTCTCTTTTTTCTTAATTAAGGCATACCATATGGCGACCGCGGGAACGATATTTCTTGATAATGAGTTTATGCCGATGGCTTTCACGCCAATTTCTGCCAAAGTAAAAGTAGTGCAGTTGTGGCATGGAACCGGAACGATTAAGAAATTTGGACAGGATAGCGATACCGGAGAGGTAGCGGAGCTTGCCCGTCGCGCCAATGAGCGGTTGACGCATTTGATTGTCAATTCCGAGATGACAAAAAGGCAGTATGCATCCGCCTTTAATCAGCCGATGGAGAATGTGCACATACTGGGACTGCCGCGCACGGATTTGCTTCTTGATAAGAAAAGAATAAATGCGATGAAAAAAGAATTTTGGCGTCGGTATCCAGAATTGGAAAACAAGCGTTGTATTTTATATGCGCCTACGTTTCGTGACTATGAAGTGGAACACCCGCGCATTGCGCTGGACTTGGCTTCGTTTGTGCGGCAGATGGAAGAGAGTGAAGTCCTGCTGCTGCGCCTGCACCCGCATGTGGCGGCCAATTGCCCGGCAGATGTATTGTCGAGGTATGAGGGGCGTGTGTACAATATGTCGGACTATGCCGGAGTTACTACCCTGCTTGCCGCGGCGGATTGTCTGATTACCGATTATTCCTCGATTATATTTGAATATTGTCTGTTAGATAAAAAGATGATTTTTTATGCCTATGACTTAGAGAGGTTTCAAGGAGACGGACGGGGTTTTTATGAAAAGTATGACGAATTTGTTCCCGGGCCGGTTGTTCAGAGCCAGCAGGCTTTGGAGAGGGAGTGCCATAAAGAAGATTCGGATAAGGAACGTCTGCAGAAGTTTCGGGAAGAAATGTTTGCTTATCGGGATGGAAACGCCGTAAATCGACTTTTGGAATTGATTTTTAATATAAAATAGTATATAATGTTATGAGCGTGTAAATAGGCTAATAAGAAACGGAGGTTTGTAATGAAAACAATATTTAAGAGAAAAATAAGCCTGATAGTTATTTTGCTTCAACTGGTTGTATCGGTGATGTTCTGTATCTATGTAGGTACGCTGGGAGCTATTCCAACGAAGTATCTGGTGGCATTAGTGATTGTATCGGTGTTACTGCTTGTTTATCAGATTATGAGTCAGGCGACGAATTCGAGTTACATTTTCGGACGAGTGTTGGCATTAGTCTTTGGCATGATTTTCTTTGTGGGAGCAAAGTATATGAATGAGAGTATGGCTGCCTTGCAGGATGTGGGCGGTGCGACCATGAAAGTGGATATTATTTCATTTTATGTGTTGAATGACGACCCGGCAAAAACGATTGCAGACGCTAAAGATTATACTTACGGAATTCTTTCGGTACAGGACCGTGAAAATACCGACAAGGCGCTGGCGGAGGCTAAGAGTAAGGTGGGTAAGGATTTGAAAATCATGGAATTTGACGACTCTCTTACTTTAGTAGATGCTTTATATGCAAAGGAAATACAGGTTGCTGTTATTAATCAGAGTTTTCTCAACCCGATTAAAGATAAATATGTGAGTTTCACGAAAGATACACGCGAATTAGAGAATAGTGAGATTCAGACGGAAGTCGAGGAAGAGATTATCGATACTGATGTGACGACAAAGCCGTTTAATGTTTATATTAGTGGTATTGACGTCTACGGAAAGATTGGCCAGACGAGCCGGAGTGACGTTAATGTTATTGCTACGATAAATCCGGTGACGAAGAAGATTCTTCTTACGTCTACGCCGAGAGATTATTATGTGCCGCTCTATACAAAAGGCGGGAAGTCATATTCGGGCGGTATGCCGGATAAATTGACGCATGCCGGTATATATGGCGTGGACTGCTCGATGAATACGCTGGAGAAACTGTATGATATTGATATTGACTATTATGTAAGAGTCAACTTTACCAGTCTGAAAAAGATTGTAGATTTGCTTGGCGGCGTGGAAGTTTACTCGGATTCTGATTTTATTTCCGACTGGGGGCCTCATGGCGCCGGAACCCACTACAAGTTTAAGAAAGGGTATAACAAGGTGAATGGCAAGAAAGCGCTGGCATTCTGCCGTGAGCGTCATCATTTTCAGAACGGGGATTATCAGAGAGGACGCAATCATCAGCATATGATTGAGGCGATTTTGAATAAGGTAATGTCTCCGTCCATACTTCGTAATTTTTCGAAATTGCTGAAAGAATCGAAGCATATGTTCCAGACGAGTATGTCAAAGGACAGAATTGTTTCTATTTGTAAAATGCAGCTTAACGATATGGCAAAATGGAAAGTGGCGTTTGCCAATGCGGAAGGTTACGGGGCGAAAAAGACGACGTTTTCCATTCGTTCTACTCCGCTGTATGTCTGTGAGCCAAATCACAGCTCCGTACAGAAGATTACAAAGCGCATTAAAAAAGTGATGAAAGAGACGCCGGAAGATGTTGAGGATACGAAAGAGAAAGACGATAAGATTGAATAGGTGTAAAACGCTGTGCGTTTTTCAGGGGTGCGGCTTCACGGTCGCACCTTTTTGGATGCGGAGGAAGAATGTTGATACGGAAATTGCAGGATTTATTTATTTTATTATTAAAACCATGGATTCCGATTGTGGGGCGGTTGCGTGATAAAACGAAATATTATTTGATTACCGCATGTTTTATGGTTGATTTGGTTTTATTTTGTATTGTGCGCTACGGGCTGCACAAGGAAAGTTATTTTTACAATACGGTGTGTGGTATTTTTCTTATGTTTGCCATTGCCATATTGTCGCTGGACCGCAGTTTGGTGCATATTCGCTGGCGGCGTTCTCTTTGGCTGGCCTGGTTTGGCATGTGTATTATGTTTACCGTATCGGACATATTAGTGCCGAAGAAGATGTGTGGCTTGGGGGTGATTTTGGCATTTGTGTTTACAGGAGTATTTTTTGTCTGGCAAAACCACACGAGAAAGGATTTGCTCTGGAAATGTCTGAAAGACGCGGTAAAACTTGCGTTTTGGGCGATGACCGCAATTGCTTTTTTGTTTCGGCCCCAGTATGAGGGCGTCCGTTATGCTGGTATTTTTACCAATCCCAATACGTTTGCCCTCTATCTGTTTATTATAATATCCGTTTTTCTGTCCGATTTGGATTGGATTGTCGAGACGGGGCGTTCGTGGAAAAAGAATGTTTCCACTTATTTGGGATTGGGGGTATGTGCTTTCTATCTTGAGAAGACGCAGGCGAGAACATCTATTGCCGCCATAGCGGTTATCGTTCTCATGTGGCTTGGCTTGCGGGTTTATCTCTCAAAGAAAAATCATATGTGGCAGTCTTTCCTCAAAAACGTAGTCTTAGCGGGTGTTGTGTGCATCGCGGTTTTTCCTGTCTGTACGGCTGCACTCAAGGTAGTACCTGATTTTGTAGGCCATCCGATTGAGTTTGTCGGAGAGACTCATTTTGGAAATGAGATTCCGGACCCTGAAAAAGACCCCGGCGAGGTAGTTGTGCCGGAATATGAGCATGTGGAAAATGCGGAGACGAAAGATCCGGAAGTCGTAATTCCGCGCAATGCATGGGAGCGTATCTGGTATAATATCAAATATTCGAAAGGCTTAAATGCGCTTACTAATGGGCGAATTGATATTTATTTAGCGTATTTGGATAAAATGAATTATAAAGGACACCGCACAACTTCCATGGTGGTGGACGGAGAGAAGAATCATTCTCATAATAACTGGATACAGTTCGGATACACATATGGGGTTTTCAGTATGTTTTTCTATGCAGTTATAACCATACTGGGAGTTGGTTTCTCTCTAAAGTTCTATCTGACACAGCGGCGGAAAAATGCCACTTATGCTTTTTTAATACCTGCAATATGTGTCGGATTTGTTGTGGCGACGCTGACGGAATGCCTGTTTTTGCCATTTGAGGTATTTCCGGCATTTGCTTATTGGTTTGCATTTGGAGATTTATTTGTAAAAAAGGTGCCAAAGAACAAATTCTTGCAGGAATTAGAGGATGGAGAAAGGGATTGTTTATGAAAAATATGGAGAAAATCCGGGGAGGAGAAAACGAGTGAAAGTTTCGGTAATTGTTGCTGCCTATAATGCGGAAAAATATGTGATGGAGACGATGGAAAGTCTTGCAAATCAGAGCATTGATGATTATGAAATTATTGTAGTGAATGACGGTTCGACGGATAATACACTGAATATTTTGAGAGAGTATGAAGAACATTACGAACACATAACAGTTATAGATAAAGAAAATGGGGGGCCTTCTTCTGCCAGAAACCGCGGACTTGATTTGGCAAAGGGAGAGTACGTTTACTTTTTTGATGCAGATGATGTGTTGGAGCCTGATGCGCTGCAGGCGTTATATGACCGTGCAAAAGAAAAACGTGCGGATCTTGTTATTGCCAAATATGATATTTTTAACCGGTTTCAGACATTTCCGGTGAATGGCATTAATGATTTGGTGCAGATGGAAAGAATCGATAAATATGATTCACAGATTCTGTGGACATTTTCTTTATGTAATAAACTGTTTCGCCGTTCGGTTATTGAGCAGCACGGCCTGCGTCTGCCGCCGATTTCGTATTCAGAGGATGGCGCCTTTTTAATGCGCTATGTCTATCGGACAAACTGTATTACCGGGCTGGACAGAGTGATTTTTCATTACCGGAGAATGTATGACGGAGAGGCAGAATCCATCACGGCCTCCATTTCTTCATGGAAGATTAAAGATTATATCGAAGCGCACCGTATCATCCTCAAATCGGCAGAAGAGAGCATAATGCTTGATTATCCGCAGTATGAAGATATTGAGGAAGTAAAAGAGAAAAAAGACGAAATCCATAAATATCTGAATGAAATATGCCGTAAGGAAGTACAGATTTTGTTAGACCAGTTTTATGCAAAATACTGGACGCTGCCAGAGGACACGGCAAAACATCTGGTGCAGGAAATAAACGACAAAATGGCGTCGTTAGATATGTGTGATATTTCCATGCTCAAAGATTCTCATCCTGAATTTGCACTGGATAATCTGCCGGTGGAGAAAGAAGAACTGCTTTCTCACGCATGGTTTACTATCGCCTTGTATGGTGAGAAAGAGGATAAAGAAAAATTTCTCCTCAGTGTTCAGAGCCTGACGCTGCAAAATCTCATTGCCATTCGTATTCTAATCCCGAGTGAATGGAAACAGGAGATTGAAGAGGCGGGATATTTACAGAACAATATGGAGTTTCTGGATGTTTCATCGAGGGACGAGCTGTATTATCGGGCGTTGGAATTGGCAGAAACACCTTATATTACGTTTGCGGACGCCAAAGTCAGTTATGCGAATAATGCGTTCAAGTATGTGATTAAAAACTTTATCAAATCATCGGCTGATTTTTCGTCACAGTTGATTTATCACCGCAATTTTGAAGATATGCAGGCGGTTCTTTTAAGTTCGACGGCGCTGAATTCCGTAAAGACGGGATACGAAAATAATCCGTACCTTGCCATGGATTATACGCTTGCCAATAAATTTTTTAAAACGGACTTTTTGAAAAAGCAGAAACCGGATAAATCGAAAAGTTTATTATCCCATTTGCCTCAATGGTACAATAGGGGTTACTTTACTTTTATGAACGACCGGATTGTCTTCTATGAGGATTTGGAAGAAAACTTTATCGATTATGTAGGTACAAAAGAAACGATTCCGATGATGAAAGAGTATTTAGTTGACCGGAAAGCCGATTTGAATAGCCCGGAAATTGTTCCTGATCTAAATCAAATAATGCCAAAGATGCTTCGTTTTCCATCGGACAAATTTGGGCAGATACTGTTTCGCAAGATTGTAAATTTCCTGCGTCGTTATCCGGTAAAGAATCGGGTTCTGTTCTTTACCGTGCGCAAAGATGGCGAGCTGGAGGGGAACGCCAAAGCGCTATACCCATATGTCAAGGGGAAAAAGGTAATTTGTGCGAAACGTCTCCCACACAATCCGTTTACGAAACTTTATATGTATTATATGAATATTACGAGCCGTGTCATTGTAACGGATGATTATAATCGTTATCTGAGGCATTTTCAGCTGCGCCAGAGCCAGCGTGTCGTGCAGTTATGGCATGCCTGCGGGGCTTTCAAGAAATTTGGACAGCGGGGAACAAATATGTCGATTGCGGCAGACCATGCTTACCATGTGCAGTATAATATGGTGATGGTCAGCAGCGACTGGATTCGCGGCATTTATGCGGATGCTTTTGACATTGATGTGCACAAAGTAAAGGCGCTGGGATGTCCCCGTACCGACGCTTTTTATGATGAAAAACAGATGCAGCAGACAAAAGAAACGGTATATCAGGCGCATCCAGAGTTCCGTGACCGATATTTGATTCTATATGCTCCGACTTTCCGTGATATCGGAGATGACCGAACGCAATTTAAGCCGGATTTGGATTTTGACAGGTTGTCCGAAGAATTGCTGCCAAATCAGATGTTTGTTATCTGTCCGCATCCGGTCATGAAAAATAAGATTGTTGAAAAGTCATATGACAACATTAAAGTGATACGGGATTTTTCCACGAACGATATGATGTTAGTATCCGATTTGCTGGTGACGGATTATTCTTCGGTTATTTTTGAATATGTTTTACTCCGCAAGCCGATTGCCTTTTATTGTTATGATTTGCTAAATTATAATCGTGGATTTTATCTGAATTATCCCGACGATTTGCCCGGTGACATTTACGAGAATCAGAAGGATTTGACGGCGTATCTGCGTTCGTCCGTTAAGGATACCCTGTCGGATAAATACGATGCGTTTATTGAAAAATATATGGCTGCGTGTGATGGACACAGCAGTGAACGAATCGCCAAAATGATTAATCAGTATATGGAGGAAGCGGAACATGAATGAGAAAGTGATTACATTCCTGAGCAGTCTGGGACGCGGATTGAGCAATGACCTTGCGCTCGTCAAAGATTATTTTGCGGCACGACCGTCGCTGGAGTATACGTTTCGGTATTATGTGAACAATGAAAAGCACAAGAATCCGCTGGCCGCACATGGTTATCGCCGGGCGAAAAAAGATTTTTGTGATGGAATGACAAATGTCCTCTGTGTAGACGGGTCTCTGACTCATCAGATTAACAATATGGCGCCGGAAGGCCAGAGGATTTTGTTGGCGGTTCCGTATGATTACCAGTTTAAAAATATGTATCTGATGGAGAAGAGGGGCAGAAAATTTCATTTGAATACTTTTTCAAGATTTACCCATATTATTGCGGGTTCTCCTTTTTCAGCAGATTTGTTGAGACGGGCTTACCGTATTGAAGGCAAAGAGTTGATTGAGAATGTTTCGCTGCCGCTTGCCTATGATATTTGTTTGCCAGAGAGGCAGAATGAGGTCAGGGAGCGTATTTTTTACTATTTTCCACAGGCAAGAGGGAAAAAACTTCTTTCGGTTATTGTGTTTGGAGACGCAGAGATGAAACGGAAAGACTGGGAAACGCTTGATATCAGACAGTGGGTCAAAGACCTTGGCGATGAATGGTTTTTATTTACCAACAGTGAGATTCTCATGGAAAATACGTTTTGCATGGGAAATCACTATAAAGAAAATTTCGGTTATTTGAATCGGATACTTCCGATACCAGAGCTGTTATATGTATCGGATGTACTGGTGACAAACAATGGACGACTGGCGTCGGTGTTTTCCATTCTGGACAAGCCGGTCTATGCCTGTGCTTATAGTAAAAATTATTTTGAAAAATATATGAGTCTCAAATACCCGCAAATGTATTTCCATAATGCGGCGGAAATGCGTGATTACCCATTTGTTGCAGACGTGCAGACGGAAACACAGAAAAGTTTTTCAAAAATCATGTCTTATGGTTCGGAGTTTAATCCATGTCAAACGGTTGCCGATCTTCTTGGATTATTCTGATGTTTGAAGAATATACAACAATTGACGTTAAATATTATTATGTGATACAATTTAACTTAGGCTTTTAGAGAGGGGAATTGAAATGATTCTGTTTGTATTGATTTTAGGAATGATACTTGTGAGAGGTGCAGAGATTGCAGATTCTAACAACTTTTCAAAAAATTATATGTCTATAGCCGGCACGAATCTGATAAAAGGGGTTTTCGTACTTCTTGTTCTGCTGGGACATGCCGTCACTTATGTCAAGATGAGTGGGGCATTGGATCAGACTTATATTACATTAAAAGAGCATTTGCATCAGATGGTGGTCTCGGTATTCTTTTTCTATTCTGGATATGGTATGATGAAGTCCATTTTAAAAAAAGGATACGGTTATATAAAACAGATTCCTCTCAAACGTTTTTTCATTTTACTTTTGAATTTTGATATTGCAGTCTGCCTCTATTTGATTGTCGGAGTTATTATGGGGCAGAAATTTACTCTTAATACAATTCTTTTTTCACTAATCGGATGGAAATCCGTGGGAAATTCAAATTGGTATATGTTTGCCATTTTCGGACTTTATATCTTAATGTTTTTTTCCTTTATTCTTTTGCGATGGTTTGAGAAAAAGGGTGCTATCTATGCGGGAACGATTATTTTCACCATATTGACCATGTTGTTTGTGTTGTGGGAGATTCGGATGGGGCTGCCAAACTGGTACTATAATACAATGATTCTTATGCCGGCCGGATGTTGGTTTGCACTTCTTCAAAAGCCGGTTGAGAAAGTTGTGATGAGAAACGATTATTTATATGCACTGGCCAGTGTTTTCCTCTTTGTCGGTTATTGGCTCAGTTATGGCAATCGTTGGTCTGGAGGTATTGAAAGATATACGATATGGGCGCTTTTCTTTGTGGCTGTTGTCGTGTTTATCACGATGAAAATTTCTTTTCAGAGCAAGGTGCTTTCATGGTTTGGCGAGCATGTTTTCAGTATATATATCTTACAGAGAATCCCCATGCTTGTATTGAGCCGGTGTGGCCTTGCTGCACAGAACCGCTATGGATTTATTATTGGCGTTATTGTTATTACTATATTTCTGGCATTGATTTTCGATTATCTGACAGGAAAATTGGATAAATGTATATTAAAATTGCTGAAAGTTAAATAATTCAGTTTTTTGGGAAAATGGAATGGAGAGAAAAATGAAAGTTTTAGTCATCGTACCGGCTTATAATGAGAGCGGGAGTATTGAAAAAGTCGTGGATTCGTTACAAAATTTAGGGGATGGGATTGACTATCTTGTAGTGAACGATTGTTCCACTGATTGCGAGGAAGAAATACTATTAAAGATTTCGGCGAATCATATTGTCCTGCCCGTTAATCTTGGGATAGGGGGGGCCGTACAGGCAGGATACCAGTACGCGGTTGCACATGATTATGATGTTGCGATTCAGATTGATGGAGACGGACAGCATGATCCGGCATATATTTCAAAATTAGTTGAACAGGTGGCTTGTGGCGAGGCGGATATGGTAATTGGCTCACGTTTCATCACAAAAGAGGGATTTCAATCTTCCGGTCTTAGGCGAACGGGGATAACGATGCTCAGCGCATTGATTCGTCTGATGTGCGGAGTGAAAGTATATGATGTAACTAGTGGTTTCCGAGCGACAAACCGGTACATGACAAAGGTGTTTGCCGACGATTACGCACAGGATTTTCCAGAACCGGAGGCGATTGTTACCTGCGTCATGCATGGCGGAAAGGTCAAAGAAGTTCCGGTTGTTATGAGGGAGCGTGAAACAGGAACGAGTTCCATTCACAGCTTCAAATCGATTTACTATATGATTAAGGTTTCGCTTGCCGTAATCTTGAAGCGATTTACAATGAAAAAGGGAGGTAAGAAGAGTGAATGAGTATTTGCGGATAGCGCTATTGGTTGGAATCGCAGTTTATTTTGTCTGTATCTTTTTCCTTTTAAAGAAGAACAGCCTGAATTTGAAATATACCCTGCTATGGATTTTTTTGGGGGTTGTTTTTCTGCTTGTTGTAATCTTTCCGGTGATTCTTCAGGCGCCTATGCGCATGATTGGCGTAGTGGAATGGACGAACGGATTATTTGCTCTGTTACTGTTAATTTTGATGATTATCGATATGTCTGTTACTGCGATTGTGTCAAAGCTGAATGAACGGATGAGAAAACTGGTGCAAAAGTGTGCAATGTATGAGGAGCGGATTCGCAAATTGGAGGAGAGACTGGCAAATGAAGAAACTATTTCTTAAATATAAAGAAATTATTATGTATCTGATTATGGGAGGCCTGACGACGGCAGTCAGTTGGGGAACGTATACATTGTTTACCCTTGTACTCCCCATTCGCAATCAGGATATACTTGTATTGACGGCGAATGTTCTTTCGTGGGTTTTTGCTATGACATTTGCGTATATTACAAATAAAATCTGGGTGTTTGAAAGTAAATCATGGGAAAAACATTTTCTGATGAAAGAATTTGGGATGTTTGTATCCGCCCGCCTTTTGACCGGAATTTTTGAAGTGATTGCTGTCCCAGGGCTTGTTTGGCTGGGATGCGACCAGACAATTTTTGGCGTTCCCGGAATGCTCAGCAAGGTAATTGTAAGTATTATTGTTGTGCTTCTCAATTATGTATTTAGTAAACTTTTCATTTTCCGAAAATAGATGAGAGAGAGATGGGAGGAAGAAATTACTATGTTTGAAGTAAAAAATCAGATTCATACTAAAATGTGTGTAAAGGCGGTTATATTCGCAATATTTTCTGTATTTTGTTTTACAGTGAAAAATGGAACCTATCGTCTTGCGGAAGAAAAAATCGCACAATCCGGCGGCTGGTGGCCGGCGCAGTTAAGTCGAATCGGGGCAGTTTTTGTCAATCCCTCGTCTGTTTATTTTATTTTATTTTGTCTTTTTATCTGCGCTTTTCTTTTTCTTATGCAGCGAATTTCCTTTTCACATTGCAAGGTTTCGATAGTTCTTTCCGTTTGTTATGCTTTACTCCTGTTGTTAAGTGATAGTTATTTTCGCTACAACAATTGGGATTGTGTATTTGGAAACGGTTTTGCTTTTCTGACTTCCCTGATGAGGGGAGCTGGAATCGGGATTCTCTTTTTCTTTGTGATGCAGCTTGTACTGAATATTCGGCTGCAGACAGAGAAGGGAGCATTTTCTTTTGGCAGGACATTTTTAGT
This sequence comes from uncultured Eubacterium sp., assembly GCA_910577295.1. Taxonomy (GTDB): domain Bacteria; phylum Bacillota; class Clostridia; order Lachnospirales; family Lachnospiraceae; genus Eubacterium_F. The sequence continues at coordinate 147,034 of CAJTLS010000001.1, forward strand.
CATAGGCGGCCTGTTTGTTTTGTGCTGGCTCCCTTATATGATTATTATGTTCCCCGGAGCGATGAATGCGGATACGCGCGATCAGGTGGCGCAGATTACGGGAACGGAGCAGTTCTGTTTTACAGCCAGAATGATACAGCAGAACACGCCTGATTTTTTGTGGAACAATAACCATCCGGTTCTTTTTACACTGATTCTTAAGTGTTTTGTTATGTTGGGCGGGGCGTTTGGTTCTTATTCATGGGGCTTTGAAATCTATAGTATCTTGCAAAGCCTTGCATTTGCGGCGGCAATTGCGTATCTGCTCACAAAATTGAGAAGCTATGGATTTTCACGGCGGATAATCGGCGGCTTTGTGGCATTTTTTGCCCTAAATCCTTTGTTCCCATTATATGGAATGACGATTATGAAAGATATTCCGTTTACGATTGCCTTAGTATTTGTCAGCGTCTGGCTGTATGAAATTCTTTCTGGAAAAAGACAGGCGGGAGTAAAGGAGTGCTCTCTGCTTGGCGGAGTTCTTTTAGTGATGATGCTCTTTCGGAACAATGGATTTTTCATGGCGGTACTGGCGATTCCTTTTCTTCTCTTTTTACTGTGGAAAGAAAAGAAGAAAATGTGTTGTCTCGTCGGCACGTTTTTGATTTCCATTTTTGTCTGTAAAATAGCGATAAGCGGACTTCTTTTTTCGGCATTGGGTATAGGAAGCGGGAGTTCGGGCGAGATGTTTTCCGTTCCGTTTCAGCAGACTGCCCGTTATATTAAGGAGTACCGCAATGAAATTACGGAAGAGGAGGAAGAAATTATTCTCAGCGTTTTGAATACGGGAGGAACGTTAGATGAAATTGCGGATTTGTATGTACCTTATCGTGCGGACCAGGTTAAGCAAAAATACAACCCAAAGTCTACCGGTACGGATTTGAAGCGGTATGCATCTGTTTGGGTGAAACAGTTTTTGAAGCATCCGGGTGTTTATTTGCAGGCGTATTTAAATCTGGCTTATTGCTGGTTTGGGATGGAGGGGCCGGCAGATAATATTTATTATATGAATGTCGATGTTTATATACAAAAGATGCTGGATGGTGTGAAAGAGCCGGAGGTTCTTTTGCCGGCTAGGAATGCGGTAAACGGCTATACAAAAATTTTAGATAATTGCCCAATCACTTCATGGCTGTTAGAGTTTTCGGTGTATACATGGATTTATTTAATTCTTTTGGTTGTTATGGTGTTAAGAAGAAAACGCGAGGCCTTTTTGACCGCTGTTATGTTGTATGCCAATTATTTAATCTGTCTGGCGGGACCCGTTGGTTATATGCGGTATGCAATACCAATGATCGTCTGTCTTCCCCTTGTCACAGTATTGACATTTTATAGTGATAGCGTTAAAATCGAAATTTCTCAAGATGAAAAACAGGAAGGAGATTGATGATTCAATGAAAAAGGTAGCTTTACTATTTGCTGCCATTTTGTGTAGTGGGATGGCTGTATCACAGGCAAAGGCAGCACAGATACAAGAGGCGCCATCTGCTGTTTCGGGATTGAAAGCGGTTAAGGTTACGAAAAAATCCGTTCAACTAAAGTGGAAGAAGTCGAAACATGCGTCGGGTTATCAGGTGTTGCAATATAATGCAAAGACTAAAAAGTTTAAGAAAGTTAAATCGACGACAAAGAGGACGTATACCGTAAAAAAGGGGCTGAAAAAGAATAAAGCAGCTAAATTTATGGTACAGGCTTATCAGAAACAGGGAGCCGTTAAAAAATATGCTCCTTATAGTGAAGTGGTTTCGGTTTATACATTGGGAAGTAAGAAACAAAATGTAAAGGAAATCAACTTTACGCAGTCAACGATTACGGCTGAGGAGGGAGCAGTTTTTAAACTAAAAACAAAAATTACGCCGAATAAAAAGGCAGCCTCGAAGGCAGTCCGCTTTTTCAGCAGCAATTCCAAAGTAGCAGAGGTAGCGTCAAACGGTTTAATTACCGCCAAAAAAGAGGGAAAAGTAATCATTACTGCGAGAGCTCACAATGGTGTTTCTTCTAAAATTAACCTCTTTATTCTGGCAAAGGAATACAAGCCGGAAGTCCATAAAATTAAAAGGATCGAAGATACGCAGGTGATAGCGCGGAGTAGTAATTCTCTGAAAATCAAATGGAAAAAGCGCGGTCATGTCGACGGATATAAAATATATAAGTATAATAATACGAAAAAGAAATACCTTTTGTATAAAAATATAAAAGGAAAGAGCAAAACATCCGCAGTGATTTCCAAATTAAGTAAGGATGTTAATTATTCTTTTGTGGTGCAGGGATATCGGGAGCGGGCAGGATTTAGTGTCTATGGAATTAAGAGCAGAGTGGTATCCGGCTGTGTTGGGGGCGGCAGTTATACGAACGCCACATCCATCCACTTTGGCAAAAGTGACTACACGGTCATGGAAGATGAGAAGTTAAAGCTCGACTGCCTGATTGAACCGGCCAATGTCATTTCCCGTGCCATTACTTATGAGAGCAGTAAGGAAGAGATTGCAACCGTTGCCCCGGATGGAACGGTAACGGGACATGAAATAGGAAAGACTTATATCAGGGCATATTCACACAATGGTCTGTCAGTCCGTGTGCCGGTACGTGTTGTGGAAAATACAAAGTATGCAGATAAAATCCCGGTGCTTTGTTTCCATCGTGTGGTGTCAGATTCCCTGAAAAAAACAAAGTTTCCGAAGAACCAGTGGGTAGCGTCTGTCAGTGATTTTGAGCAGCAGATGAAATATCTGTACGATAATCATTTTACCACGCTGACACTGGATGAATTTTACACATGGTATAAGGGGAAGAAAAAACTGCCGGCGAATACGGTCGTTTTGACATTTGATGATGGGGACTACGAATTTTATCATCTCGCATATCCGATTTTGAAAAAATATAATTTAAAAGCGACTATGTTTATCGTGGGTTCCCAAACCAAAGAAACTACGGAAGAATATAAAGATGTGGAAACCAGTTATTATCTGGGTTGGGATAAAATTAATGAGATGAAAAAGAACTATCCGAATATATCGTTCCAGAGCCACTCGTTTAATATGCACTATGCGCGTAAGCAACTGGCTGTATATGAATTGACGCTGGCACAGATTTATCAGGATTTTGAGTCGAACCGGCTCAGTGGAATTGCCAATAAGAATACCTACCAATATATGGCGTATCCGTTTGGCGGCTTCAACGAGGATGTTGTGTATTGTGCAAAGAAATATAAATACAAACTTGCTTTTGACTTTGGGCCGTTCCGGAAAGCCACACGAAATGACAGCGTCTATCACATTCCGCGAATCGCGATTACCGGACAGCTTTCTATGGAGGATTATAAAAAGCGGATTTTACAATGGAGGTGAAAGAAGTGGAGCGGATAGCAAAATGGGATAATACGAAGCTGGTTTTGATTACACTTGTGGTAATCTGCCATTTTTATGAAAATTATTTAGGGAGTTCACGTTTAGTGAATTCCCTGTTCTTCTCGGTATATTCTTTTCATATGCCCGCCTTTTTCCTAATATCCGGTTTGTTTTCAAAAAGAACGGTGAATGAGAAGCGGATTGAGAAAGTGACGCCGTATTTGCTGCTCTACCTCTTTATTAAGCTTCTGGGATGGCTTGTGCTTCGTGTTATTCAGGGGGATGGCTTTGTTCCGATTGACTTATTCCGTGAATCCGGTGTGGCATGGTTTGTTCTGGCATTGTTTTTTATGTATATCATTACCTTTTATACAAAACGGTTTCGTCCCGCTTATGTATTTACATTATCCATTTTAATCGCGCTGCTGGCAGGGTATACAAATGCGGACATTAACTTGTTTAGCTGGCTTCGGATTGTTGTTTTTTACCCGTTCTTTTATGCCGGATATGTGCTGTCGTTAGAAGATTTGGCAAAATGGATGGAATCCGCAGTACTGAAAATTGTTTCAGCGATTGGATTAGCCGGTTATTTTATTGTCTGTTATATAGGTATTGACAAAATCTTTTGGATGCGCTTTCTGATGACGGGAAGAAATTATATTCTTTTAGAGCATGGCGCCTTATATGGGGGGCTTCTGAAATTTGGCGCTTATGTGGTTTCCTTTGTGTTGGTATTTATGTTTTTGTGTGTGATCCCCAAAAGAAGATTTGCTATCTCTGCATTAGGAGAGAGAAGTTTAGGTGTGTATGTATTCCATTATGTTTTTATCAATGTTTACATACATTCCTTTTTGTACAAGTACCTGTTTCACAATTTCCCGAATACATGGCTGCTTCTTGTCAGTCTGCTGGGGGTTGCCCTTATGCTGATTTGTAGTCTGAAACCTTTTGACCGTTTCTGCAGGTTTGTGATAGCAAATAAATGGAAACTCCGGGAGTAGACGCGGCTTATACTGCCGCTGACCAATATTGCAGGCCCAGTAAACGGCTCATGTTATTTTCGGTATGAGTATCCAATTGCCCTTTGTGTTCCCTATATGGTCTTTTGGACAATTGCTATGTGCCTATGTGCAAGAAAAATTATTGTGGCTCTTTGTAGCTATATATGATATAATATATCGACAATGGAGACAGGTGGCAATAGCAGCCATCAATGAAAGATGTCGTGTACAAATGTTGTGCAGAAATGGAGGAATATATGGTATTTGGAGTATTGTTGGCAGGCGGCGTTGGAAGCAGAATGGGAAATATGGAGAAACCGAAACAGTATCTCAATATTGCCGACCGCCCGATTATTATTCATACGATAGAAAAGTTTTTTGTTAATGAAACGTTCGAAAAAATTATAGTATTGTGCCCGGAACAATGGATTAGCCATACGAAAAATCTGGTGAAAAAGTATATAGGACAGACGGAACGAATTGCCGTGATTGCCGGCGGTGAGACAAGAAATGAAACAATTATGAATGCAATCCGCCATATTGAGGGAGAATATGAGGTAGACGATGAGACAATTATCGTAACACATGATTCCGTCCGTCCATTTGTCACACATCGCATTATTGAGGAAAATATTGAATATGCAAGAAAGTATGGGGCATGTGATACGGCAGTACCGTCTACGGATACGATTGTCGAGAGTGAGGATGGCAGCATTATTTCTGTCGTACCGGACCGGAGTAAAATGTATCAGGGGCAGACGCCGCAGACTTTCCGGCTCAAGAAGTTAAAAGAGTTGTACGAATCATTGTCGGAGGAGGAAAAAGAAATGCTTACCGATGCGGCAAAGATTTTTGTTATGAAAGGGGAAAAGGTATATCTCGTTGAAGGTGAGGTATCTAATATTAAGATTACCTATCCCTATGATTTGCGAGTGGCAGAAACGTTGATACAATCACAAAAAGAGGAGTAAAAGCGAATGCTGAATACAGTATATCAGTTAGTGGCGCCTCGCAAGTTTGAGGTGACTTATGAAAATGTAGGTTTGCAGGGTACGGATGTCATCGTGCGGCCGACACACCTGTCTATTTGTAATGCTGACCAACGCTATTATCAGGGGCTTCGGGAAGCTCATGTCTTACAGGAGAAACTTCCGATGGCGCTTATCCATGAGGCGGTCGGCGTGGTGCTTCGAGATTCGACGGGGGCGTTCAGTCCGGGCGAAGAGGTCGTTATGATACCGAATACGCCAACGGAAGAGGATGAGTTTATTGCTGAAAATTATCTGCGTTCCAGTAAGTTCCGTGCGAGTGGTTTTAATGGTTTTATGCAGGAGTATGTTAAAATCCGGCAGGACCGTTTGGTGCGTCTCCCACAGGGGATTGATAAGAAAGTAGCTGCTTTTACGGAGATTGTCAGCGTCAGTGTTCATGCGATTACGCGCTTTGACAAGATTGCCCATGCCAGAAGAGATGCCATCGGTATTTGGGGCGACGGCAATTTAGGATATATTACGGCGCTTTTATTTAAGACGATGTTTCCAGATACAAAATTATATATTTTTGGCATCAGCAGAGAGAAGTTGTCCGATTTTACATTTGCGGATGCGACTTATACGGTTAGTCATATACCGGACGATTTGAAACTTGACCATGCGTTTGAGTGTGTGGGAGGAGCTGGTTCGGGGAAAGCGATTGACCAGATAATAGATTATATTAAACCGGAGGGTACGCTTTCTATTTTGGGAGTATCAGAGTACCCAGTACCGATTAATACGCGCATGGTGTTGGAAAAGGGGCTGCGTATTTTTGGCAGCAGCCGGAGTGGGAGAAAAGATTTTGAAAAGACAGTAGCTCTCTACGAGGAACATCCAGAAGTTGTCAACTATTTGTCGAATATTGTGGGAGCAGTAATTCCGGTACATTCCATTTCGGATATGAAGAAAGCGTTTGAGACAGATATTCAAAAGAGTTTTGGAAAAACTATTATGCTGTGGGAGAAGTGATAAATAATGATAGCAGTTATTATGCCAGTATACAATACAGAAGAGTATTTAAGGGCGGCCATTGATAGTGTGATTTGCCAAACACTGCCTTTTGAGGAGAATATCCGGTTGTATCTCATTGATGACGCCAGCACGGATGGTTCACTAAAGATTTGTCAGGAATATCAGAAGAAGTATCCAGACAATATTGTCGTAAAACATTTTGAGGAGAATCAGGGAGTATCGGCAATAAGAAATTATGGAATACGTCAGTGCCGTAAATGTGGTGATGTGATTGTGAGCTTTCTCGATTCGGATGACAAGTTTGGTGAAGATGTCTTTGAGCGGGTTGTGGAATTTTTTGACGAACATCCAGATATTAATATGGCTACGGTGGAGATTATGCTTTTTGGAGCGATGACGAAAGACCATAAAATCAATTGGCGTTTTCGTGACAAAGAGGTTGTCAATATACAAAAAGACTATACGAATCCACACTATTACATTGGAGGTGCTTTTGTGCGGCGAACAGCCTTACAGAAGCTTGAATTTGATGAAACAATGCAGTTTTGGGAAGATGCGTTGGCGATTAATCAGGTGATTCTAGATGAGGGGCAGTACGGTCTGGTTTCGGGCGTATATTATTATTACCGCAAGCGTAGTGACGAGTCCTCTCTTGTGGATGTGGCGTGGAAGAGTAAGGAGAGGTACACTTCTTTTTTAGAATCCGGATATGGGAAGATTATGGCCTGTTCCAAAAGGTCAAAGCACCGGATAATTCCGTATGTCCAGTTTCTTGTCGCCTATCATATGAGACTTTTTATGGTGCGGAAACGGCAGCAGGATATCAGCGATACGTTGACGGAAGAGGAGATTGTCGAACTTCGCAGGAAACTGCAAAAAATATTAAAAAAGATAAAAGTAAATATTATTCTTCAAGTGCCGACGTCGCTTCCCATTATTGAAGAGATGTTGTCAATCCGTGCGGGGAGGCAGATTCGCGCCAAAAGAGTGTATCGTGACAAGGAATGCCTGTTTGTTTATAAGGGAGTGGAACTTGCCAGAATATCAGAACGGCGAGTGCAGTTATATAAGCCGATAGATAAACCGGATTCCGAATTTGACGGAATGTGGAAAGCAACGTTTTACACTCCGGTCTATGCAATGAAAAAGCAGGACAAGCTGTTTGTCAAATATCATGGTGAGCGGATTGAGGCCAGAGAGTATCGCGGCCGTAAGCAGCTCTTTATTTTAGGCAAGAGGCTGCGCTGTTTTTACCATGCAAGATTTGCCATTGATTTGCCAGCGGATTGGGATACATTGACGTTTGGTATCTATCTGGCGGAGGGCGATACGGAAGTTCTGCTTAACCGAATCGAACGTCAGGAGTGGGAAATGCGGCAAAAGGGTCTTTCTTCCGGCGAAGAGATGGAGATGGCAGACGAAGAAGCTGCCGACAAAATGTTATAGCTCCTCAATATCTTCGGCGGTAATGCGGTTTTCCAAAATCATATCAATGGCTTCCCGCACCGGCCCCTCTCCGGCCTGTTTTGTTAAGAGGATGTCAATATAGGGGCGTATCTGATCGGCACAGTCTGCCGGAGCAAAAGAGACTCCTGCGACTTTCATTGCCCCTAAATCGTTCAAATCATCGCCTATGTAGCAAACCTCTTCCGGCTGCAAATCATATGTTTTCATTAATTCTTTTACCGTTGCCGCCTTTTTTGTGATTCCCTGAAAAAGGATTTGGATACCGATTTCCTGACAGCGGCGGCGGACGATTTCAGAAGTGCGTCCCGTAATAATGACGGGCATGATATCATGTTTGATTAGGAGCTTAATTCCCAAGCCGTCTTTGGGGTTAAAGGCTTTCATGGCTTCTCCGTCATTGCTGATGTAGATTTTGCCATCAGTCAAGGTTCCGTCCACATCCATGATAAACATTTTTATTTTTGTTAAATCAATACTCATCTCATTGGCTCTCCTTTTTTATACTAATACATTTTCAAAATGCGAAGGGGTAATAAACTCGATGGAGCACTGTGAGTTTCTTGTATTCATATAATCTTCCAACATGCTGCGGATGTTGCGGTTTGCTTCTTCTGCATTCATTTTATTTCGCGTCTTTTCCATGGCTTTTTGAACATAGTTCTGATTCGTCGTATTATGGCTGTAGCCGTCGAACCCGGCGATGGCGATACTATTTACGTCCATTAAATCAAGAAGGCGGAGAAGAAGGATTCCGGAATTGTCAAGCTGCTCCCATCCGCACTTTACCAAACGGGTAAAATCAATAATATACTGGTCTTTTTCCTTCACGGTTGTCACATTGGAAGTGACAATTTTTTTGTAGTCGCCAAAATGGGTCGCGCTCTTCCAATAGCGATAGCGGTTTTTATTGCTAAAGTATGCAAAATGAATCGGAAAATCGGCCGAGAGCAGATTGACGCTTATGACAACAGGGTTCCTGCTCTCGCAGTAATTATCTATCTTTTCTTTGTGCATGACAAGGGAATGTCCCGGCAGCAGGATAAGGATGTCCTGTCCGCGAAGAGTTTTCTTCAACTGCTCAATGGCTTCCAAGTCATCGCATTGCGTGTTCAGATATTCCAAGTATGTTTTCTCTAATAAATCATAATCGTAATGCTTGCGGTCGGATGCATCCAGACGATTTAAGAGGAAATTAATGTCGCGGCTGGCGATACCGGCCTTTGTTGCCAAATAGGAAATGTTGTTGACGTGAGCGCTGTGTGAACCCGCCAGAAAATAAGGAATGGAATAGCCCCATTCGTACTGGTTATGGAACCCGTCAATGTAATTGTCGATTAAGTCTAAGATAGTATCAATATCGTAACCGCTGTTAAACTTACGGTTCATATACTGCATAACGAGTTCGGTATTCGTGTTGCCGGCGCCGCGCCCCATGCCGGCCATGGAAGTGTCGATGACAATATCGCGCAGACCCTGACTCATTTCAATAAAATCCTGTGAAAGAGAAAAGGACATCTGCAGATTGTTATGGGAATGAAAACCGATTTTAGCATTTGTCCATAAGTTGTGGTGGATTAGATAGAACACCCGCTGCAAATCTTCGCGGTACATAGAGCCGAACGTATCTACAATCGAAAATGCATATGGTTCCAAATCATTGACTGCTTCAATCAGCTCTAGCAGTTCCGTATCTGTATAGCCGAGAATATCAACTGGCTGCACATACAGTTTATATCCCTTTTCGACGATACTGCGGCAAAAAGGAATGACGTCATACCGCTCTTTCTTAAAAAAGCAGGCACGTACGCCGTCAATTGACCTTCCGTCATAGGGCTCCAGTTTATCAATATGATAGCGGCTGTAGTCGGCGAGGCAGACATACGACGCCTGCTTGCGGTCTTCTGGTAAAAAAGGACGTATCTGCGCCGCATTGTTAAATATTGTGCTGCCGTTTTGATGTGGTTCATCTTTTAAAAATCCGCACTCAATGACGTCGACGCCGCTTTCGGTGAGGCCGCGAATGCTTCCTTTGATGGCTGTATTGCCAAACTGGCTGTCAATGAGATAACCGCCGTCACGTAAGGTGCAGTCTAAAATATTTACTCGTTTCATAACTTCCTCCCTTTGTCAGGGGAAGATGTTTTATGCATTCTCTTCCCCTTGTATAATCCGCTCTACTTTTTCTACATGTTCTGGTAAATCAACGCCAATGGAAGAATATTCGGTTTCTTTCAGGCGTATTTTATAGCCTTTCTGCATGGCCCGCAAAGGCTCGATTCCCTCGCCAAGCTCCAGTTCGCTCTGCGCCAGCTCAGAAAAGGTTTTAAGAAACTCCCGCTTATATGCATATATCCCGACATGCCGGAAGACGCGTGCGAGTTGTCCGTCTTTGCAGTTGGACGGAATGACGGAGCGAGAGAAAAACATCGCATCGCCGTTGTCATCGGTTACTACCTTTACCGTGCTGTATGCCCTGATTTCTTCGGGGTCTGTTATCTCTTTCTTTAAACTTCCGAAATATACGCTGTCGTCTTCGAGAAAGATGGAGATTACCTGACGAATCATCTCTGGATGAATAACCGGTTCGTCACCCTGAACGTTGACAAATAAATCTCCGTCTACTTTTGTCGCCACTTCCGCTACGCGGTCGGAACCGGTTTTGTGCCGACTGGAAGTCATAATGACTTTCATATTATGTTCTTCACAGACGGATTTGATACGTTCGTCGTCGGTTGCAATGTATACTGAATCAAATTCTTTTACTTTTTCTGCCTGTTGATAAACCCAATATATCATTGGCTTGCCGCAGATAGGGACAAGTGGCTTGCCGGGAAAGCGGGTGGACTTGTAACGGGCAGGAATAACGCCAATAATTTTCATGGAGTACCTCCGAATCATGTTTTAATGTTGAGAACATCCTCCAGCTTTACCCGTGGGAAAATCTCAAGGTTTCCGCCGCGGGTTGCATTGTAAATGCGGATGTCGTGTTTTTTACTGTATTCATCAAGCAGGGCATACACTTCCATGGAGCGGTCTATGATGTGCTTGCCAATCTGTTTTGTTGTGAGAGTATTTGCTTTCATTCTCGTTTTAATGCGGTTAATATCGGTTTCCGCTACTTCTTTCGTAGTATAATTATCCGTAAAATGGCCTTTTTTATCATGGGGATTGGTGCAGTCGACACCGAGGAGATAAATCTCTTTAAAACCCATGTGAAATGCCATCTCGGCAGCCAGCGACAAAACGGTGGCTTTTATCATACAGTAGGCAAATATATTGCCGCGCACTTTGTAGCGCTCGCTCTGAATGGTGTGGATATAAGTAGTATCTACTGGTTTTTTGCGCATGCGCCGATATGTTCTCTCCGTAGTAAAGAGAGGAGCTTTAATCATATCGGAGAGCTCCAACCCCAATTTGGAGCCGTAAATCGTATCGGAAACACAGTGAAAGGAGGGACGCCAGTTCGTCTTGTCAAAAATTTTGTAGACCATATTCGTGCCGAACGTGTACTCGTCCTGCAGCAGATTGAGGTCATCCCCGTTCAGGCTCGGCCCATTTCCAATGAGAAAGCAGCGCTCGCCCTGATGGCTGTCTTTTAATTCGAGCAGGCGCAGGCTGTTATTGTTGTGAAACATACCGTGTGAGCGGAAGAGGCCGAGTACATTGTAATTTAGCAGTTGAAGCAGAATGCGGATTCGGTTGAGTGTTTTCCGGCTGTACCGCACTATATTTTCCCGGAAACTGCGTTTGTGTAAAACCTGCGTAAAGCACTGTTCTATTACCCGATGTGCCGAATTGCCATCTTCTAACGGATTGAATTTGGCATTGAAGTTTCGATATGTTTCTCCATATGTGAAATGCTGTAATTGGTTCCGGATGGCGTCTGCCAGTTCGTCAATCGTCGAAGTAACCGGCCCCGGCAGCTCTTCCAGAGGAAGATAGAAGCCGCGGATATCCTCATCATAGCGCTCCCTGTCAAACATATGAAAAACCATCGGACGCTTTAAATTTGCATAATCAAACATAGTGGAGGAATAGTCGGTAATCATTAAGTCACTCATCAGATAGAGCTCATTAATATCCTCCGCCTGACTGACGTCAATAATCTGCGGACAATCTAACAGGTTTGCCAGATTACGAATTTGATGATGGGAGCGGAACAAAAGAAAATAGTCTTTTCCCAAAGAATCCATCAGGGCGGGCAAATCAACATCATTGTGCCAAATAAAACGCCCCTGTTCATCAACATAAGAATCGCGCCATGTCGGAGTGTATAAGAGAACTTTTTTATCGCTCGGAATATTCCATTTTTCTTTCCACGCCGCCACTTCCTTTTCGGTGTAATGAAACAACTTGTCGTTGCGTGGATATCCGGTTGCCACGATGGCGTTCTGCTGTTTGTCGGAAAGGCAGAATGCGGACGTTATCTTTTCTGTATAGTACGGTGACGGGGAAAGGAAGCAGGTCACTTTTTTCCCCTTTTTCCGGTAGCGTTTGTGCATATATTTCTTCGTCTGACGCGGGTCTGAATCCGTAGTAATATCACAACCGAGGCGTTTGAGGGGAGTGCCGTGCCATGTCTCAATATAAATTTGTGTTTTTGCCGGTTTTAGATAATCGGCAACGGTTACGTTGTTAATCCAATATTTGGCAGAGGCGTAGTAGCGGAGACATTCGGAACTGCCTTTGCGCACTAAAATCGTGTGGTGGTTTTCTAAAAGAAAAAGGTATTTTTCCGGTTCTTCGAAAACCCATACAAAATAGTAAGAGCGAAATTCTTCATCCTGAATCAGCTCTTCGTATATAGCCCTGACACTATCCGAGTACTGTCTGCCCGCATAGGCTTCGAATACAATATAATTATCAGAAATCGTAGATGTCAGGTGGATAAAATGATAGCGCAAACGATTTTTATAAAAAGATAAAGTCTGTTTTAACATATATCGGTAACGCTGTTCCATAATAAACGGTTCCTTTCTGCTCAATAGTAAAACTATCCTGATACCTTTCTACTATACCGATAAAATAGGGAAAAGTCAAATATTCCCGCTTAAAAGTTGACAAACAGGCAGGAAATAAGATAAAGTAATAGGATAACAGGCACAGGAGGATGCTGGAATGGCAGATAAGAAAACAATATATATGGTAGTTCCATGTTATAATGAAGAAGAAGTACTAGATGAGACGACGAAACGTTTGTCGGCTAAAATACAAAATCTGATAGATTCGGGAAAGATTAGTGAGAAGAGCCGGATTTTATATGTCAACGATGGCTCGAAAGATCAGACATGGATGATTATTTCCCGTTTACATGAAGAATACGCATTGGTAAGCGGTTTAAATTTATCCCGTAACCGGGGGCATCAGAATGCGGTGCTGGCGGGATTGATGTATGTAAAAAATTATTGTGACGCCGCTATTTCCATGGATGCGGATTTGCAGGATGATATCAATGCTATTGATGAGATGGTGGACAAGTTTAACAGTGGTTGTGATGTTGTGTATGGAGTTCGCAGCAGCCGGAAAAAGGATTCGTTTTTTAAGAAATTCACGGCCGAGGGGTTTTATAAGCTGATGAAATGGATGGGCGTGGATATTGTATTTAACCATGCGGATTTCCGGCTTATGAGTAAGCGTGTGCTGCGCCAGTTGGAAAATTATAAAGAAGTAAATCTCTTTCTTCGGGGGATGGTTCCGCTTATCGGATATCCGGCAGATAATGTCTATTATGAAAGAGAGGAGCGTTTTGCCGGAGAGAGCAAGTATCCGTTGAAGAAAATGCTTTCGTTTGCCTTTGATGGTATCACTTCTTTTAGTGTAAAACCGATTCGCTTTATCCTCAGTTCGGGAATGCTCATTTTTCTCATCAGTATCGCGATATTAATTTATTCTATCGTGCGCTATTGTATGGGGGCTACCGTTCTCGGCTGGAGCAGTCTGATGGTTTCCATTTGGGCTCTGGGCGGTTTGCAATTGCTGGCGATTGGTGTTGTCGGCGAGTACATTGGCAAGATGTATCTGGAGACGAAAGGGCGGCCGCGCTTTGCGATTAAGGACGTGCTCAATGATGTGGAAGAAATAGAAGAGATTTTTGATTGTACAAAATAGTGAAAACGAAAAAAGTGCGGTTTTTCAGCCGCACTTTTTGAATACCCACTCGCGCTGAATTTGAAAACTGATGGCGAACAGAATCGTATCAATGATACATTTGCGCAGGGTGGAGTATGTAATAAAGGTCAGAAGATGATTGACAAGAAGTGCGGACAGCAATAACTGTACCACACAGAGAATGTAATATTTTACAATAATCATCGGGGAGCGGGAATCATTTTTAAATACCTGATGTTTGTTGATAAAGAAGTTATACAGGGAGCTGAGCATGCGGGAAATGACAGTCCGCATTAAAATAAGTGCAGACATACCAAAAAAAGGTATGACAAGGCTGTCCGGCAGGATAGGGCGGAGTGCATAGCCGAGTATCCAGTACAAAAATATATCAATGAGGAAACTGGACAGAGAACTGAGCATGAATTTCAAAAACACTTTATAGATGCGAATGGAATCCCGAAAGGGATTAAAGTGTGAACTCTCGTTATTTTCTAAATAAATTGTCTCTATTGGGAACTCCTGAATGGGAATCTGATACTCTCTGGCCGTAATCAGCATATTCATCTCATATTCAAAACGCTCGCCTTTCGTTCCAGCAAAATAGTTGCGGATGAGCGGTGTCGAGAGTCCGCGCAATCCCGTCTGGGTATCAGAAACATTTATACCGCAGAGCAGACGGATTACCTGTTTTGTTATGTTATTACCAAAGCGGCTGCGCAGAGGAATTTCTTTGTCCACGAACCGGCGGCAGCCTAAGACCAGTTTGTCTGGGGTTTGCGAAGTGAGTTTGGCGCAGGTATCAATATCTTTTACGATATGCTGGCCGTCGCAGTCTACCGTGACGGCGCCGGTAATCTCCGGACAATTTTCTAAAATATGGTTAAAAGCAGATTTCAGCGCTATTCCTTTGCCGAAATTGACAACATGGCGGATAATTTTGCAGCCATATTCTTCTTTACATGTTTTAAAAAATCTGCGGTTACTGATTTGGCTGCCATCATCGACAAGAATGATGTTTTTGTAGCCGGACTGACGTAAATCGCACACTAAAGTAACCATTCGCTCGTCCGGGTCGAGAGCCGGAATGATGATAGCGGTAGTCTCTTTGAAATTCTCCATGACGGATGACTCCTTTCACTGTGATATATGCCTTATCGTATATTTTTCCTCTAGACGAACGGGGCGGTAGGAGAGTTTTGCCTGCCGGAGGTTTTCCTGACCTAAGTCATCTTCGCGGTTGACAACAACTGCCTCAGGAAATTCGTGTATGATAAACTGCTGATTAATGTAGTTATAAAGTCCTTTGTAATTTACGTCTGCTTTTTCGATATGGACGATGGCACATTGGATGGATGGAATGTACGAGCCGATGGCATAGGCTTTCAGTTCGTCGTCTATGCGCACACCGCCCATTTTGCAGCGAATGGAACGGCAATTGCCGAACAGGCGGTAAATACCATCCTCCTCATCGTCAATGCAGTTGTATTTATCATAAATCCGTCTCTCATCCATCCATTTCTGGTGGAATTGTTCAATTTCTTCTATGTTGTTTATGCTAAGAGTCTCGTATTGAAAGCGGCCCTCGTATTCACGCATAAAGCCGTTCAGAAGATTTTTCTTTTTGTGCATCGCTTTGCCGCTCAGGGTACGCAGTTTTTCAGCATCGTAAAGGTAATCGAAGCTGTCGCGGTCTTCTTTTACCGTGTAATCGGTAAGCAGGCCCTGATTGTCTAAAATCTCAACCATGCGGGCGTCGGCGTTATAGACGACGAGTTCCTCGTCCCATGCCTCGCGGAAATAATTTTCCAGCCGGTGAAACGCTTCCGGCAAATCTTTTTCGCTGCACAGGGGAGCAAAAGCTCCGTGATGTCCGTGGACTCTTAGTATGAGATATAGCGCCAGTTCATCTGCGGCGTATTTCGTATGATAATAATTTTCCCATAAAAACTGATTGAGAAAGTGCCCCTCGCTAATATACATGGGACGGCGTTTTTCGTATTCCGCAAATTTGTCCTGTACAAAAGGGGAAATTGGCTGTAACTGTAACATACATACTCCGTTTCTTTTATTAATTTTGACTTTTGGCGGCATTGGCAGCGTTGCGTTTGGAGCGGTAGCGCTCGGTGCCGTCCAGAATTTTTTTGCGGATTCGCAGGCTCTTAGGCGTTACTTCCAGCAATTCATCCGTGTCAATGTAATCCAATGCCTGTTCGAGACTCAATTCTCTTGGCGGCGACAGGCGGAGAGCCTCGTCAGCGCCAGAAGAGCGAGTGTTCGTCAGATTTTTTTTCTTGCAGACGTTCACTTCGATATCGTCAGATTTTGCGTGTTCTCCGACAATCATGCCGCCATATACCCGTTCTCCCGGGCCAATAAAGAGTGTTCCCCGTTCCTGCGCATTATATAAGCCGTAAGTAATAGTTTCACCGTCTTCATAGGCGATGAGCGAGCCTTTTTTGCGATATGGGATTTCACCTTTAAACGGCCCGTATCCTTCCCATTCCGTGTTAATGACTCCGTTGCCTTTCGTGTCGGTCATAAATTCCCCGCGGTAGCCGATGAGACCGCGTGAAGGGATTAGAAATTCCAGTCTTGTCGTACCGGCGTTCAGTGGTTTCATTGCCTGTAACTCTCCCTTTCGCTGGCTGAGACGGTCAATGACATTACCGCTGAATTCATCCGGTATATCGATAAAAGCCCGTTCCATCGGCTCGAGCTTATGGCCGTTTTCATCTTCTTTATAGAGAACTTCCGCCTTGCTTACGGCAAACTCGTATCCCTCCCGACGCATATTCTCGATAAGAACCGATAGGTGTAATTCACCGCGGCCGGATACTTTATAGGCTTCCGTTGTTTCCGTATCTTCGACGCGAAGCGATACATCCGTGTTGAGCATGCGGTAAAGGCGGTCGCGCAAATGGCGGGATGTGACATATTCGCCCTCCTGACCGGCAAGAGGACTGTCGTTTACGATAAAATGCATGGCAATCGTCGGCTCGGAAATTTTCTGAAACGGTATTGCCTGTGGATTTTCCGGACTACAGAGAGTATCCCCGATATGGATATCAGAAATACCTGAAATGGCAACGATGGAGCCGACGCCGGCTTCGTCTACCTCCACGCGGTTGAGGCCCTCAAATTCATATAATTTTGATATTTTTACCCGCTCACACTTGTCTGGATTATGGTGATTGACGATAACCGCTTCCTGATTTACTTTTATGCTGCCGTTATCTACCTTTCCGATTCCGATTCGTCCCACATATTCATTATAGTCAATGGTGCTGATGAGAACTTGAGTAGCGGCGTCGGAATCGCCCTGCGGCGCCGGAATGTAATCGATAATGGCGTCAAAAAGCGGTTTCATGTCTGTTCCTGTGACAGCGGCATCGGTTGACGCCACGCCCTCTTTGGCAGAGGCAAAGACAAAAGGGCAGTCAAGCTGCTCTTCGTCGGCGTCCAAATCAATAAAGAGTTCTAAAATTTCATCGACGACTTCATCCGGTCTGGCTTCTGGACGGTCGATTTTATTTACGCATACAACAACCGGAAGAGAAAGTTCCAGCGCTTTTTTTAAGACGAATTTCGTCTGTGGCATAGCGCCCTCAAAAGCGTCAACTACGAGAATTACCCCGTCTACCATTTTCAGGACGCGCTCTACTTCGCCGCCGAAGTCGGCATGGCCTGGCGTATCAATAATATTTATTTTGATTCCGTTATAAGAGATGGCAGTATTTTTAGATAAAATGGTGATACCGCGTTCCCGTTCCAAATCGTTGGAATCCATGACGCGCTCCGCTACTTCCTGATTTGAACGGAAGACGCCGCTCTGTTTCAGCAATTCGTCGACCAGTGTCGTCTTTCCGTGGTCAACATGGGCAATAATAGCTATATTACGAATATTTTCTTGTCTTGTTTTCATAAAAATCCTTCTTTCCCTTTTGTCAAAAAGATGACATCTAAAATAACAAATCTATATTATAACAGGTCTTGACTGCAGAGGCAAGAAAAAATCCGCTTTTCATAGGGCAATTGCTTAATCATTTGTTATTTTCAGGGCAGTGAGTATCATGTGGTATCTTATCCGGTATCCACTCCCAGCGAAAAATTATTGTTTCTTTCGTTTACAGAAATCTCTCGCCGCCCCTCGCACAACTCGCTGTCTGCATTGTCGTTTTTCCTGACTTTTGCAGCATTGACCGCTCGCCGGTTCTTATACACCACCTTAGTTATTCATTACTGCGGGGGGCACCAAAAGGTGCCGCTTCGTGGAAGCAGGATGCTAAAAATAAATGTATTTATTTGTGACATCCTGCTTCCACGAACAGATGCTTCGCATCTGCCCGCAGTAAAACATAATCGTTCTGGTGGTGCATTAGAACCGTTGCGTAGCGGTCTAGTGCAAACGGGCTGTCAAAAGTCAGGAAAAAACGACAGCAGACATCTCAGACAATGCTCGGGCGGCGAACTGTAAACGAAAGAAACAATAATTTTTCGGGGAGTGATACAAGGACAACGATACCGCATGATACTCACGTAGTGTATAACTCACTGGGTATTGCATTGCAAGCGAAAATGGTATATACTTATTGGACACGGAAATGACATATCAATATCTTAATATTTCCATAGGAAAATCCGATATATACGTCGGAGAATGCGGTATACAAAGATGTGAAGAAAGGTATGGTTATATATATGAAAAATGGAGTGAAAAAGGTTAAAAAATTCAAGTATTTGTTTTTAGTTCTGTTAGTTGTGATGGCAGGCGCTTTTTTCCTGCAGGGCGACCACGGCCATGCGGCGGACGAAATATTTATTACCTATAACGGACAGGATTTGGATCCGGCGCAGCCGATACAGATGACGACGAGCAGTATGCAGCTTATGATGCGTACGACGGGAACCCCGTACGACGATGACCGCTATAAAGTTGAGTGGACGATTGAAGACTCGGCTGTCCGTGACGTCATCGCCTCCATTGAGCAAAGTCAGACAAATAAAATCATCGCCAGTGTACGCGCATTGTCACCTGGTAATGTTACGGTAACCGTAACGGTAAAAGACAGTATGGACGGCGATGCGGTATTAGGAAGTACGACTTGTAATATTAACGTCATGTTTGCCGTGGATACTTCGCTGAATGCCGATATTTTCCGCTATGTAAATGAAGATGACACGGAGCGTTCCCTTGTGCTGTATGCGGACGATGCGCCAGTGCAGCTCGACTTAAACTTTGGTAAGGCTTCCGATGCTCAGTGGATTAGTTCGAATGAAGAAATCGTAACAATTGGGCGGAACACAGGTAAACTGACGCCGGTTGGCGCGGGTCGGACGCAGGTAACGGCGACTTATACGCCGATAGGAGATTCCAGTGTCACGTATACGGCGCTGTTAAATGTGTACATTAAACCGAAAGTATCGCTGACCGCAGAGGGCGGTTATACAAATTCGCTTGTCAATCAAAAACTCAGTTCTGGCTCATATATTTATACGGATACAGTCTTTACAAATAACAGTCAGGCGATTCGTAACAAGATTACATGGGTCGTAAAGCAGGATGACGGACAGGGAAATCCGAAAGTGATTGCGAATTCTCTCGGACTCGAGTCGGATTTGATTAGCGTCACTCCTTCTGGTATGTACAGTAACGAGTTAAAGATAGAGGGTATCGCCGGTAAATATGTTATTGAATTTTATACAAACGGTACATATGTGAGTGAGAAAGAACATACGACAGCGTATGACCCGACGGTTATGACGTTTACATTAACAGCAGCAATCGGGGACAAGGAAGAGACGTTAGGCTCCGGCGACTCGTTAGATTTGTCGCAGGCGTTTGGCATGACGCGTGAAGATTTTCTCCGTTATTTTGTATCGACCAACTGGACGAAAGACGGCGGCTCGATTCACAATTATGCTACATATGACAATTCAACGAGCGTACTGACGATTAAAAATAATGTATCCGAGGGAACATTGATAGATATGGTCAATGTAAAACCTGCCTATAAAAAAGAGGTGGCGCAGCTTCTAGGGATTGACCCGGAAGATGTAGATGCTCTCAACGCCATGCCGATGACATTTAAAGTTGTCGTAAATCTGAAAGACCAACTGCGCTTAAGCGCTACGAGTATCACGCTTTCGGAAAAGGCAGAGTATCAGTTGACGGCTACTTATAATGGAACATATGACGAGCCTGTCAAATGGACCAGTTCCGACCCTTCTTATGTCGAAGTGGATGCCAATGGTTTGATTACAGCCGTGAAAAATACAAAAGGCGACGTTGTCGTGACGGCTTCTCTTACAAATTCGGCAGGTAAGACGATAACCGCTTCCTGTCTCGTTGTTGTAGAGCCGGCATTAAGTGGTTTCAGCTTAGACCCTAATGTGACGGAGATGAGTATGTTTGTCGGCGAGAGTACGACGATTAAAGCTATTATCCGTCAGGCGATTACGAATGCTCCGTTAAAATGGACGTGTTCAACGGCAAATGCTAAAATCTTTTCGGTTGCCACGTCATCGGATTGTAAGAGTGCGGTTATTACAGCTACAGAGACCGGAACTGCGGATTTAGTTGTGGAGAACACGGTCAATAAGGAAGACCGGAAGACGATTCGTATTACTGTTCGTTCTTCCATTCAGTCGATTGCACTGAAGCATTCGGAAATGTCAGTAGCTCGTTATAAAGACGGTTATAACATGGGAAGAAATGATGTTACATATTCACCGGCAAATGCGACGGATACGGACTTGATGTGGACCAGTTCTGACACATCTGTTGCTACAGTAGACAGCGATGGCTACATATCTTTTGTAAATGCTGGTGTGACGCTGATTACGGTAAGGCCGGTAAATAATCCGAATGGTATAATGGCGTCGTGCCTGTTGACGGTAATTGGTTCGGCGGAGAAGATTACTTTTAGTGAGAATGAATTTACGATGAATGTCGGAGAGACGCATTCCGTGACACTTGATTTTGAACCGCTGAATACAACTGCGGATTTGACGTGGACGCCGACCGGAGAGACAAAGGACTGCGTCACAATACTGCCGTACGACGAGGAGAGGAGAATTGCCAGTTTTCAGGCGAAGTCGCCAGGCGTCGTTTACATCAACATCACTTCTCCACAGACCGGAACGGAAACGATTAAGATTACGGTGAAGCAGCCGTCGACAGGATTGGCGATTACACCGAAGACGCTGACGGTGCGGACAGGAACTACAGAGCAGCTTCAGGCGAACCTGACGCCTGCCAATTCCACGGACACGGTGAGCTGGCGAAGCTACAATACGGGTGTGGCTACCGTGGATGCGAACGGTAAAGTGACGGGAGTGAAATCCGGTACGACCTTTATTGAAGCGCGGGCTTATAATGGGGAAGTAGCAGGAACGATTGACGTTGTGCAGGTTACGGTTGTAGAGGGAATTAAAGGCATTACGCAGGATGCGGCGAGAAAGAGCGTTCAGGTAGGAAACGTGATTACACTCGTTCCGATTTTTAATCCTGCGACGGCATACAATAAAGAAATGAAATGGGCAGTCGCAGACAGCGGAATCGCCAAAATTGAGGCATCTGGCTCATCCAATGTCAAAGTAACCGGTGTCAAAGTCGGAACGACAATGGTAACCGGAACGAGCATCGACGGCGGTTTTTCGATTTCCTACTTAATTGACGTCGTTGCCCGGCCAGGGAAAAACGATACGAAAGTGACGCTTACGCCGTCTTCGAAGTTTTTGAAAGTAGGTAAGTCTTTCTATCTTGTGGCATCTGTGACAGGAACGTCAAACAAGAAAGTGAAGTGGAGTACGAGCAATAAAAAGGTGGCATCCGTTTCTTCCAGTGGTAAAGTAAAAGGCAAGAAGATTGGAACTGCTTATATTAAGGCGACGGCGAGAGATGGTAGCGGCGCGTATGCCCGTTGTAAAGTCCGCGTTGTCCGCAAGGCGACAAAAATTAAATTGAACCGTTATGTGGGACGGCTGCTTGTCGGCAAAACATTGAAATTAAAAGCAAAAGTGTTGCCAAAGAAAGCTACGATTAAATCGGTGAAATGGTCGACCAATAACAAAGCCGTTGCCACGGTAAGTTCGAATGGCCGCGTGTTAGGTGTCGGTGAGGGAATTGTAAAGATTAAGGCAAAGGCAAAAGACGGTTCCGGCAAATCGGCTACCTGTATTATCCGCGTCAGCGAACCGGTAGAGGCTACGGGAATCAGCGTGGCGAACAGTGAGATTACAGTCGCCAAAGGGAAGACGGCGCAGTCCGGTATTACATTGAATCCGGCAAATTCGACGACTCCTATTAAATATCATTCGGATAATAAAAGAGTGGCTACGGTAAATAAATATGGGAAGATTAAGACGAAACGTGCAGGACAGGCAACAATATACGGAAAGACGCCAACCGGTCTGTATGGTTACTGTGATGTTTTAGTTGTTGATTTGAACCGGAAAGCAGTTACGCTCCGGCAGTATGATACGGAGCAGTTAGTTGTAAATGAGATTAAGACAGGAGTTACATGGTATTCGAAAGATTTGAATATAGCAACTGTCTCGGCAGATGGTCTGGTAACCGGACGCAAGAGAGGAACGACAACAATCTATGCGGTAGTCAACGGCGTGAAACTCGGATGCCGCGTAACGGTAAAGAAAATAAAATAATGGGAGGATTTTGTTGTTAGTTAATTTACACGTAAAAAATTTTGCAATCATTGACCAGATTGATGTGGATTTTGGGAAGCACTTAAATATACTGACTGGAGAAACCGGCGCTGGTAAATCAATTGTTATCGGCTCCATCGGGATTGCTCTGGGGGCGAGGGTATCGCCGGAGATGATTGGGAAAAACGGCGAATATGCGATGGTAGAGATTGTTTTTCATATAGAGGATAAGGAAACCATTCAACAGTTACGTGAACTGGATGTCGAATTGGAAGACGGACAGATAGTGATTTCCCGCAAGATTATGGAAAACCGCAGTATCAATAAAATTAACGGCACGACCGTATCCGTCAGCCTGATTCGTCGGGTGGCTGCCCTGTGCATTGATATTCACGGACAACACGAACATCAGTCGCTTCTCCGCAAAGAGAGGCATCTGGAAATTGTCGATGAGTATGCCGGCAAGCCGTGTGCGGCTTTGCGTGAGAGGATAGGAAAAAGATATAAAGATTATAAGAAACTCGAGCAGGAACTCTCGCAGGATACGATGTCGGCGGAAGAGCGTGCCAGACAGAAAGGGTTTCTGGAATATGAAAAGCAGGAAATCGAATCGGCTTCCCTGCAGCAGGGGGAAATCGAGCAGATTGATGACACTTATCGTCTGGCTTCCCGCGCCGGAGTAATTTTAGAGACGCTCAATACCGTCCATCAGTTGTGCAGTGAGACGGCGGGCGGCGCAGTCAGCCGCGGCCTGCAGCATTTACAGGGAATAGCGGACGCAGACGCCACGGTCAGCGGCTTGTTGGAAGAGCTGTTGGAGATTGAAAGCCTGCTTGGAGATTTTAATCGCGAGATTTCTGAGCATATGTCGGATGTCACGTTTGATGAAAATGAGTTACGGGATATGGAGCGGCGGTTGGATTGTATCCATAATTTGCAAAATAAATATGGTCGTTCTTATGACGAGATCATGGAGCATTTACGGAAAGTAGATGAAAAACTGCTTCAACTGGATGATTATGAAAATTATTGCCAGACGAGGAGGGAACAGCTCGGCGCATGGCGCACGGAACTAGAAGGGGAGTGTGCGAAACTTACGGAGCTTCGGCGTAAATCATCCGCCCAATTGCAAAAAAAGATTGCGCAGGCATTGGAAGAACTCAATTTTGCGCATGTCGATTTTGAAATCAGTCTGGAGCAGAAAGAGAACATGACGGCGGACGGTTGGGATGATATTGAGTTTCGGATTGCCACGAATCCGGGCGAGCCGTGCCGAAGTCTTGGCAAAATTGTTTCCGGAGGCGAGTTATCCCGTATTATGTTGGCGATAAAGTCGGTATTTGCCGACACCGATCATATAGAGACATTGATTTTCGATGAGATTGATGCCGGGATTAGCGGCAGGACGGCGCAGAAAGTATCAGAGAAGATGAGTCTTCTCGGCTCGAAACATCAGGTGATTTGTATTACTCATCTGGCGCAGATTGCGGCGATGGCAGATACTCATTTTGTAATTGAAAAAGCCGTCAGTGAGAATCAGTCGCTTACGCAAATCCGGCCGCTTAAGAGAGAGGAAATGGAAGAGGAATTAGCCCGCATTTTAGGAGGCATGGAAATTACCGAGGCGGTGCGTCAAAACGCAAAAGAAATGAAAGTTCTGGCAGATAACTGTAAGTCTTACATGAAATAGTGAAAATTGGTTACAGTAAATAGGAGTCACAAGACATTTGTCTGAGGCTTCTATTTTTTTATTTGCGAAAGGATGATGAAATTGTCAATGGCAAAAAAGTTAAGGCTCTGTTTAACTGCCTTTTTACTGTTAGATATTATAATAATCGGTTATATGCTGGCGCATTCGATTCAGACGGATATTCCTGACCGGCTGGTTACTTATGTCGGTGAGGAAGAGGAAATTGAGCTGCCGGCTATATATAATACAGAAGATACAGTGACAGCGCTCAGTGTAAAAAACCAATCCAGCGGTTTTTCCATGAAGTCGAAACAGACCGGAAGCTATCAGGTGCCGGTTCGTCTGTTTGGAATCGTTCCCATCAAAAATGTCGATGTCAAAGTGATTCGTAAGATGAAA
>CAJTLS010000002.1:0-298 GCA_910577295.1 uncultured Eubacterium sp.
GTACTGTTCCTTGGATTATCAGGTACTTGCAAAAGAGCATGGATTTATCAGCAGCATGAGCCGCAAAGGGAACTGTTGGGACAATGCCCCAATGGAGAGTTTCTGGGGCAAGTTGAAGCAGGAATGGCTGAATGGGCAGCATTTCCGAACCAGAGAAGAAGCAAAATCAGCCGTATTTGAATATATATGGATATTTTATAACCGAAAGCGGATCCATGAAGCAAACGGCTATCTGACACCGGAGGAATACTATAGGCAGCATCAGACAGATTCGAAAGCAGCATAGCTGTTTTTGAAT
>CAJTLS010000002.1:347-169766 GCA_910577295.1 uncultured Eubacterium sp.
AAATAGGAAAATCAAGAAAAACTAAGAACCAGATAGAACCCTTTCGTTTTAGGTGTCTATGTTACAGGGGACGGCTCACTTCGCTTTTGTCAGGCAGTCCGATAATTCATGCGTTCCGCAGTCAATGCTTTCTTCTACACTGTCAATCGGTGGATTCACATTGTAATAGGATTGTGCCGTCTGCATGACATCCGGTTCCGTTCCGCCGCTTTCCTGTTCGATCACGGCAAGACACAGATCCACATAATCATCAATTCCATATTTTTCACAGTATTCCGAGACAAGTTCACGGAAACTTTCTGTCTTTTCAGATACCTGTGCCTGATAGGTTCCGTCCTGTGATTCATTAGCAGCACCGCCGGAGCCAACCACTGCTCCGATTGCTCCCACGATAGCTGCCACAAGAATAATCAAAAGAAGGGCTATCCATACAGCGGGATTTGCCGCTACTGCCTGAACAACACTTTGTATTGTCTTTACCAAAGATTTTCCTACCTGTGCTCCTGCTTTTGCTCCCGATCGAACAGCCTGTGCCGATTTCTCCGTTGACTTTCTTGCAGCCTTTCTTTTTTCCCTGCTTTGCAGCTTTTTATGCACAAGCGTTTTCATGCCGCCCACTACTGTATGTGCACCTTTTCTGGCAGTTTCTTTAGAAAGCCTGATAGGTGCGTCTTCTGTATACTCCGTATTTCTTTCTTCATAAGAAGCATCTGCCACACTGCTTCCAAGCAGCATCAGATGCATGGACTGCACCATAAGTTCCCTTGTTTCATGAATAGAAAAAAGGACACGCTCACTTTTGGATGAACTGCCCTTCTTCTGCTTTTTGCCTTTATTTAGTTTTTCAATGCCTTTTTTCTTGAACCGTCTCTTTTTCCGCCGTTTCATTTTTTCTGCCTTAGCCATTTCTCTGGCTTTCTTTAACATTCGCTGTTTGGAACGATAATCCAGACTTTTGAACATACGCTTCGCCGGCTCACTTAATGATTCAATGACCTCTTTGTCTAGATGATCCATTTGCTGCCACCTCCAATTATATTCAGTGGGCTGTATGTATTCTTTTGATTTTCTGTTGAATGTTTTGGGGAAATATGATATATTGATATTAGAAAAGGAAAGTACCCACTCCAAAGTGGATGCTCCCAGGGAAATTTAGATGTCCTTACGGACACCGCCTATCCTGTTGGCAGACAGGATAGGCATTTTTATTTTCGCTTGTTTCTCTTATTGAGAAAGGCAAGCAACGCTATAACAAGACTACCAAAGGCACATAACAATGTTAATATGCCGATGAAAATCGAAAGTATTTCAAAAGCTGTCATCTGCGCCACCTCCCTTCCTATGTATTCCGGCAAGCCGGTCATTCGGTGTTGGGAGGCTACCACCCTGTCATGGGTACTTTCCTATGGCTTACGCCATGCAACTAATATATCATTTTTCCCGCCATAATTCAACGATTTTCGTCAATTCATCTGCCCTTATTGTCTCTTATTTTTTCGATGTTTGCTTCGCATTTCTGTCATTAACCATTTCATGAAAATTGGTATTAAATAACTGATAAAGACTACTGTCTTTTTCCATCGTATTATCAAATGGAACAATCTTATCACCAAACCGTATAAGTCCCATTCCCGGCTCCGCTCCATTCACACAGGCAAGCTGCTCGGAAGAAATATCAAACAAATCTTCTACCGCTTCCTTGTCCATTGTTCCCTGATCCAGCAAAAGCATAAATTCGGAATTGGAAACCATTGTTTTCGTAGAACGGTTTCTCTGTGCATCGATTAAGTTCTGGCTCATCCCGGTACAGATACCGCCACGCTTTCGGACCTCACGCCACATCTTCTCCAGTGCATGTAAACTGTATTCTTCTCCCCAAAGTTCGTGCATCTCATCCACATAAACCCATGTAGCAACTCCATCCGACTGATTATATTTGATCTTAGCCGTGATACTTTCAATCATCACAAGCATTGCCATTGCCCGCATTCGTTTTCCCAGTTCCGAAAATCCATACACGGTAAAACGGTTCTCATCGGATATGGACTGCTCTCTGGCAAAAATGTCAAGCGTACCATCTGCAAATACTTCCAACTGGTCTACGATCTCCTGTGCTGCCTCATTTCCATCGTAATGCTCAAGAATATAATCTCTCATCACCGGAATTGTCGGAGATTCCGGACGGTTTCGTGTCCGTCTTTTATCTTTTCGTTTCTTAAAATATTCCTCATACATATGACTGACTGCCTTATCAATCACAGCGATATGTCTGCTGGTAAGCGGCACCGGTTTCAATGCCTGCTCACAGATCGTATAAGCAAACTCTGCTTTTTCTGCCACAAAGCGGTCAATGTCCGGCACAACATCCGGTACATGAAACGGATTGACATAAAAGACATTTTCCGCAGACTGTGTCAGATTGATATACTGACCGCCCCACGCCGCAGCAATGTCTTTGTATTCTCCCATTGGATCTACCACGATAATGTCATCCTTTGAGAAGCATAACACCTGCCCCATCTCTGATTTCTCATTATAGGACTTTCCGGAACCCGGAACACCAAACACCATCCCGTTTCCATTCTTTAATAATTTACGGTTTCCGATGATCAGATTTTTGGATACCTTGTTAAATCCGTAGCAGTATCCCAAATCATCATGGATTTCCTGCACATTAAACGGAATGAAAATGGAAAGTTCTTCAGAGGTGATCGTCCGCATCGTATCAACAAATCTTGCTCCCGTCGGCAATGATGTATTTAAGGCATCAAGCTGTCGATAGGAATGTGGAACAATATCCATGTTGTGTGTTTTTCCAATGATACGCACCTTTTCTGTCCGTTCCTCCAGTTCTTCCATTGAAGCAGCTTTTACCACAATGGTGATCCCCACATAAAGAAGCCGCTCATCAAATGAAGAAATACGATCAAGCATCTCCTCTGTATCTCTTTGCTGCTTTCTCCTCTCGTAATTGATGTTGGTAGAATAATCTCCATTTTCGTTTTTCAACTCCTGCTCACGGTTAATGCTTCGCTCATTGGACATGTACTTTTTCATCACCATCTGATATGCCACATCATTGTCGAGCGGCTCCACATCCATTGAATAAATGATCGGAAAGTCCATGTTTGTCAATTCATTTAAGAATTGATCCGTCAAACCGTTCGGGTATTTTCTGATAAACATCACACAGGCGCAGCTTCCACCCTCCATCTCCAGATATTCCGGATGCTCCCGTAAAGAAGTATTGATAATGTCATTTCTCCAGTCCCGTTTCAGATGCAGATATTCATTCCAGTTAAAAGAAAAAGATGCCTCGTCACCCATGCGATAATAACTGTGTAATGCTCGCAAGCGTTCCGTGGCATCTAATGGTATCAGACAGCTCCCCAATCGGTGAAATAACTGCTGTATGGAAAATTCTATCGTATTGAAATAATTTCTGGCACTTTCATAGTCCGGCTTTCTGCAGCTGACAATAAAATACTTGGATTGCAAAAGACCTCCCCGACCTTCCTGCAATCGCTTTTCAATCAGTTTGTGGTATTCTTTCGCCAACGGCTCCATTTCTTTGCTGACTGCCTTCTGCAAAATTTCTTCCCGCAGCCTTCCATTGTCAGCATAATGATTGGATACAATCACTTTGTAACTGACATTCATTGACCGAAGCAGCGTTTCAAACCGCTTGCCGGTTTCTTCTTTTTCTTCCTCATCCTGTGTGGAAAAGTTAATATCATCAAACAGATACATCCTGTCAAACTGATGAATTTTCTTTTTCCCTCCGTCTTTGTTTGTCGGACTCTCCAACTCAAAGATACCATTTTCCGAAATTCGATAGATTGGTATCGTATCCTGGATACACAACGGAACTTTGTAAATGTGTTCCGTCTGTGGAGTCAGCGAGTCCTTTCTGAATAATTTTAACATTTGTTTTAACCTCCTGTTCTAAGTTTGAGTAATAAAAAAGAACTACCGAAGTAATTCTTTTTCTTATAACATGTACAAAATATTGCTCCAACAATTCATCTCTGTTCTCTCAACCCTAATAAATGTCTTCAGCAAACTTCTCACTTATTTTTTTCATTTAAGCTTTCTTTACAA
Organism: uncultured Eubacterium sp.; assembly: GCA_910577295.1. Taxonomy (GTDB): domain Bacteria; phylum Bacillota; class Clostridia; order Lachnospirales; family Lachnospiraceae; genus Eubacterium_F. The sequence continues at coordinate 4,449 of CAJTLS010000002.1, forward strand.
TTATCACAATAAATTTCATCATTAAGTGAAAAAAATAATTCATCACATAAAATACAATTTCGCAATTCTGTTAATTTATATTTCATTCCACAACTAAAACAAAAATAAAATTTTTTTGTTCTAACCATACTTTCATGATAACAATCTGGGCAAATATACAACGGAAACTTTTCTCCATCATGAACAGTTTCATATTCTGATATATTTAAAACATTTTCAATATATTCCTTAGCAACATTTTGGGGATCATCAGAATATCCACAAAAATAACACTCACATTTTGTGTACTCCACATCTGCGTGCCTCAAAAGTTTCTCCCCACATTCTGGGCATTCCATTAAATTTTCCTTTAAAGTTATGTCCAATGCCCTCGAATTTGCTAGTTTTACGGCATCATCATAATGATTTTTTAAACTTCCTATTTTTTCCGTTAGTTCTTGAAAAAATATTTTTTCTTTATTTGTTAACCCATTACTTAAGTTCATATTGGATGGCATTGTAAATTCTTGGTAATTTTTGCCAAGAAAATCCGCAATTACCTCAACCGCCTTATTTATTATACTCTCAATAGCCCTCGGATTATTATTAATATATCCATGTTCAAATCTATTTCTTGCCTCTCGTAATTTTTTTAAATGATCTTTCTGCTTTTCATCAAACGAATAACCACATAGCCTTTCTAATCTGTCTATTGCAGTATTACTATCTACTGTTTTTAATGAGCCATCTTCATAGCTCTTTTTTGATGCTTTATTCATATCTTCGAAAATGTATGTCCAATGTTCGATGTATAATCGACTCTTAAAAACCAATTCAATTCCTGACGACAAATGCAACAATGCGTATTTTAATTCTCTACCTTGTATATTTTCTTCCTCATTTTTCAGCTCCGCTCTTTGAAGATATGAAATTCCTGATATAATAAAATCCATTCCATTTTCTAACATTGTATACTGCACCTTAACTCCTCCATTCCTTCTCTCTAAATTTCCCTGCTTCCATTTCACCTCAAAAAGTTTTCCTATATAATTCATTTTTTCTTTCATGTATTAAATAAAAATTTATTTTTTTGATTGATTAATATCATAATGTTCATTCAACCATTCATTTAGCTGCTTTATTTGCATTGTAAGGTCGGCGATTTCTTGTGATTGCTGTTTCAAACTTATCTCATCCAAAGATACCGCCGCATCATGAAGCGTATTTTTTATGACATCTAAGTTATCAATAACAGTTTGATTGCTTTCAACCAACGTTTCTATTTCTTCAACTTGCTGGCTAATCCTAGTAAGATTTTCTTTCTCCTTTGATGGAAACATCGATTGAGCAATTGGCAAAATCGATATAATTAGTGCAATAATGGAAATAATTAGAGGAATTCGAAACTGCCATTCCCCAGCAGTCGTGTATAACTGCTGAGCAAACACTCGTAACTTTTCAGTCGAAAGAATTTTTCTCCCGATGTATTCCTCACAATTTTTCTGATGTTCACTATTTAGTTCCCATTCTTCGTCCATATACGATGTAAGTAAAAAGGTTGGCGGAGATGAATAAAATTCCCCACTAGCATTACCTATCTGTGTAACAGGCTCAACTAAAGAATCCGGAATCTCATTTGCATGCACTGTAACCAGTGTTTCTGGTTCAGAAGCTACTTTTCTTAATTCAAACAAAACACCGAGATCGTCTGCCACTACATCTCTTGGAACTTCCAAAATAAGCGATTCCTGACGCAGATATGCCCATAAACTCATAAATTCTACAATATCATTGAAATTATCAGCAACATGAACACCAGCTTCAACAAAATCAAAACTGAATGTTTTACCATTGTACTTAACTTCAATAGGCTTAATATTATGGATAAGTTCTGCTTTACAATATTCCCATGCATCATCAGGAATGTCCTCTGAATTTTTTAGCAACTTATTATCTAAATTGATTGATGTAATTCCCATATTCATAGTGACTGTCCCTTTGATATATGCCTTATCCTCATCAATTATTAGCTTATATCGCTTCCCCCCCTCTTCTTCGGTGAACTTTGAAATAGGACGCGATAAATCGTATTTGCGAAGATGCCATTTTTGAAATTCTTTTAAATAGGACGGAATATCATAGACCGTTCCTTTAATAATAGCGCCTACTATCTGTTTTTGATGCTTAGTAAGTTTCATTTTTCCTCCTTTCAAAAATATACTTATTATAAATTTATTATACACCCATCTATATTTAGAGAAAAGAGTATAGTTTTCGACATTATTTTACAACTTTCACTTTTCTCACCTTCCTCTCCTCAGTCTGTCCTCTTGCCATAAGCTTCGTTCCTCATTACCGTATATCTCCCCCTTCGGATCAAACCCACCAATTATACGTTCCGCTGATATATTCTCCGGTGTTTTACCAACTATTTCTACGTCCTGCAGATTTTCAACCAATTCACGAATCTTTTGAATGGCAGTTTCTTCTCCATTGATCTCCGGATAATAACGCAGCATATCCAAATCCATCGTTTTACCGGACACCAAATCTACCTGCGTATCTTCCATTTCCGGCTGTCCCGGCTTATGTATCTGAATACCGATACTTGGGATACCGTTAAGAGAGCCTTTTTGATACTCTTTCCACACTGCAATCGCTTCTTCTGCATTTAAAATGTCATCCCGGTATCTTCCCAGGGAATGAAACTCACCACACTCAGCCACGGTAAATGTGATTTCTGCTCTCTCCAGTTTTTCTGCAAAGAAATCCTCGACTTCACAGAAACCAAAGGAATCTACATAGAATGCTTTCTTATCACCCACGGATTCCAAAACGATCACATCACTTACCGACAGGGAATGGCCGGTAAAATCCTCCGGGCGGTGGAGATTAAATCGTTCATACAAAGTATCCAGTGTTTCTCCGGGCTTTAATTCCCCCTGATACTTTGATTCATAATCACTGACATTTACCTGCAATCCTATCTCCTGCACATAGTTCATGCCCCAAAAACGGTACTGTTCTCCATCGCTTCCGTCCTTGATCTGCAGGATTTCATAAGTAACCGGTGATGTTCCATGGTAAAGTGTTTCTTCTTTCACACCATCTGCCACATGGGAAATCAAATGTGCATAATGGCTTGGTTCAAACAGCTCCGGTACATTTTTCCGGATACTGAAAGTCTTTCCGGTTCCTCCTGCCACAATGATGTGGTCATAAAATGCAATGTCTAACAGTAGGCTGGCATACATCATTTTCTCTGTCACATTGCGATCTGACACGCTCATCTGAAGATCCGATGACGGATGATTGTGAAGCATGATCATCCCTGCAGCATTACTGAGTATGGCTGTTTTATATAATTCTCTTCCGGTCACCAGAGAAGCATTGACACTCCCGATACTGACCACATTGAAATTGATGGGACGCCCCTTGCCATCCAGATTGACAACACAAACTTCTTCTCGGTCAAGTTCTGCTAATACCGGTGCCAGAACAGAAACCGCTTTTTCCGGCGTATCTATGCGTTCCATACTGAATACCCCTGCTTTATCCGTCAGTTTTAACCGCACCTCCACCTGTTTTAACTCATGCTGCATCCGACACCACCTCCACTGTTATCACCAACATCGTATCCTCCTCTTTTTGTTCGATGAGTTGTTTCAGTTCCTCCAAGGAGTGGATCACAATACCTGTCTTTTCTTTTTTTCTCATATCTCAATTCCTTTCCTGACTAATGAATTCTTCCGGAATGTTTCATCGGTTCATGGCTTTGTTCCGGCAGCTCTGACTGCAAAGTATTCTTTTCTTCCTGCACATCAACCGCCGACTCTAAATCCAGTTCCAGGTTCTTTTTCAGGTTTCTTTCCGGAACACATCTGCTGAATTTATGTTCTTTTGCATCATACTGATATACATGATTTGATAAAACTTCATCATCTCTTACACACGCCGCATTTACACTACTCACCATCTCTTCAAGTTCTCCCAAATTCATTCCTAAGCTTTTAGGTACAATCATTAACTCGTGCACCGAAGATGGAAGAACATAATAATCTCCTCCCACCTGTTCAGCCACCATTTTCTGCACATTTTCACTGATGATGCTGACAGCTCCATTGAGTTTTGACTCATTGCTTAGGCAATAAATCTCTGTTCCTCCCGGTGGAAGCATTTCTCTGACATGCTCTTTAGCCTCTTCAAATGAAATTCCCTCCTGTTCTGATAATTGGCTCGCCGAAACTTCTACCATAACATTTTCAAGCGGTTCACATACCGATGGCGATAACCGCTCCATATTTTCCATTGCCAGCATATGTAATTCTTCTGGTGTAACTCCATATTTTTCCATTAAATAATTTGTAATCATAATAGAACCCATAGAATGCGAATCTCCAGTCACCTTTATATTGTATGTAACCGCCAGATCTTCCCTCTGTGTATATGGTGCATCCTGTAAACGGATGCTGTTTTTCTCCAGATTGACCAGTTTTGGAAAAATATAGTCTTTTACTGTCTCATAATTTCCTATCTCTTCTAATTTTTCCTGAAATCCCCTGTTTACAACCGGTTCGATATTTTCAATATAAGTATCTGCAATATTCGACACGATTCCATCCAGGTCTTTTTCTTCTTTGTATTGCTCATACAAAGGATTCAGATAAATAGTGGGTGAAATATGACTATCCGGACTTGAAATCAGTAAACCATCTAACACTACATCGTTGTTTTTCACCACCTGACGGATTGTAATCTCTGCACTTTCAAACCGTTCCGGCAGATAATCCGTTACATTTTCTTTGATATACTCCATAAATTCGCTATAACTCTTCATTTCGTTTTACCTCTTTTCTTTCTGTCTGGACATGATGTCCAAACGCTCCTTTAATGTACTTGTGCCAAGTTTAATGTTCTTGTTTCTGTTGGTTCTCGTGACTGTGTATGGTAGATATGCCTTTCCTCACCTACCGCACAAAGTCCTCTCAGTATTCTCATATGGTCAAACGGTTTCATCCGATTTGTTCCGGAATCATACTCATACGCAGCATGGGATTTCATTGCCGGCGAAGATAACACCGAATCTCCCAACTGGCTTAAAATGGAACGCAGATAAATCACATTGTCCTGTTCTACTTTTGGTGCGATCAGATATTCCGTATCCGATACCGGTATGGCATAAAAATCGCCATCCATATATTCTGACATCTGCTTTTGCATTTCCTCACTGTCAAAGTTCTCTGCATTCTGCTCCGAAGAAAAACAGACTACTTCGCTTTCTTCTTCCGGCAGGGCGTCTAACAGCACTTCTCTCGCCCGTTCCTCTGTCATTTCATACTCTTCCATAAATTCCGGCAGAAGATGTTCTAACAGCCATTCGCCCAAAGGAGTAACCGTCGGTTCATTTTCAAGTACCGGTGTCTCGCCTTTTTCATCCATATTTAACAAAGCATCCAGTTCCGCTAACCGTTCCATCTTCTCCTTCAGTTCTTCCTCTGCAGGAAACGGCTTTTGCACCTCCATCTTTGCCGTTTCCAACTGGTGTGTGACATTGTTAAGTTTTGTCTCTGCTTCTGAAAGTTCCCCAGCCATGCCATCTAAAACATTGTGAAGTCTTGTGATATTTCCAAACGCATCCGAACCAAGTTCAAAATTGTGGCTTAGTTCTCCTTTCAGACTCATCACAAACTTGCGGTTAAAGGAATCAAAAGTGACTTTCATCTTCATGCCGGCATACTCACCGATCTCTACCGTCTGCTGCAGGGAATCCATCTCCTGGCACATGGCAAGAATGGCTGTTCCTGCTTCCTTTTTGTCCGTAAAAATACGGTTTCCCACTTTCATGGAAAAGTTGTCCTTATCCGCCGGAAGATTCTTTCGCACGGTTTCCATATCTGTCTGAAATCCCCGAATCCGCTCCTGCAGAACTTCGATCTGCTTCGGATAATTCTTTGCAATGTTATCCTCCAGCCGGTAGATCTGACTGGTATGGTTTGCTTTCATCAGTTTCAGCCTGGATACCTGAATATCTAAGTCCATCTTTTCCTTGATATAAGGGTTTCCTGTGGCAAGTGCTTTGACCTCGGCATAAGTAAGTGCTGCTTCATCCACATCCTCACAGCTTCGTACCGGCGATTTACTGGTCATGATCTGGCTGATGAATTTCTGCTTGTTTTCTATGACCTGCCACGAATAACTGTCAAAGGTGCCTTCTGTCACATAACGAAAAATAGACACGGTATCATTTCTGTTACCCTGTCTGAGAATACGTCCCTCCTGCTGTTCAATGTCTGACGGACGCCATGGAACGTCCAAATGATGCAAGGCAACCAGACGGTCCTGCACATTGGTTCCGGCTCCCATCTTCTGCGTGGAACCAATCAAAAAACGAACCTGTCCGCTTCTTACCTTGCCAAACAGCTCCGTCTTTCTTAATTCCGTATTCGCTTCATGAATAAAGGCAATCTCTTCTTCCGGTACACCCCGGTTCACGAGTTTCCGCTTAATGTCATGATAGACATCATCAAACACTTCTGCTTCTAACATATCATTTCCATCACCTGCGATTGTTTTCCCGACTATCTTCGGCGTCGAAAGGTCACAAAAGATAAGTTGTGCAGATTTGTCTACCTTTGTCCTGTCCCATATTTCATACGCCTTTTGCACAAGGACGTTTACTTTGGAATGTTCTTCATCCGGCAGTAGCGGATTGATCAGTCTCTGATCCAGCGCCAGCTTCCTTCCATCATTTGTAATCTTTAACATGTTATCTTCATGCGGTTCCACTCTCCGGTCACGGACTGCCTCCGCCCGCTCCGCTAACGATGCGACCATCTCCTTTTGATGTTCGCTCGGCTGTAATACCACATTTTCATACTCTGCTTTCGGAATGGGTAGATTTAACATATCCGGTGTTTGAATATCCGCACACTCCTTAAACAGGGCGATTAACTCCGGCAGATTGTAAAACTTGGCAAATCTCGTCTTTGCACGGTATCCGGTTCCCTCTGGTGCAAGTTCGATCGCCGTCTGCGTCTCTCCAAAGGAAGATGCCCAGGAATCAAAATGCCCCAGTCCCATCCGCTGCAGCGTATCATACTGCAGGTAACGCATGTTGGTGTATAATTCCGTCATACTGTTGGAAATCGGGGTTCCCGTTGCAAAGGTAATGCCCTTTCCGCCGGTCAGCTCGTCCAGATACTGACACTTGGCAAACATATCGGAAGATTTCTGTGCTTCCGACTGCGCAATACCCGCTACATTACGCATTTTTGTATGTAAGAAAAGATTTTTGTAATAATGGCTTTCATCCACAAAGAGCCTGTCCACGCCTAACTGTTCAAAGGTCACAACATCATCTTTTCTGGAAGTATCATTGAGTTTGTCCAACCGTGTCTGAAGGGTTTTCCTCATTTTCTCCATCTGCTTAATGGTATAGCGTTCTCCCTGCTCCGCTTTGATTTCTTCAATCGACTGTGTGATCTCAGCAATCTGCCGCTCAATAATAGCAGTCTGCCGTTCGGCAGATAATGGTATCTTTTCAAACTGACTATGCCCGATGATCACGGCATCATAATCGCCGGTAGCAATCCGTGAGCAGAACTTTTTACGATTTGCCGGCTGAAAATCTTTCTTGGTAGCCGCTAAAATATTGGCTCCCGGATACAATCGTAAAAAATCACTGGCCCACTGCTCCGTCAGATGGTTTGGTACGACAAACAAACTTTTCTGACATAACCCCAGACGCTTGCTTTCCATTGCAGCCGCAACCATTTCAAATGTTTTTCCGGCACCGACACAGTGTGCAAGCAGTGTATTATTTCCATACAAAACATGAGCCACGGCATTTTTCTGATAACCCTTTAACTCAATATCCGGTGTCATTCCTGGAAACTTCAAATGAGAACCGTCATACTCTCGTGGTCTGGTGGAATTAAACAATACATTGTATTTACTTACAAGTTCATTACGCCTGTCCATGTCACGAAATACCCAGTCCCGGAAGGCTTCCCTCATGGCATCCTGCTTCTGTGCAGCAATCGTTGTCTCCTTTTTATTGAGAACCCTCTTCTCTTTGCCATCCTCGATCACTGTGTCATACACACGGCTGTCCTTCAGATTCAGGGAATCTTCTAAAATCTGATACGCATTTCTCCGGCTGGTTCCGTATGTCATATTTACAAGTGCGTTTCCAAAGTCTGCATTTTTTCCTTTCACATTCCACTGCCCGGTCACATCGGAATACTGGATCTTTATTACATCACGATTTAATAAATGCTCCGGTGTCTCAAACACTTCCCGCATAAAGTCCTCGATAAATCTCGGTTCAATCCATGTTGCTCCAATCCGGACTTCAATCTCACTGGCATCCAGTTCTCTCGGCTGTACCCGTTTCAAGGCTTCCACATTGACCGCATACATGGGTTCATTCTTTGCAAAGGTTTCGGCTGCTTCCAGTTTGTTTCGCACATTTCCGCTTAAATAAGCATCCGCCGTTTCCCATTCCTCACTAAGTGGATTTTTGAAGATAATGCCGGTCAGCTCCTCGGTCAGTGTATCTTCGTCTTTTCCACTCAGTTCCGACATGTATTCAAAATCAATCACTGCTTTTTCTGCCAATGAAACCGCTAACGCTTCACTTGCCGTATCCACACTGGTCACCACTTCTGCTTTCTTTATGGTACGCTTCGTAAACATATCCGCTTTTCCAAGAAAGTTGCCTTCCTCGTCCTGTTTCTCCAGTGAACAGAGCAGACAATAGCTGCTGTCCTGATGAAACGTCCGCTTATTGGTTTTGGAATAAATCCTCCCATAGTCTTTTGCAAAAGAATCATACAGGTCATTTAACTGTTTCTGCCAGGAATGGATCTGCTCATCCGGATAATCTTCTAACTGTAACCGGATCAACTCCCGCGTGCAGTCCCTTATGGCAACCATCCCCTTGATCCTCTCAAGCATTCCTTCGGAGGCTTCTACCGGACGCATCAAAGAGTTTTCCCGATAGTACAGCCGATCATCGATCAGCGCATAGCTAAAGTTCTTCACTTCCGGCACTGCCGGGATAACCTCTGCCGTCAACTCCTCATTCAGTTCTTCCAGTTCAATTTCTTCATAAGAACCTTCGATAAAGGACAGACTCTTTTGTAACTGCTCCTCGAAAGGAAGTGAATCATCCGGCACACAGGTACTTTCCATTCCATACGGTCCGCTGACCATTTCCATCGAACCAACAACCATCTCCGGATGTTCCACAAAATAGCTGTTCATGGCTATGCCATTCTCATCCTGTGAAAGATGCACCCAGTCTGGTTCTATGTCTACAATGCGGTCACGCTTCTGTAAGAAAAGGATATCCGATGTCACTTCTGTTCCGGCATTGGCTTTGAATGCGGTATTCGGAAGTCGTACCGCCCCCAATAGTTCAGCCCTCTGTGCAATGTACTTTCGCACCTTTGGATTTTCCTTATCCATCGTTCCCTTACTGGTGATAAATGCAATCACACCGCCCGGACGCACCTGATCTAAAGTTTTTCCGAAGAAGTAATCGTGGATCAAAAAGTTGTATTTATCGTATTTCTTATCTGCCACCTTGTACTGACCAAATGGAACATTGCCAACAGCAGCATCAAAGAAATCATTCGGAAATGCTGTTTTCTCATACCCATCCACGGTAATATTGGCTTTCGGATATATCAGTCTGGCTATCCTTCCTGTCAGACTATCCAGCTCAACTCCATACAAATGGCTCTCCCGCATCGTCTCCGGCAGCATACCAAAAAAGTTGCCGATTCCCATCGAGGGCTCTAAAAGATTTCCTTTTGTAAATCCCATTCTTTGCAATGTCCGGTAAATCCCCTGGATAATCACAGGACTGGTGTAATGAGCGTTTAAGGTACTTTCCCTTGCAGATATATACTCTTCCTCTGACAACAGGGTTTTCAGTTCTGCATACTCCTTCGCCCAGGCACTCTTGGTTTCATCAAAAGCATCCGCAAGACCGCCCCAGCCAACATACTTTGATAAAACCTCCTGCTCCTCATTCGTTGCCAGTCTTTTCTCCAATTCAATCGTTTCCAATGTACGAATGGCTTCCACATTTCGCTGAAACTTTTCTTTTGCTGTGCCGACGCCTAATTCCATGTCGGAAATTACATAGTTTTGTGCCGAAATGTCCAACTGATTTTGTATTGGAGACTGGCTTTCTGTTTCCTGCAAAATATCACTCTCACTGACCGGAACAGATTCTTCCAGTGGTGAAATATCTTTCTCTGACAGAGTCTCCATCTCTTCTGAAACGATTTCTGTTTCATCAGCCACAGTTCCCAGTTCTTCCTTTGCCTGCTGCAGTGCTTTTTCTTCCTGCTTCTGTTTATACCGGGCATACTTTACCTTGTCTTCTGCTGAAAGATAACGATCCTCTTTCATCAGCTTTTCAATCCGTTTTGCCACGACATTCCATGAAAGAAGAACTTCCGCATCCGGTGTCATAATACTGCCTTTGCGTAATTTAATTCCTTTCGCATCATAATCCTTAAAACTGCGATCCGAACCTGCCAGTGCATGACTGGTACCTCCGGTTCCATACTCGTTTTTCAGAAAATCAGCGGTTTCTTTTAAGGTATGCTCCTGATGATAGAAGTCATAAATACGAAAGCTGCCATGCTCAAAGCCGGAACCTCTCGTAAGGGTGTGGTCAATCTCATCCGCTGTGATAAAATCTTCAACAGCCACTTTTACTTCTTCCGGCAGTGGATAAGAAACCTTTTCTTTTAAAAGATCAGCAAGGTCATCCCGCAGCTCTTTTGGATCTTTGATCAGACGAAAACGGTACTGTATTTCTCCGGCATCCACCTGTTGCAGTGTCTGGTCCATCTGTTCTACAATCCTTTGAATATCCTCCCCATTGGACAACATATCCGTAATGCGTTCATGCTGTACCGGATAATCATATCCATCAAATCCAAGTTTCTCCGGAAACGCTCCAACAGAGTCCCGGTAATAAAAGAAAAGCATATCAGCTAACTCTTTTCTTACAAACTGGTCAGCCAGATATGCTTCGTTGCTGTCAATGTAACTACCTGCTTCGATCTGTCCACGGATCACGGACTCCACAGCACTCCATGAAAGATGTACCTCCGTGTGTTCAAAAGCAGAAGTTCCATGTGCCGCATACATTCCATCTTTGTTAAACCAGACCGAGATCTGTTCCCCTCCAAGTTGAAATCCTTTGCCAGTTTCTCCGTATTCTTTCTGAAGAAAATCCGCCATTTCTTCCGATGTTTTTCCGGTCTGATACTTATGATAAATTCGTTTCCGGCTGTTTTCCTTTCCTCCGCCGGTGCGAAGAATCTCCTCAATCTGCCCCGCAGTTATCGTGCCGAAAAGGAATCTGTCCGATGGCATTTCTGCCTGTGCCATCGCAATATTTCCCACCTGTTCCGACATAAGAGAAAATAAATCCATCTGTCGATAGGGGCTGTCTGCAGGCAGTTCATACTGCTCTAACTCTTCTACTGATAAACCAGTTCCTTCAGAACGATCTCCTCTGCCTGCTGATAGATCCGGTTCATCTCTTTCGTCCATTGCAGCGGATCGTTCTGTTTCATTTCCCCCGTCACGATCTGGTTCTTCAACAACTGCTGTGTCAGCACCTCGAACCTCTCCTCCACCTGTTCCTGAATCTCCAGGCAGTGTGTCAGCAGTTCTCCGCTCAGAAGAAGTCCCGTGTAAATCCCCCTCCTGTGGTTTTTCAGATAATTCTTCCGCAACACTCCGTATTTCGTCAGCATTGTTCCTTCCTGCTCCGAAGGTATCAGATTGGGAATCCGATAGTCCCCGTTCCTTTCGTATGTCAGATTCATGCCCTGCCACCGCCCTTTCTGTATAAATATGATTTTTTGTATATCGCCTGTTTTGCAATAACGCCCTGTCATATCTCGCAATCGTTCTTCCAATCCGGATCAGCACCGGTTCACATAACTCCGAAGTAGTACTGCCAAGCACCGATAAGGTTCTGAGCGTATTAAACTCGTGGATGTAATCAAAGGTAAAATCATCGGCAAACTCCATCATATCACATCCACATCGTTTCAGAATGGTATAGCTTACACTTTGCACCAGCATTTCCCGGAACCGGACAGCAACCGCATCCCCATCCAGATCTTCCAGAAAACTGTTTGCCGCTTCATCAATCACCTCATCAACCGCTTCCTCATAAAAATCTTCCGCTATTCTTTCAGCAATCTCATAAATGCGGTTTTCAAAAGGAAGGGCATCATTGGTACTGCCATAAATATGCTCCAATTCAGCAAGAACCACTTCTTTATGCTCTTCCCTCAAATGCCATATAAATGGATCTTTACCAATCCGTCTTGCCTTATGAACATCGGATACATCAAAGACATATCGAAGTTTTGGTCTTTCACTTTCCCCATCAATAAGGGCAATTCCTTTTGCTCCCCGGTTTACCCAGCAAAACATCCTCTCATTCCACATTTCAAGCGAGGCACAGGCAGTTGCGTCCGGTCGCTGTGCATAGATGAGTAGCTGGTCCTCAAAGGGATACTTATATAACCTTGACGCAACATCAAGGTATCGAATCCACTGCTCTCTGCCACGACAGACTTTCTTTGCGGTCTCTCGTGCCAGAACAGAGATTTTTATATATTTCGTCATTACTTTTTCCTCCTGCACCTGCTTCTGTTTGGACATAATGTCCAAACACTGCTGTTACTGATCCCGGCTTTCTGCAATGGCAGTTATGTAACCCATCAGCCTTTTTTCACTGTCTGTATTCCTTTCAATATCAATCCTCATCTTCTCATCGTTTCTTTCTTCGTTTTTTTCTGCTTCCATTTGTCTGTACCTCCAATTCCTTTAACTGATTTCTTGTTTCATAGACATAGGGCTTGTGAAACATGAGTTTTATACTCCTTCTCACAAGCTGAACCAATGTCATTCCGTTTTTATGGTAAAACCCACATAGTCCAATGATACCGATCACTGGCATACACAATGTAATGGCTGTATTGATTCCTACACCAAAGTAAAAATGCAGTAGCAGGATTCCTCCCACTCCTGTAAGTAGTGCACTTGCTCCGAATACGCACTCCCTGAAAGACAATCCCTTGAAGAAATCATCCTTAAAGGCAGCCACATCCGGATTGATTGTTTTTGTCATTGTTCTCCCTCATTTCTATAGATTAAATGCTTTCTGCATAACGCTGTCCGACATCTTTACCGAGGATGAAATAACTCCCATCTTCAAGCAATACTCCAACAACCGGATGATTGCATTTTCCGTGTCGATCGCAACGGTATTGATAAAACTGGCACTGATCGTAATCACAACCGCAATAAGCAAAGCAGAAAACACATATCCGAAAAAGGTGCGTATATAAGAATAACCAACATTTGCCGTCTGACCGCCTGCTGCAAGGGTAGACAATGCCACACCTGCAAACGGAGCGATCATGTAAATCTTCAGAATACGATTTAATACCGTCAGCACCACGATAAATCCGCACACGACGGTAAATAAGAAAAACAGGATACTCGTCAAAAAAGCGGTCATCGTTCCAAAGTCTGCACTGGATATATTTTCATACACCTTTGCACCATCAAAGTCATAAATCATTGACAGCTTGTTTTCTCCCAAGATTGCAGAGGTCAGGTTCTTGCCCCATGTAAAAAACTTCGGCATATAACTTAATGCCATGCTCATCACGTTTGAGGTTATGATCAACCGAATGAACATTTTTATTGTTCGTTCAAATGTCAGATCTGCATGTAAATCACAGCTATCCCTGCAAAATCCATACAAGAAAAAAATGCAGAGCAATGAAACTGCAACTACATTTAAGGTGGTATAGATCGTTGATATATTTTTCCAGACATCTTTATAGGTGCCGGAAGATGGATTTTTCGTCAAAACATCGGCTGCCAGTTTCATCATGTCATTCCATGCATACCCGGCAGCTTCAAAAAAGTCTTTACCACTAAAGAAGTCTCCTAAATCTGAAAAAAATCCTGTTACGGAATCCCACAATCCCACCATCATCACCTCCTTTCAGGATTCCGGACACAGCGAAAATTTATGATCCGCTGTCCCCGCTTTCATTACGAAACGCCCAATAGTTTCAGAATCGCCGGAACTGCAATCATGATCAGACCACCGATCACCTTTTTGATCGCCTGACTTTGCTGTGTTGTATCATGTGCCGAGTACCCGGTACCAAAGTCTAACAGTCCCCAGGCAAGAAAAATCACACCAACTCCACCAACACATCCAAGAACCAAGTCCTTGATTACATTGATGCCGTCCGTGACTTCTTTCACCCCGGTATCTGTCGCATTGCCTTTTTCATCTTTTGCAAATGCCACCGCCGGCACATTTGCCAGTATCCAAAAATAGACAAATGCTGCTGTTCCTGCACACCTTTTCCATAATCCATTGCAGCGGGGTTTCATAACCTCTAATTCCTTATGCATTGTTATCCTCCTTGCTTCCTGTTATCGTTTCCTGCAGCCGATTACCATGAGCCGCTTATCCCTTCCATCCATCGTCCGGCAAGTGGAAAGCGTTACAAACTTATATTTCCGAAAGAATGCCTCTGCATCCCTTTCATCCATTTCCTTTTTCATCTTCTTTGCCGCTTTGCTCTGAAACTTGCTGTGACTTAGGATTTTCTCTACCACCCCGTAATAGTCCTTCTCGTTTCCGTAATCCGTGAAGGAATAGTAATCTGCATATTTGTCCGTTTCCAATACCGAAACGATGCGATAGTCCTGCTCCTTTCCCTCTACCGGGGTAAACGAAAACACGGGATGTTCCTTAAAAAATGTTTCCTCACGGAAATTTTGCAGATAACCAAAGCACCGTCTCCCGTTGATGTTGTGACCATAAATGATAAGATTGTCACTGTCTGTCTTACAGCGGACATCTAAAAACGGTGTCCCGTAAAAGCTGTAATCACCATGTACATCCCGGTGAAGATAATACTGCCAGTCACCTTCATGATGACCTTTGATGCCAGTCTGCATAACCGGATAAGAAAAGCCGGTGCCTTTGATTTCTAGCCACCCGATCATATCTTTGTACTTTTTGTGGAGGTTCCGTACACCTTCCTTTTCTTTCTCCGTGGTAATCTCTTTTTCTATATTGTCCTGCTTAATCTCTTGGTCCACGATTCTTTTTAACCAAAGCCCCAGAGCCAAAGCAATGACTGCTAAAATAAAAAAAGAGAAGAAAAGTATTCTTCTTGAAAATACCTTTCTTCCCTTTGGGGTTGAAATGTTATTTAGTTGTTTCATAATCACTCTCTTTTTTATAACTTATACTTTTCCATCTTGTCTAAGTTTTTCTTTTAGTTGATCTATAAATGGTCTCATTCTACGATATGCTCGTTTGCTCAAGTCTAACTCATAATTAATATGTTTTCTCTGTTCTGCAATAATATGGATTCCGTTGCGATAAGAATAAATTTCGATCAATTCAGACGGCAAATCTATCTCTTCTTCTTTATCGTTAACAAATTTATGAATGAGTCCTAAACTTTCTGCCGTTCTGCATTTATCATCAAATCTAATCTTAGTTTTTTCCTTTTCCTTTTTTCCATAATAAAATGGAATAATTTCTTTACCGTCATGCGATAATACCTCTTGCAATTCTTTTTGTTTATCCTTCGGAATGGATATTTTAATTGGTATTGTGTGATGTGTTAAGTTATCAAACTCAATGGTATCGAAATAATATGTATACAAAACATATTCTATTACAGCTTCATAAATTGAAGCATACGCTAATATTTGATTACGCACCTCAAACATTAAATTTGTGTCCTTTGCTTCTATCCCCTCATATAATTTGTAGGCAAATCGTATGGCTTTAAATTCCGCAATTACACGTTTTTTTAATTCTGTTTCATTAATAAATGAAAATTCATTTTCATACCATGAGTCATCCGCCAAATGTCCACTGCAATAGTTTCTTATCTGCTCTTTAATTATTTTTGAAAAAGCCATATGTGTTTATTCCTCCATTCCTTAATTAAGTTTTGTATAAATGTAGGCATTTCTATTCACTCCATCCATCTCCATGAATATCAAATTCCTCCTCTTTTAACAAAACTCTTCTCCCCAATCATGTTATCCCTCTCACCTGATTTTGCATAAAGTGCTATATATCTTTTAGTTTTTTACTACATACAAAATCCAAATAATCTTTAGGAGTTATTCCTGCTTTTATAAATTCTTTGTGAACCGACTCTCTCCATTCGCTCTCTCCTTCACCTGAAAACGTGCTCCATACGCTTCGAACGACTGTAAGTGCCTTAACTGCCCAATCAACATACTCTTTCCTATTCACATAATATATATCATCAGCATATATACGGGCATCATCATCAATCCCATCCGAGTTAGTAATTAGAATCGTATATACATTAGCATGTTTTGTTATTCTTTTCTCATGTTCAATAATCCATGCTTTATGTCTTCCAGCCTCACTAACATCGGATATCGGGACTTTTTTTACCTGATCTTTTTCCTCATAAATTTTATCTTCTGAAACAACTAAATTATTTTCATTAATTATCCAATATGGATCAGGGGCACCTGTACTATTAGGATTTTCTGAGATAAATCCCAACAATTCTCCTAATCCTTTATGACCTCTTTCAAATTCATTTCCATTGGGCGAATTTAAATCCCTTAAAATGCTTTCAATTTTTTTCTCTGTTTTTTGCATTGTTGGCATTGATGTAAAAACACTTTCTATCTTTTCAATGCAATCAACGAAAAAATCTGTATCTTTAACATCTTCACTTTTAGCAAAAAACAATTTTTCCGATAAGCCAGGCAACCATCTTATCCCCATATTTTCTTTTACTGCATCCGATAAACACTGTATGCCTGATGTCTTATACTCTGCTTGTCCATCTTTAAATAAGTAATACGCCATACACCCCGTCATATAATTCCAAAAACATTTATATCCATTTAACGCAGGTGCATTTAAATTTTCAACAATACTATAAGCATGTTCATATGCTGATTTATAGTCCTTTTTCCATAACGAGTATTGAAATTTCAGTTCAAGAAGTGCCGATTGCTGTAATTTTTGATTTATCTGCTCTTCTACATTGTTTTCTTCGTCCCAATATCCATTTCTTAATTCTACAATATACTCTTCTGCCTCTTGCCATTCTGCAGTTCTATTCAAAAAATCTTCAGCTTGTTCCAACACATCATTTACATTTGAATAATCCATAGAATTTTCCAAACCAAATTGAATTTCTGCTCTCAGTTCTGGTGCAAATTGCTTGATTTTTTCCTGTTTAGTTAAATCATTTTGAATTGTATCCCCTATTACACAAACAATAGAATAATCACTAGGATTTCTTGAACATCTACCCACTGCCTGAATTATCCTCGTTCGTATTCTTTCTGCATATAGCTTTGAAGCTCCCATTCTAGTAATTAAAAACTTTTCCTGTAAATTAGTCGTTTTAGGTAAATTCCAAATAAACAGCAGTCTACTCTCATCATCAGAAAAATCTATACCATCAAAACGATTTGCTAAAATAACTGTTGCAGCAAGGCTATCTACAAATGATTGTTTAGATTCTTCTATATCCTTTGCATCAAAAACTTTTGTGTCCTTTAAATTATCTTCATAAAATTGTTTAATAGCATCTGCCGATTGAGAATCGGGAACCAGAAAGACACTTTTTTTACACAAATTTTGAAGTGCTGCAACTATATTCCCCTGTTCATCTTTTCCCAATGATAAATCCGGAAAAGTAAAAAATTTTCTTCCCAATCCTTTTTTGTCCCAATCATTTACTATTGGCAAACGAAAGATTTTTTCAATACCTGTGATTCTTTCTAATTCACCACTTCTTCCTAGTGTTGCAGACATCAATATTCTTTGTTTTGCATCTACAAACGGTTTAAAAGACATAGTTGGTGCTATCCAAGGACGTATAAGAATTTTTCTATTTGCAATATATATATTACACTCTTTCAAGTTTTCAGACATTCTCAAATATGCATAATAATTTGAAGAACCACCTTCTATGCCTTGTTGTAAAATTGATTGAAGCTCATCAAGTTTATTTAATATTAAAGGCATAGGCAACATATTACACCATGATGCAACTTCTGGAATATATTCATCCTCCAATAAATACTTATAATCTGTTTCGCTAATAAATGGTTTTAACAATTCAGCTATTTCAATAAAAGTCGTACTTTGACCATCAATCTGAATAGTCCAATTTGACATAATATAGTCCTCACAAGAATGCACATCATCCATTATTATAACATCTACATCCTCAAAAAAAGAATGTAATGCAAAAAACGAACTATATGTTGTAACCCCAATAGCTTCTGCCATAAGGTAACCACTCTTATCTTTTGGCAAATAATCCTTCTGTTTTCCACAGAAAGCAATTGCTTTTAATCCATATTTTAAATTTGATTGCTCAACCACTTGATGTACCAATTGATTAGTTGGACATAAAAACAATACCTTTTCTTTATTTTTACGTCTCCTATATTCCCCTATTAGTAAGCCAACCAATGTTTTACCACTTCCTGTTGGTAATTCTAAAGCTACTGTCTTTTTATCTGCATTTTTAATGTACAAATCTAGCATAGCTGCCTGATAATCTAATGGCCCCATTATTTTTTTTAGCTTGTTGTCTTGATACATCTCTTGTGGTGAAGAGTATGAAAACTCCTCCTTTTTTCGTGTCTTAAAAGCCATGCACACATCCCCCTTTATAATTGCATCGTTTAAAATACATCTTTTATAAATACACTAAATAAATATTTGTAGGGAACTCTTTCTCGTTCCCTACATTAAAATTATACCAAATCAACTGCCACACTTCTACAAAAATCTTATTTCTTTACCACTGTTCTTCTCTTCCAAATCATCACCGCTGCACCAATTACCATAAGCAATCCTGCAGCAATCGGAATAATCGGCATGTTTCCACCTGTCTGTGGGGTATCTGGCACTTCCGGAATCGGAGCATCTTTAACAGTCACTGTCTGTACTTTTCCGGTATCTTTAATCGTCAACTGTACCGGATTTGCCAACTGATAACCAGATGGAGCGGAAACCTCTGTAAAGGTGTACGTCTCTCCTACGACCAGTTTTCCGGTGATGTCGTAAGCATCATCTTTTGTAACAAATTTCATCACTTTATTTCCTTTGGAATCTGTTACAATAAACTTTGCACCGCCAAGAGCCTGTCCTGTCTCCTTGTCCAGTTTCAAAAGCTGGATATGCGTCTGCTCATCCACCATAATGATCTTGTCATCGGTATGATCAGTAAATGTTCCATCTTTCTGCTTCACTGCAACTACAGATGTATAGGAAATTCCAGTCTCACCGGATACCGCACTTCCGCTGACCGGATTTACCGTAACTGCACTTCCGCTTGCTACTGTATCTGTTGGATTTTCTGCCACAGAGGATGCCATCACAGACTTTATATGATAGGTGATCGCATCTGCGGTAACATATCCATCTGCAGGTCTTGTTTCTGTCAATGTATACTCTTTATCGTGGAACAGTCCTCCTACAAGAAGATTTCCCTTCTCATCGAACAAATACTTAAAATTCTGGTAACCGTCCTTCTCTGTTACATATACTTTGACTGAATCCTTGTCCCCGGATGTCCAACTGATAACCTTTTTGCCGGATGCATCTGTAATCTCCAGTTTACAGCCATCAACCTCTTTCGAGCCTGTTACATCAACCTTGCTGACCACATTGGTTGTCTGTGTGTTTTCCTTGACTGCCTTTGCTGTGATCGTCTTTGTCTCTGCATCCTGATACTCCAGATGAATATTGATTGGCGTTGTATCCATATAGTAGCTGTCGGACACGGACAGCTCCTGCAGATAATAATCTCCGGAATTTAACATCATACCAGCAGCATCGTTTGTTGGCATTGGAGAAGCTGTCGCACTCAGATCTAACCCCGGTGTCACTTCTGGCTGTGATGGTACAAATGGCAATTCTGTTGCCGCTGGAGTGCTTGTTGCCGTTGCTTCACTTCCGGCTGTTTCTGCAGAAGCAGTCTTTGTATAAAGCTCACTCATAAGCGGCAGTTTCTTATCTGATACAACACTTCCATCCGCACCTGTAATTAATGTTGCAAGCTGTGTTCCCGCATCTACGATCTTTTCTCCGGCATAGTTATAAATATCATGCTTGGAATACAAACCAAACTGTACTCCTTCAATGGATTCCTTCGTCTTTGCATCCTGCTTAATCAGTTCCAGCTTCGTGCCGGCGAAGTCGTTTTTAATATGGAGCAGACCCTTATCATCGGTTGCATCGGTACTGTTAAGGACATATTCGTCCTTTCCATCCTGCCACTTAAATTCCAGAGACCACTCTTTGGTATCCGGATATACATATCCGTATGGTGTCTTTGTCTCTTTCAACTTATATTTTCCTAATGGCAGCGACACATGAATGGTTCCGTCTTCATCCATTGTATAACCGGTAATGCCACCGCATTCCGATATAAATTCCACACCTTTTCCGGTTGTAAGGACAGCTACTTTATCGCCATCTTTGAACCATGTGTCACGGGCATTATTGGTATTCTGTCCGTCCTGTGTCACAATATCGCCATCCGCATAAAGGGTAAATTCCACACCATCCAGTTTTACATCCTCAAAAATAAACTCCTGTTTCTCCTTATCCCAGCCTTTTAATACCTCGCCGGTTTTTAAGAGATTCAATCGTCCTTTTGTTTCCTCATTCAGATACTCCAGCGTGATCGTTGCATGATGATATCCATCCTTATCAATGTAACTTTCATAATTATCTGCCTTGCTGTTTACCACAACCTCCACATACTGATGGTTGATGTGCATACCATCTGCAGCAGCCACTTCATAAATATGATAAGTTCCGGAACGAAGGGAATCTACAGTTACTACTTCACCGGATTCATCACAGATAAAGGTGTCTGCTGTCTTTTTCTCGCCATCTTCCATGTATTCCTGTGTTACCAGTTCTTCTTTTCCATCTGCTACCTGATATATCTGATAACTGGTTCCCGGCTTCAGTACCGTTTTCTCCGTGTTCTTGTCTTTCTTGATGATCTTGAAATACGCCTTGAATAACTCATTGACCTTTTCGAACTCATATACCTTGCCATTTTCTGCTACCATTGCTTCAAAATCATCGACATAATAGGCATCCACATCACCGGAATCCACCTGATGCACTACATAAGTTCCATAGACCAGATCGCCGGTTACAGCATAGCCGTCTGCATTTGTTTTGATCGTTGCTCTCTCATCATCGGCGCAATTATCATAACTGCCCTTCGACTTCAAATACACCTGAAAAGTTGTGTTATTCTCCGGGTAATACTCTTTCTTCGTCGGATCATAAGACTTCTTTTTCACAGCAATCTTTCCTTTGATCGGTATATCTGCGAAATTAGTCTGAAACAGAATCGGTGTAAATTCATCTGTTTTAGCGGAAGCATCAATCTTTAATTCTTTGACTTCATCACTAAGTAAAAAACCTGTCGGGGCTTGTATCTCTTTCAGGTAATAGGTATTACCGCTTCTGAGATAATCGGTTGTTAATTTTCCTCCACTAATTCGATAGACATCTGCGGTTTTTGCATTGCCTGTAGCATCAAATACCTTTGCTTTCTGTGTACATGCCTTATCGGAATACAACTGGAATACCGCACCATCCAGTGTTGCATCTCCATGAGCCGAACCGTCAGCAGAGCCGCCAGACTTCTTCGCCACCACGATCGTTGCCTTTTTATACTTATTGGTGATCGTTGTCATATACGCCTTGCTGTACTGCGTTGGATGTTCCACCAACTTGTCCGGCCAGTCTCCATTACTGTTTTTCTGCCAGCTGTTTGCTTCTTTCAGGGTGATTTTTACCCCTTTGACCATTGCCGGATCTAAGAAAATGTTCTTATTGTTTCCAACACTGTCCTCTGTCAAGGTATAAGAGTTGGAAATATCTTTTATCTGCGAATTCAGATCTTTTCTGATCAGATCCTCAGCCTCTGCTTTGGTCATGTTCTTTCCGAAGTGAACCCCCTGCTTGTATCCGTCATCTTCCAGAGCTTTCTTGGCAGCTTTTTTTTGGTCTGCATTCATCGACGCTAAAGTATTATCCGTATAATAAGCCATCTCATCTGCTTCCAGACGATAGGTCATTCTCCAGGCAACGGTTCCACCGTCTGTAGTGAGTCCGCTTACCTCAAATTCCGTATTATCATCTTCATCCGCATTGCTGGCTGTGTCTCCATTGCGGTCAAACACATTAAATGAATACAGGTCATCCAGATTGTCTGCAGATAAGGTAAACTTAATACCGCCCAACCCTTTCCCATCTTCGTCCTGCTTATGCAGTGTAATTCTCTGACGGTAATAGGTATGATCCGTTACAGTTTTATATTTTGGAAAATTAATGGTATTCGCTTCAACCGTGATCAGTTTCTGATAGCCTTTTGTTGCTCCGGTCTTTTCCCACATGGTTGCCTTTGCTTCCCATGCTCCTGCTGGCTGAAAGATCTGCTTATACAACTCTGCTACAGTCTTATTCGGAAAATACCCTGTATTTGCTTTTACCTGTTTGATCACATTTTTCAGATTTGCTTCAGAAGTATTTCCCTCTGATACCGCCCAGATAAGTGCCTGACCAAGAACAAATCCTTTTTTTGCCCGGTTGCAGTCATCAACATAAAAACGGATGATCTTTGCATAATAACCATGTTTTTCTCCACCGGTATTCTGATTCCAGGTATGAGTATCCGTCACCTGATAGGTATTTCCGGTATGACAAGTTTTGCCAAGACTGAGACAAAATGCAGTCTTACTGCCAACATTGATTTTCCACCATGTTCCCGTTTTCGTCTTTGAACCGACATCTACATTTCCTAATCTTCCATAAGAAGATACATTTGTTTTTGCCGTCGTTGCTGCACTGACACTTACCGTATTTTGCGGCAATAATCCGCACAGCATAGATAATGCCAACAAGCCTGTCAGCATCTGCTTACATCTCTTCTTTACTTTTGATTTCATGATAAACCTCATTTCTACGCATATTTCTTTTTTTCCGCATCCACTGCGTCAGGATGCGGACTGATCTGTTGTCCGGACTTTTTCTGCCCTGTCCGGTGGTGGGCGGATGAGAAATGGCATCTTTTTTCCTCCAATCAAAAAAAGCAGGAAATGTATTAACTTTCTTACATACATTTCCTGCTTCGTTATCAGTTACTCTATGAAATTTTAATTATCCGAAAGAATAATCTCTCTTGGCATATCTTTTGTTACTGTTATGATTACCTTTTCCGCTTTATCATATCCATCCGGTGTTGTCTTTTCATAAAACACATAGGTTTTACCAAGTTTCAAAACAACCTGCCGTCCAGATTCTCCTACCGTAATTCGTTTGCTTGTGTTCCATCGGTCTTTTTCTTCATAATAACCGATGGTAGCTCCACCAATATACTTTCCACTTGCCTTGTCCCGACGCTTAATAGTAATAACTATGTCTGAGATATCCTGCTTCTGTTTGCAAAGATTCTCCGGAGATTCATCGTAAAATACTGCACACCAGATATCCTTGTAGCGGGCAATCGCACCACATTGATAACTTTTATTCAACAGATTCCGGTAATGCCCAGGACTATGCTTCCACGAAAGCATTACTTCTTTAGCACTTGTCTGTCCGCATGCCAGATTTTCACCCAAAGATATGTTATTGCTTACCAACATATCTCCATAATAGTCCTTCATATCTCGTTGAAGATACACATGTCGGTCATAACCACTGTGCTTTAATCGATACATAGCAAAGCGATATAACTCATCTGACCATGTCAATGCCTGTGCACCTTTCTCTGCCCGGTACCTGTTCTGGATGGTAAATGCTCTCTTTGCCTGTGCCTTATAACCATCCTGTCCTTTTCCGATCACCTTGATGCTGTAATGGTACACCCGCATCTTTTTATGACCTTTATATAATCGGATTGTCATGGTGGTTCTTCCTCCGGCTTTACCTTTCAGGTAGATATACTTTCTGCCTTTTGCCTTCGCCTTCAGCACCTTTTTGTTTTTCACACGGACTTTTACTTTGGAATACTTCTTCAGCTTAGTCGGCGCAAAGCGGATTCCTGCCGAATCCTTGTTTAAGTCGATGGTCATCTTTTTGTTCAGCACTTTTGTTTTTGCATCTGCCGTAACACGCTGCGTCATAAGCACCATCATCGCCATAAAAAATACCATGCCTGTTTTTATCATTTTTCTCATATCGTTCACGCTCCTTGCTGTACGCTGGTCATTCCCAGCAATGTAAATTATACTGTATTTTTCAGTCGATTAAAATATATTTTTCAGTTTGTCATAGGCAATCAAATCTTTACTTCCGATCCTCTTGTCGAGTTCGGTTAAAAGCTGTTGATTGCATTCCTGGACCACCAACCGGATGTGATCCATAACATCATCTTCCTCCGGAGATATGCCTTTATGCCTGTGATAATAGATCACCGCTTCCCGGATATAAGCACTTTTGTTGTCTGTACTTTCAAGAATGTTATAGACCAGTCTGTGCTTCGGATTATCCAGCCGGAGTAGTACCGGAATTCTGGCAGACTTGTCCTTATTATCCACTGCCACCACCTCCTGTATCACCGGCTTTACTTCCTGCTCCATAAAAATCATACATCACACGGTTACTGATATCCAACTCACCCTGCGATTTTGCCTGGTAAAGTACCGTGAGCATATATGCCTTATGGTTATGTACCTTCGTCACCTGTTTTTGATATTGGTCAATCGCATAATCAATATCACATCGGTTCAGTTTCAAAAGCCGTGATTTCACAACCGCAGCCGGTTTGTCCTCTCCCATTACCCGCAGCATCGGTTTATGGGTATTTAAAATATCATAAAGCACATCTTTGACCGTGTTGATCGAATTTTCCTGCACAGCAGAAACATACCTTGGTTCCAGTTCATAATGCTGCTCTATAAACTCCATCGAATAGTCCTCACGCATCACCTCCTGATCCTGATATTGATTAAGATTAGGATTTAATATATTAGTCTTTATATCAGGATTTATATTATAGTCTTTATTATTGTTACCCCCATTTGCGTTGCTACCGTAACCGTTATTACCATTACCGTTGCTACCGTTAGCGTTACTACCGTAAGGGGGGTAACGGCCATCTTTACCGTTAGTACCAAAAGGGGGGTAACGGTGATTATCATCTTTTTCTGTAGCCGGATCGCTGATATTTTCAGACGAAACCTGTTCATTCTCTTCTCCAGATATGTCCGCCTGCCGCTTCTTTTCTGCTCTTGTCAGATTGTTACTGGAAACCGTTCCATCGCAGCTATGATATAGTGTATGTGGTCCGAGATCCGGTTCATCTAACAACTCATACTCAGCCCGCCATACACCATTATCCGGCATAAAGTGAACCTTCAAGTATCCAAAATCTTTTAATTCTTTCCACGCACTATCAAATGCCTTTTTCCCTTCTTTGGTCAGATTTCGGAAATCCTCTTTTGTCCATTTCTTATCCGGCATGGAGATATATGCCTGTATGACAAGATATAGTCCTTTTGCTTTCAAAGAAATATTCACATCTCTGGTTATCTCATTTTGAACGACTGTAAATCCTTTTTTACTTCGGAAGAAACCTTCTGCCATGTTATCACCTACCTGCCATCGACCGGTTGCTCCTCATCCGAAACGGATGAAAAATCACTGTCTTTATTTGCCAGTTTCTCCGCACTTTTCTTCTGTGCAAATTCAACCTCTTCTGTAATGATGCTGAAACCATAGACCTTGCTTCCCTCTTTGGTCGTATAGTTGTTATTCTGCACCCGTCCAATGACTAATACACGGGAGCCGCTGTGAAAATATCGCTCGACAAATTCCGCCTGTCTTCCAAAGGAAGTGCAGTGAAAGAAATCGGCATCTGCCTCTCCGGCACGCTTTGACCTCCTGTTTACTGCAAGATCAAATTTGGTAATGACAACTTCACTTCCATCCTCTGCTGTCTTTCTCGTTGTTTTTGGATTTCTTGTCATATTTCCAAGTAAAATAATCTTATTCATTCTGTGCACTTCCTTTCTTTCGTTTCCATGTTTCTAACAGTTCAAAAATGATATTTATCATTTCCTCTTCTGTAGTTTCTTCCTCAAAATACTCTGACAGCCGTTCATTTTTCAGAGTAATTTCCTTTTCTCTCTTCTGCTTCTGAGCAGAAGTAAGATAGCGTTCCAGGATCTGCTCATTAAGCTTTCCATCGATACTCAACTGCTTTATAGTATTTGCCTGTACTGTCGACAATTTCATTTTGTGCCTGCAGATAGCATCGTAAACCACTTCCTGCTCTTTCTCCGGAAGAACCGATAAGCTGACCCCTTGAACCATTCCAAGCTGTTTATTATCTACCAACGCCAGCAGATCATCATTCAGTCTTGCAAGCCATATATATCTCTGAATCAGTTTATAATTCTCGCCACTTTCCTCCGACATCATCTTCAGACTGTTCCTAGCCTTTCCCTGATTCTTCATGGCATCATATTTGATCTTATATGCCTTTGCCTTTTCACTCGGTCGGATGTTTTCTCTCTGAATGTTAGAATCCACCATAACCAGACTGGCTTCATCATCATCCATCTCTTTTACAAATACCGGCATTGTCTCAAATCCAAGCAACTCGCACACATGCTTTCTTGTATGTCCGGCAATGATTTCATAACCGCCTTCTTTGCGTTTCCGGACAATTCCCGGCACCAGCACACCATGCTCTCTGACACTCTCAATCATTTCTGCCAGTTCTTCATCTGAACGAATCTGAAATGGATGATTATGAAATTCATGCAGTTCTGAAAGCGGTATCTCTTTCACATCACCTGCTTCCGCAGCCTTTTCTATTTTATTTCCACCAAAGAGGTCATCAAAACTCGTCAATTTTACATTTTCTAATGCCTTTGTCCTACTCATGAGCGATTACCTCCTCTGTCAATTTTTCGTAAGCCTGCGCCACCGGATGCTTCTTATCCAATGTAAAGATGCTCACTCCCGCAGCCGATGTCTCAGCAGCTTTCACAGAAAACGGTATTTTACTTTCAAAGATAGGAATTGCATCCCCATAATACTCCCTGATCAACTCCATAATATCCTTTGCATAGTTCGTTCTTGCGTTCAACATGGAGATTAAAATCCCTTCAAATTTGATTTCCGGATTCAAGTGTTTTTTCACACGGCAAATCGTTTTGATCAACTGCTCCAGTCCCTTTACCGGCAAATAAGCTGCCTGCACCGGAATCAAAACACTGTCCGATGCTGTTAGCGAATTTACTGTTATCATTCCTAAACTTGGCATACAGTCAATGAGAATGTAATCATAGAACTCTCTCATGCTTTCCACATATGCTTTCAAGACAAACTCTCTACTCATGGCATTTACAAGCGAAACATCCACTCCTGACAGATCAATGTTACATGGCATAAGGTCAAGTCCCTCTTTATGATGGATGATTCCTTTCGTTACATCCACCTCCTTGTCCATGATGATCTGCTCCATGATACTCGGAAGTGCAACTTCCAGTTCATCCGGATTTTCAATTCCGAGACTCTGTGACAGATTTCCCTGTGGATCTGCATCAATCACAAGCACTTCCTTTCCTGCTCCTACTAAGCCAACCCCAAGATTTGCGGTTGTAGTGGTCTTGGATACGCCACCTTTCTGATTGCATATAGCGATTACTTTACACATAATTCTGACCCTCCGTATTCTTTATTTTTATAAACTGTATGTCTTTTTTTCTTTCTTTCGGACTGTTATATAAATCCGATAGATTCCCGGCTTGTCCCACGATTTAAAATTTGAGACATGACATATCTCAAATTTTGTCATCCTCTCTAATGATTTAAGATAACTTCGCAGGTCTTTTTTTGTCCCAACATGCCTTGAAACAATAACGCCCATGTTCTGCATCTCCTTTCCTAAAATTCAAAAGGCATCCCTGTTAGGAATGCCCTTATATAAAAATAGGGACACTCTGTTGCAAGTATCCCTACATTCATCATAATTGATGATCACTATTCACTTTTATATACAAAATTGTATTTCAAGTATCCAGGTCAAGTACCACAGACACCTCCACTTTACGAACTTGTACTTTTTCTTTATGATTTACACCAACTTCATTAAAAGTCCAAAACTCTGTAAAGTGCGTAAATTCAAGGATTTCTACATACTTTTGCGTTGTAGTCCTACCACAGTCTCCACATGTCCTCCCTGCGGAAACATATCCACTGCTCTCACCTTTTTCACCTCATATCCCTCCGCCCCGAGCATTTTCACATCTCTTGCGAGCGTTGCCGGGTCGCAGCTTACATAAACAATTTTCTCCGGCGACATTTGCACGATTGTATGGAGCAATTTTACATCACAGCCTTTACGAGGCGGGTCGACGACAATGACATCGGCTTTTGTTTCTCCCTGTTTCGTCAGATTACTCACGACATCTTCTGCTGCGCCACAATAAAAATCTGCGTTAGTGATGGCATTTAAACGAGCGTTTGCCTTTGCATTTTCGATGGCCTCTGGTACGATTTCCACGCCTATCACACGACCGCTTTTTTTCAAAGGTGTCTGAGAGGCAAGAAAGAGGGAAATCGTTCCAATGCCACAGTACAAATCCCAGACTGTCTCGCCGCCCTGCAAATCGGCGAATTGCAGGACGGTCTGATACAATTTTTCTGTCTGTATCGGATTCACCTGATAGAAGGACAGGGGAGAAATCTGGTATTTCACCCCTCCAATCGTATCTTCAATGACCGGGGAGCCCCACAAAAGTTCTGTTTCAGGGCCGAGAACAACATTAGTCCGGCTTGTATTACGGTTTAGGCAGATGCTTGTCATCCCCTCTATCTCTTTCAGCATTTCTATAAGCTCGGAGGCATGAGGAAGAAAGGTGCCATTGATGACAAGGCAGACCATCATCTGCTTTGTGTGATATCCCCGGCGCACATAGATGTGGCGGACGAGACCTTTGTGTTCAGCTTCTCTATAGG
The DNA here is from genome assembly GCA_910577295.1 of uncultured Eubacterium sp. GTDB lineage: Bacteria > Bacillota > Clostridia > Lachnospirales > Lachnospiraceae > Eubacterium_F. The sequence goes on from CAJTLS010000002.1 coordinate 33,550, forward strand.
CAGGGATGGAATAAGTCTGCATAAAGTTTATGATGAGGGAGACGGTTTTGTTGATTAACGGATACTGAATCCGGCAGTCGTCTGCCGGAATGAGGCGGTGGCTGTGTCCGGCAAAAAAACCGGTTACGGGATTGCCCTGCTCATCGCTACGCACCGGAAACTGCGCCTTGTTGCGATAATGCCACGGCTCTGCCGCCACGCCGGCGTCATCTGTCTCCATGCCGAGAATCGGCATGAATTCTACCTTGTCCATATCCACACCGCCAATGCGCACAAGGCAGTCCCGCACTTTCTTTTCCTTAAAAGAAAGTTGGCCCGCGTAATCCATATGCTGCAGCGTACAGCCGCCGCAGGCGGCGGCCACCGGACAGAGCGGGGTCGTTCGATGGGGTGAGGGCTCTGTCACTTCGAGCAGACGGGCGAAACCATATTGCTTTTTTATTTTCATAATGCGCACGCGAACCGTTTCTCCTGCTAAAGCACCTTTTACAAAGAGGGCATAACCATCTGCATGACCAATGCCCTCTCCATCCTTGCCCATATCTTCAATTTTTAAAATTAACGTATCATTCTTTTTATAGTTCACGGTTAATCCTCTTGCGATGTCTTTCTGAGATTGCTCTCAAACATACGATTATAGCCAAGCCACTCCGTTCCGCTGCCTGCGCTCTGGAAAATTTCTTTAAGCGTCTGCAGCTTGGCATCCGTAGTATCTGCCATATGTAACGCTAACGCTTCCACAATCGCCGGAACTTTCGGCGAGCCAAATTCCAACTTGCCGTGATGGGCTAAAATACAATGCACAAGCTCATTTTTTAATTTGGCAGGAAAGCCGGAAATCTTCGCCGCCGCATTCTCCATCTCACGGGCGCCAATATAAATATGGCCCAGCATCTGTCCGTCATCGGTGTAACTATTTTGCGGAAAATCAGAAATTTCCTGAATCTTTCCCATATCATGGAACAGCGCCGCCGTAATCAGCAAATCACGGTGAAGAATCGGATAATTTTCCGCATAAAACTGACACATATTCGTTACGCTCAGCGTGTGCTCGAGAAGACCGCCCATATAGCCGTGATGGACGCTTTTTGCTGCGGAATGTCTTTTAAAATCTTTGATAAACTGTTCGTCCTGCACAAAATACATCTCCAAAATCTGGCGCAGATAAGTATTTCTAACGCTGGCAACATATTTGAGTATTTCACCAAACATCTCATCCGTATTTTTTTCCGTGCACGGTACATAATCTGCGGGATCATATTCTCCCTCATCGCTGATACGGACACGGGATATATTCATCTGCAGATTCCCCTGAAAGCTGACTACCATCCCCTCACAGTGGATATAATTCATGGCGTCAAAACTTGCGATTCCGTTATTCAGTTCCCATATTTTACCGTCCACAGTACCTGTCTTATCCTGTAATATCAAAGAATAGTAAGTCTTGCCGGCCTTTGTTTTCAACACCTGCTTCTGCTTGCAAAGATAAGTACCGACAAATTTTTCTCCCTCACGGTAATCTTTTAAATAATTCATGCTTTCCTCCACTCACGCACGTCTTCCTGTCATATTCTGCAGCGCGCGCATACTATATTCAAATATAAACTTACAATGTTGGGGTAACGGTATTTTGCCCCTACAGATACTTTGGATTGCTCTTCCAAAGTAAAACTAATAACGCTTTGTCACGGTAGCAAACGGGCCGTAAATTTTTTTGCCGTTCACTTTCTGATAGGCGCGGACTTTAAAACCATATTTCATGCCCCGCACTAAAAACTTGCGCTTATACTTGCGGGATTTGCAAGTTTTGGTCTTACCATATTTCGTCTTAATCCCCTTGACAAACACTTTTGTATATACCTGATAGCCGCTTGCACGAGCCGTTTTCTTCCACGTAACAGTAAACTTGCCGCGGCCCTTTTTCACTTTCAGTCCCTTTACCTTGGCGGGTACAAGGGAAACCGATTTCTCGTTCAGACACGAACCAACACGCACCTCTTCACCCTCCGCCATCTGCCACGGTATGACCTGATAGATATATGTCTTACCCGCCTGAACAGATGTATCTTCATACATCACTGTACCCTGCACCGAAGCAATATTCTGATATACTCCTTTATTAAGCTTTCTCATAATATAATAGCCGTGTGCATCATTGACTGCATTCCACATAATGGTAACTTTTTTCAAAGATTTATCCTTTTTCACAGAAAGCACGGAAGCCGCCGCCATTTCCGGCAATGGCTGTGGAACGACAACTGCGCTGCCGCTCGCTGTTCCGGCATTCTCTTCTGCCTGACTTATCTGTCCTCCCATACTGCCAAAAAATGTTCCGGCCGCCAATACAACAGCCAATCCTCCTGCTATCGCTCTCCTCACCATAATCATCTCTCCTTTTTCCATTTCAGACCTGCTTTATCCTATTTTAACAGAAAGCCATGGCACTTGCAAATATTCCCAAAACTTTTTTAATTTTTTTACCATTTGCGGGAAAAAATGTTGTATACTATAAACCAAATCAAATTGTGAAGTGGAGACACCTCACAAAGGGGGTTTATGTAATGAATAAAAAAGTACTGCACACATTAGAATATTTTAAAATCATAGAGATGCTTGTAAACGAGGCAGACTCACCGCTGGCAAAAGAAACTGCCGATAATCTTCTTCCCTCTTCCCGCCGCAATGAAATTATTGCATGGCAGACAGAGACAAGCCATGCTCTTATGCGCCTGCTGAAACAGGGAAAATTATCGTTTCACGGCCTGCGTGACATCCGTCCAAGTCTTCTTCCGTTGGAAAAAGGGGGAACGCTTGGTATGGGCGAATTACTAAATATCTGCCGCTGTCTGGAAATTGCAGGAGAAGCCATTGCCTACAATAAAAAATTTGAAGATTTACAGGACGCCCTATCTGGACGTTTTGCCGGTCTTGTTGATTTGCCGGACTTACGGCGCGAGATTACCCGTTGCATTCTCAGTCCCGAAGAAATGGCAGACGATGCAAGCTCTGAGCTCAAACGAATCCGACGAACGATCAAAAGCGCCAACGACCGAATACGCGAACAGCTTACGGCTACGATTAACCACTCGGGCAATATGCTGAGAGACAATCTTGTCACAATGCGAAACGGACGTTACTGCCTGCCGGTAAAACAGGAATATAAATCTACCTTTCAAGGCATGATTCATGACCAGAGTTCCACCGGCTCCACATTTTTCATAGAACCGATGGCAATCGTTAAGCTGAATAACGAATTGGCGGAGCTGGCAATGAAAGAACAAGAAGAAATCGAAAAAATCCTTGCCTCGCTCAGCGCTCTGACAGCGCCTTATGCAGAAGATATACAGAGGGATGTCCTGCTCCTTGCCGAACTTGACTTTATCTTTGCCAAGGCAGGACTGTCGAAAAAAATGCAGGGAAGCGAACCTCTATTTGATAAAGATTACATTCATATCAAAAAAGGGAGACATCCGCTCATCCCAAAAGAACAGGTTGTTCCCATTGACGTGACACTGGGTAAAACGTATGACTTACTAATTATTACCGGCCCCAACACGGGCGGTAAGACGGTCTCTTTAAAAACCGTTGGTCTCTTTACCCTGATGGGACAGGCCGGACTCCACATTCCCGCCTTTGACCGCTCACACTTGCGCGTGTACGAAGAAGTGTATGCCGATATCGGGGATGAACAAAGTATCGAGCAAAGCCTGAGCACATTTTCCTCCCACATGGTAAACACCATTTCCATCTTAAAACGCGCCAATAAAAAAACACTTGTCCTCTTTGATGAATTGGGCGCCGGAACAGACCCGATTGAGGGCGCCGCTTTAGCCATTGCCATATTAGACCATCTGCACAACCGGACTGTGACGGTCATGGCAACGACACATTACAGCGAGCTGAAAATATATGCCCTTTCCACCGATGGTGTAGAAAACGCCTCCTGTGAGTTTGACGTTGAGACGCTGCAGCCGACTTACCGCCTGCTGGTGGGCGTACCGGGAAAAAGTAACGCCTTTGCCATTTCCGGCAAACTGGGTCTTCCACAGGAAATTATTGATGAGGCCGGCAAATTAGTAGACAGCGACAGCCAGAGTTTCGAAGACGTCGTCACCGGCTTGGAAGAGGCGCGGGTGGAAGCCGAGAAAGAACGGGAAAAGGCGAAGCGCATACGTCAGGAAGCCGAACACTTCCGAGAAAAGATGAAAGCTAAAAACGAGCGCATTGACGCTGCCAAAGATAAAATACTGCGCCGCGCCAACGAGGAGGCACATACCATTCTGCAAAAGGCGAAAGATACCGCCGATGAATCCATCAAGAAATATAATAAATGGATGCAGGATGGCGGCATGACAAAAGAAATGGAAAAAGAACGCGCCGCTCTGCGCGAAGAACTTGACAAGACCGGAAGCAGCCTCACCATTCAGCCGACGAAAAGAAAATCCGGCAACACTCCCGACACTTTGGCGATAGGCGATATTGTCATGGTTCATTCGATGGGCGTTAAGGGCACGGTCAGCACACTGCCAAACAGCAAAGGCAAATGTTTCGTACAAATGGGTATCCTGCGCTCGGAAGTAGATATCAAAGATTTGGAGCTTCTGGAACAGGAAACGAAAGCAGCAAAAAAAGAGGCAAATATCACACATTCGCGTAATATGAAGATGGCAAAGGCAATGACCATCTCGTCAGAAATTAATCTCATCGGAAAAACCGTAGACGAGGCCATTGCCCTTTTGGATAAATATATGGATGATGCCTATCTTGCCAAACTTCATCAGGTTACCATTATTCACGGAATGGGAACCGGAGCTTTACGCAATGCCGTACAAAATTATTGCAAACGCAGCAAATTAGTTGACACATACCGCATGGGAGAATACGGAGAAGGCGGATATGGCGTAACAGTTGTAAACTTTAAATAATTCCGCCTTTATTCCGCTGAGGGCGAAGGCGTCGGCTCCTCTGGAGCGCCTTCGATACTCAGCTCCGTTATCAGAACGGTTCCATTTTTAAACTTACACACCAGACTGTTGCTGCCGCTCCCCATCGTAATCGTCTTCATATTAGCTTTTATCTTACCCGTATCATAGGCGGCGATACTGTCTACCCATTCACTTGGGAAAATCACGGATGAATCGAGACTCTGAAATTCTTTTTCACTCGCTACCGTAATATCCAATCCTTTGATTGTCAGCGGAAATTCTATATACTTTGACAGCTTCTTCAAACTTGCATCGGCGACAGCATATTGAATGTTCTGTACAGCTTCCCGATACTCATCAACTTTATCATCTTCCGGCGTTTCTTCCTCTGGTGTCTCTTCCGGCTCCTCTTCTTCTTCATCCGTTTCACCGGATTCCAGAGAAATATGAATAACGCTCATCAAACCGCTTAACAGAATCTCTTTATCTTCAACGGAAACTTCACCTACTAAAATTGTAAAGTTGATATCTTTCTTCGTAAACGTGTAAATCTCTTCTCCGTCATCATTCACATAAATCTGAACCGGAATGCCATTTACGAAAATGCTTTCTCCATCAGTAAATTCATCCAACACTCCCGGAGGGCTTCCGTCGCGGCCGGCATATCCGACAACCCGTTTTCCTTTCATTTCTTCTACTTCCGGATAGATAAAACTGAATGATTCAAAATTTTTGACCAGCTTATACACTACGTTTTGGGCAGGATCCTGAATCGTCACACGGAACCCATACAGCTCAAATACCTTACTCAGCACTTCGCGCCGCTGTTTATCACTTGATTCATGTTCACCGCCGCCCCAGCCGACAGCATTTCTGCTTATCGTTTTCTCCGGCTCCTGTTTTTCTTCTTTCTTTTCCGGCTTCTCATGGTCTTTTTCTTTTGTTCCCGACGCCAGTTTTGCCGCCTTGTCCATACTACAGCTCTTACTCATCGTTACCGCAAAAGTACACGACTCCTGCTGCCATGTCATGGCGTCGCAATCTTTATCCCCATACATCGTAACTTCCTTGTCACCTATCTTTTCCGTCTTCAATTCATTATGCTCGGAAAACTGTTCGGTGACATCTGGAGCATTTTCTTCTTCCTTATATTCGAGAAGAATCTTATCCTTATACTTTTCACTCTTATAAGTTATTTTGACATGTTTCTGCTCTTTTGCTACTTCCACCTTTTTTACCTTATAACTCTTGGAAACATTGCTCAGCGTATACGTCTTACAATCGGTCTCTCTGGCAATGTCATCTATGGAGTCGAGTTCCACCCAGATTTCTTCCTCCGGATTTTCCACTACGACCGGCTCTTTTATATCATTCGGATCTGTCGTGCCAAAAAACTGCCCTCTTACTGCCAATGTACCGATAAGCAAAACGATAACCGCCGCTGCCGCCACTATTCCCTTTCGACGAGTGGAGAAATACGGTCTGCCCTGCATGGAAACTACTTTATCCTCGGAAACTTCATTCCCTGATGAATCTTCATAGACCTTTTTTACATTTGCAAGAATTCTGGCTCTAGCACTGTCACTTAAATGAACTTCTTCCATTGCTTTCTTATAATCCTTTTGCATGACCATCATCTCCTTTCATCATTTTTTCTATTTTCTCCCGCCCTCGTTTCAAAAGCGACCGCACCGTCGCTTCCTTTTTTTGAAGAATACTTGCAATTTCTGCCGTCGAATACTCTTCAAAATAGAATAGATGGATAACACTCCGATATTTCTCCGGCAACGCCATCACCGCCTGAAAAACCTCACTCGCTCCTTTTGGCTCTTCCTCTGCGGCTACTGCCTCATAGCCTTCTGGAATAGCTACCTCACGCTGCCTGCTGGCAGACTTTAATTTATCTTTGCACAAATTTGCAGAAACACGTAAAAGCCATGCCTTTACATGGTTCTCATTCTCAAATACTTTTCCCGACTGCATATAACGTATAAGCACATCCTGAACAACATCTTCTGCATCCTCACGGGTTTTCATATAGGAGAATGCCAAACGGAAAATATCATCACCGAATTGGGCTAAAGCCCATTCCACCGCGTCCGATGGATTTGATGCCACATCTAACATGAATCAATCTCCTTTCTCATTAATAACACGAATAACTTCTAATTTATGTTGCAATTTAAACAAAATAAAAAAGAACTTTTCTGATTGCATCAAAAAAGCCCTCTTACATCGTCCCATCCTTCCAATACGAATGGTGTAAATGTCCCTCTGTGTTCAAATTCTGAAAATCATGTTGACGTAATACTTCATATAGCACAATAGCAACCGAATTACCCAGATTTAACGATCTGCTCTCACCAAACATGGGAATACGCACGGTATTTTCCTCATTGTCCACTAACAGTTCTTCTGGTATTCCGGCGCTTTCTTTGCCAAACATAAGATAGCAGTCATCCTCGTATGAAACATCGCTGTAAATATGTTTTGCTTTTGTTGTCGCCATATAAATCTTAGCACCCTGATTTTTTTCCAAAAAATCGGAATAACTTTCATATATTGTATAATCTAACTTATCCCAATAATCCAATCCCGCCCGTCTTACCTGCTTTTCATTAATTTGAAACCCCATAGGCTCAATCAGATGAAGCCTGACCCCCGCAGCTACACAAGTTCGCCCTATATTTCCAGTGTTTGCAGGTATCTCCGGTTCCAATAAAACAATATTTATCATTTTTTATCTTCCTGCTTCAACGCAAGATATAATTCTATTCCACCGCTTCCATCTATAAAATTCATGGCGACACAAAGGTTTTTGCTATAAAATGTTGAAAAAGAAACTTCACCATGAGACAAGGTAGGTGGTGTAATATCAATTCCCACGTTATTTGATGAAAATACGGTAGCCGCATTTCCCATAATCATATTTCCTAATTCGCTCAACGCACTGGAAGCAAACTCATCGATTACTTTCACTTCTGTCATACACATTTTGGAAGCGATTGAGCAAGCACTCTCCTCCGTCATGGCAAGCAAAACCTGACCACGCATCTCACCAGTTACACCAATCATAATAACCCAATTATTCGAAGCAAACTTCGCTTCTTTTAAAATTGGTTTTTGGATTCCAACTTCAACAAAACACATGTCCTGTAATACTTTCTTGGCTGCCATGAGAAAAGGATTAATATGTTCTGCATTCAACGTAGTCATTATCTTCTCCCCTTTTGCACAGTCTTGTATGTATCATAACATATTTGTAAAAAAGTGTCTATAAAATTCTTTATTTTGTAACTTTCTTCTTTGGAATATTGCAAAATCCCCTAAAAACGAAGTGCCCGAAACAGCTCGTCCGTCTTCGGAGGCTCTAAATAACGCCGCTCTTCACCATTGATGACGATGCGGTCATTCCCCTCTGTCGCATAACCGATTACGGCAGCATGTATCCCCGCCCGCTCCAGTTCCTGCACCAATTGATAACCATAATTTGTGCCAATCAGCAAACTGCCGCTGGAAATAAGCATATAAGGATTAATATCAAACACCTCACATATTTCAACCGTCTCCTGACGGAGAGGGATTTTCTTTAAATCAACCGTAAGCCCCACACCGGAAGCCGCCGCCATTTCCCACAGGGCGCCAAAAATACCGCCCTCTGTCACATCATGCATGGCGCTGGCGCCGATTTCCATGGCAACCTTACTATCCGGCACAACACTGAGCTTCTCATCAAATCTTTTCGCCGTCTCTATAATTTCATTCGGGAGTTGCTCTTGCAAAATCTCCTCTTTTTCTTTTGCGAGTATGGAAGAGCCCTCCAGACCAATCCATTTTGTGACGACGAGTTCCTGTCCGGCGCGCAATCCACCGGTCGTCACTATTTTCCCTTTCGCTGCTTTTCCTACCCCCGTTACAGAAATCAGCGTCTGATTCACGGCGGCGGAAACTTCCGTGTGCCCGCCCAGTATCTCTACTTCATATTTTTCTGCCAGAGCGGTTAGTTCTTCCATAATCATTTGCAGTTCCTCTTCGGAACTCTCAGGCGGAAAAATAACCGTGATAAGCATTCCCACTAACTCCGCTCCGGAAGACGCAATGTCGTTAGCTGTTATATGAAAGGCCAATTTGCCAATATCTTTTGACGTGCCTGTAATCGGGTCAGTCGATAATACGATGGCATCTTCAGTTGGCCCTAACACGGCACAATCTTCCCCTACTCCGGCATGAACAATCACCTCGGGGCGCCTTACTTTTATTTTTTTTAATACGGAACGCTTTAGCACCGTTTCCGGTATCTTTCCTATCTGCATTATTTCTTCCCTTTCCAAAACTATTGCGCAGGTTCTGCGGCAGGTGCAGGCGTAGCCGCCGGCACTGGCGTTGGCTGAGGAGTTGACTTCACTTTCGGCGTCGCCTTAGGTGCGGCGCTCGGCTTTGGCGTCGGTTTCGCCGTAGGCTTCGGCGTTACTTTCTGTGTGCCTTTCGTCACATATCGGGGAACTGCCTGATAGGTGCTTGAATTAACTTTCGTCTTCTTTGTTTTGCCATCCATTTTCACAATCTTCCAGAGGACGGCTTTATATCCCGTATGCGCTTCCTGTGTTACTTTCATATAATTCGCCGGCTTCGTTTTGTCATAAATAATTTTATCTGGCCCCGGCTGCATAGTCTCAATCGTCTCTGATTCAAAAGAAATTTTACGGCTGCTTTTCCTTGTCTCCTCCCCGTAGACATGAAAGAAAATCATACCGGAACGTGTACCACTCTCAATATAAACTGGAACTTCCGTATTATTCTTAAACTTGAAATCTTTGTAGTCGCCGGCAATGGCCGCATCCATAGACGGTTCTACATAAGTAACTACCATGGAGTGCGGACTTCTCTCGACAATCTCCAGTTCGGCCCTGAGAATCGCATTATAGAGCGTAGTAGATACCTGACAGACGCCGCCCCCAATCGAATCTTCCACTTTACCGTTATTATACGACGGCGCCGCATAATAACCATTATCTTCCGTCAATGGAGAAATCGTATCATGTACGGAAAAAGTCTTTCCCGGTTGAATCACGGAACCATTAATCAGACGCGCGGCATTGGCAAGATTTCTCGAACGGCTGACATTGGCGGCATTAAATGTCGTTTGGAATGTCCCTATCTTATCCTTACACCGCGAAGCCAGTTCTTCCGTGACAGCGGGTTTTTGTGTAATGATTTCCGCTGACGCTTCAATGATTTCTTCTGCCTCCTGCTCTTTCATCGCCTGTTTAATATTGCTTAATGTACGTTTGGCGTCAATGGCCACCCCGTCACGGGCTTTCGTATACGTCAGGACTCCGTTTTCCATTTTTATCTTTGAATCTTTGGCCTTGACGCATTCCTTACTGCACTCTTTTTTAATGAATTTGGAAATCTTCTTATCGGAGTACTGAAAAGCTAAATCATACACAATATGATTTGTTTTTGCATCTCGTATTGTGGCGTAATTGGCAAAAGGATTACTGTCTTTCCCGACGCGGAGCGCCTGCAGAATATAATCGTTCTCCTCACAGGCATATCCCAAATCAGCCAGAGATGCCATTACCCTCTTGCCGTTTACATCTACCACAAGCGTGCGGTTCACTTTGTCAGACACATACTGCTCTACCGCTGTTTCCGCCTGCTGCTGCGTCATGCCGCTTAACTCTATCGTCTCTATAAATACTCCGTCACATATAATATCATCGGCAGGTTTTACTGCCTGATATGCAATATATACATAGCCGCAAATGACAAGTGATAAAATAAAAATCACCAGTAACGCCGGCCATTTACTTCTCTTCTTCAAATTATAACCCTCACCTTTTTGCCAATCGCCTATTCCATTTTCTTACTTGCGATTTTACTAAAATTGTATTACACTGAAATTATATTCCTGCCAATAGTCCGATAAACATTGCCAAAATAACAACGGCACAAATAATGCCTGCAATCAAACGTTGCTTTTTACGATTAAACATCTCGTAAAATCCCCCTTTCTGAAAGGATATTGTATATGAAATTTGGTATTACATTTTTTATTTGCTTCTTAATCTTTATCGCATGGAGATTTTATGAACAGCGCAAAAGCGAGCGCATGGAAAAGAAAATCTCCGATGATTTCTGGAAAAAAGAAGAAGAAGCCAATCAGACAAGAAAAAAGGATATCACAAACTTGCCTCTTCTACAAGTAAAAAAAGCAGATTTACCAAAAATATCATCTACAGATGAAGCTGTTCTTAATTATATGGAACATCTTCATCAAATAGTAAAGAATCCGATGATTGATTTATCTGAATATTCTAATACCGATTTAAAATTAGCATATGGCGTGGCAAATTTCAAGACATTATGTGAATATGACGATAATTTTAATCATTTTTTACTCACTCTGTCCAATTTGGCAAATTCGCTTATGCGCACCGGCTTATATGAAGAGTCCGAAAAATTCTTTGAATTTGCTCTTCATTATGGCTCAAAAAGGTTGAACGACTATACCGGTTTAGCCGAGGTCTATCTCAAACTAAATAAGCCGGAGCATGTCACTGCCCTCATCCGGCAATTAGAAGACGGCTGTCACCCTCGCAAAACAACGATTATAAATGCCTTAGAGGAAATCAAGAACAGCCGCTCTCAAAGAAAGTAATGTTCGGGAACCTCCAGCACGTCAGCCGAGTGATTTAAGGGGTTCCTTTTTTTATAATCAAACAGCAAATACCGGGGCGGCCGAACCTCCAGTATCCCCTCTTCCACAAGCAGTTTCATATGGATAGTAAACCGGTTCATGTAAATCATATGGAATAGCTGCCTTGTTACAAATCCCTCATAACCGCGAAGAACGGACGGTTTTTCACATTGCGAATCAAAAAAAGCGCGAATCTCTTTCTTGCTATCGTCATCCCGCAGCCGCACAAAAGCAGGAGGGTTCTTCACATAATCCCGACGAAACAAATCATATGTCATAACTTCCCGAAAGACTTCTAATTGTTCCCCATCTGATATCACACGCTCCTCTGTAAACGACCATAAAATCTCATAGCGTTGTACACGGCTGTGTTTCCTCTCTAATAATCCCTTCTCTTTATAATATTTCCCTAATTTCCGATACATATCAAACGGTGTGTCGAAAAAGCGGATTAAATATGCTACTGTGGCAGTAAATTGAAAACTGTTATAATAACACTCTACCATTTCCTCAATCTGTTTTAACTCGCGTATATCATCAAACGAAAGCCAGCGGGTACAAAGCACCTCATAGGGTGGCCGGCTGCCATATTTCATATCATAACTGCCCGCCGCTTCACTCATATACGAGCCATCCAGAATTTTTAAAAATCCGAGCTGGAGCTGGTCCGGCTGCATCGCATAGACATCGTTAAACGATTGAGAAAAACTATCAAAATCCTCATAGGGAAGTCCGGCAATCAAATCCAGATGTTGATGTATGTTGCCATTCTTATGAATGCGCTGCACATTACTGCGTAAACGTTCCAAATCCATCGTCCTATGAATTGCCTGAATCGTTTTTTCATTCGTCGATTGCACTCCTATCTCGAACTGGACTAACCCAGCGCGAAAGCTGGCAAGAAGAGCAATATCCTCGTCCCGTAACAAATCACCGGAAATCTCAAAATGAAAATTGGTTACGCCATTGTCATGGTCTCCGATATATTTCCATATATGATAGGCATACTCGCGATTGCAGTTAAACGTACGGTCTACAAATTTTACTTGCGGCACACGATGGCGCAGGAAAAAGTCAATCTCTCTCTCCGTCTTCTCCCTGCTTTTCATCCGCACAGATTTATCTACGGAAGAGAGACAGTAACTACAAGAGAACGGACATCCACGCATGCTCTCATAATAAAAAATACGGTGTGCAAACACCGGAATATCTTCGTCCCGATAGGGAAAAACAAGATTGTCTAACGGCATTAATTCACGCGGCGGTGTGCGGACGAAAGAGCTCTTTTCTCTGTGATAAACAATGCCTGCAATCCTCTCCAACGACATCTGGCACGGACTGCCGGCACGGGATAATTCCCCAGCAAATTCATAAAACGTGTTCTCTCCCTCGCCTGTCATAATTAAATTCATCCACGGATGGTTTGTCAGTATTTCTTCTGGCTGAAAAGAAACCTCCGGCCCGCCCGCCATTATGAAAACATCCGGCATGATTTTTTTTAAGTCGCGCGAGATTGAAAAAACATACTCAATATTCCACAGGTAGCAGGAAAAGCCAATCACATCCGGCTTTTTCTCATAAATGCTCTGCAAAATTTCCTCACAGGACTGATTAATCGTATATTCCACGCATTCTACTATGTCGGTATATTCTTTTGCATTGGCTTTAAGAGAACGGATAGCCAGATTGGTATGGATAAACTTGGCGTTAATACCAACAAGCAAAATCAATGACATAGCCGTCTCCTTTCAGAATAAACACGACAACAAAAAAGCGGGTGATGGGAATCGAACCCACGTATCTAGCTTGGAAGGCTAGTGTTCTACCATTGAACTACACCCGCATAAAATCCCTGTAGAATTTTTAACAATAAATATTATATCAGGGTCTGTGCAGATTGTCAATGAAAAATTCCAGAACGATCCCCCGACAAGCGGCATACTCGATTTGTGGTCTTGGAAGCGGCCGGATACCTGCACAGACAGCTTCCCCTCTTATCAGTCCGTATCAACATCAAATTCTAAAATTTTTCCCGTTTGGGCATGTATCTTTATCTCGTATTCCAGCCAGTCTTTTTTCATCTCGATTTCGTATACTGGCAAACCGTCGTCATGGTCAAACTCTGCCTTTACCACACGCGCGCCCGGTACTTTTCTCGTTGCAATCGCCTTTGCTTTCTTTAAGCCGATATAGACGGTTTTCTTTGCCTGTTTTACATTTTCCTCCCAGCCATATTCCAACAATTTGCCATTTCCGGCATGATAAACTAATTTATATTTCTTTTTTCCTTTCTTCATAATTACTTTATATTCGTAATCGTCGTCATCTTCATCCAGCACTACACTTAAAATTTTCGCTTTCTTAACTTTGGAAGCTGCCTTTTTGCGAATCTTAGACACAGACACTTTCTTCACCCGCGAATATCCAGCATTCTTTAATTCCCACTGGTACTCCAGCAGCTTGCCGTCAGAAGCCCGATATTTGAGATTATATTCCCGACTTCCCTTAAAAAGCTCCACTTCATAAACAAGAGTTCCCTTATCATAATCGGTTCCGGCCTCTGTTATAACAGCCTTTTTCACTTTCTTTTTCGCCATCTTTTTGGCCGCAGACAGACTGCCGATTTTTTTCGCCTCTGATTTTACCGGCGCACTCAGAAGCATACTACTGCATACAACAGCTAAAGCAATAAAAAATATTCCCTTTTTCATGTTCATATCCTCCTTTTAATTATAATAGCGAAATAAAATCTCTTTATTTTACCGTAACATAATTATACACCTCCCACAGGTTTCCCGCAACAAATTTATATTGATATTTCTCAAATTCCTCTTCCGTTATCATCCCCGTCAATACGCCGACAAAATCTACTCCGGCATTTTCGGCAGTTATAGCATCAACGAAACTATCCCCTACATAGAGCGCCTCATCTTTTGTTAAGTGAAACGAGTCAATCATCCGCAGCAATCCCTCTGGATTTGGCTTCTCTATTTTAACATCCTCAGCTCCCACAATACAATCAACAAGATGCTCTGCCTTAAATTTCTTCAAAATGGCCTCAATACGGTAACGAAATTTTGTCGTCACGATACCTACGCTGACTCCCATCTCTTTTAATTTAGTTAAAACTTCCTCCGTGCAATCATACAACTGTGTGTTCATAACCATTACATCGTCCGCCCGTTCCACAAACAGCTCACGAAAGCGATTCGCTTCTTCCCTGCTGCCATCAGGTATTAACGCCATATAAGTCTCCGGCAGAGACAGGCCTATCGTTTTCTTTATCTCGGAAAAACCTTTTGCCGGATAGCCGAGCTTCTCCAAGGCATAATTGACGCTTAGTATAATTCCCTCTGTGGAATCCCCTAACGTATAATCAAAATCAAAAACTATCGCTCTCTTCATCTAAATCCCCTCTTTCTGTGTGCGGCCTTAATTGCATGTTAATCTCCATTCCAAAGCGGCACAAATAGTGGTGTGAAAAATAAGCTATCAAGCCTATTTTTCACACTATCAGCCCGTAATAATCTTCGTTACCTGAAAACAGCTCTCCCCCTCCTTGTATTCGAGGGAAATGGCATCGCCGACCTGATAGCGCACAATATCCATGACATTGGCAATCGAAGCGTCGAAAAGTCCCTCATTGCCATCCAAAACAAGGTAAAAATGGGAGTTACCGTCCACAACTGCCTCTGTCATGCGCTCTATCTTTCCGGTCACTGATTTTATTTCAACCTTTTCCTCTTTATTTTCCACAATGCCGTTTTCCTCGAGCTGACGGACATAATCTTCTTCGCAGGCCGCCACCGTGGAGCCGATTGCTACGACCGTATACTTTTCAACATTTACCATCGCGTACTGTTTTACCAGACCGGCGCCGTCTTTCAAACAGGTAAAATAGGTCGGTTTGCCCGCAATATTCATTAACAAAGGGAATGTTGCTGTATACTTTAGATTCTGCACCTTTCCCTCTGCCGAACTCATGGCGGATTTCTCGGTAGCTCCCGAAATCGAATAGTACTTTGTCTTACCTGTCCGCTGATTCATCAACACAAACCCTACGTTGGACTGGTCTTTTCCTACGCTCGTCACACCGGTATAGACCCATACGTCATCATCCAGCGCGATGTAGTTATAGCCGTCTGTCGTCTGCATGCAATCTTTCTGACTGAGTATGGAATTCCAAAAACCATGTTTTAAGTTTCCATAATAATTATAATAAGAGACAAGTAAATCGGCCGAGTATACACGGTCAACCCAGCGCGGCACATCTTCCACCCGATATAATTTATGCTCTCCGGTGACCGCATTGACAATAACCACTTTGCTTATTTTCTGCCCGCCAAACAGACCAATTGTAAAATCTTTAACCGGACAGATATACACCGGATTTCCTTTTTCATCTAACTCAAAGTTTAAGGTGTCAAAAATATAGGTTGGATAACGAAAACGCAAAAAGCGGTGAATGTTTCGATTAAAATGGTCGTTTTGCGTATATTTCATTCCCTCTTTCAATTTTACACAAGATGCATTCTGCGTCGCCATATCAATGCAGATATATGCCGGAATGCCTTCCCGCATATTCATCAGCCACTTGAGCCAGTTACCATACTGCAGCGGGGTAACGCGCACCGGCTTGCCCTTATAATTAATCTGCGTATAATCCGGCGTCACCTCAAACTGCGACACGTATTCTACCATAGTACCCATTTTCCGGTTCCCGACAAGCGCGGCAGAATCTTTGTCCAGCAAAGGTATTTCATTATAAGATATCTGTTCAAAATCCTGAGTAAACTTACCATTATCAATCTCAATCAACTTATGATACTTTCCGGCATTGATAAAGGTTGACGACAAAATTGAGCCGCCAATATAAATAATTGTCAATGCAATTGTCAGAAACAAAAAGGTATGAAAGAAAATCTTCCGCCACCCCATCAGCTTCCTTTTGTCAAGCGTGAAAACTCTCCCAGACTGTCTGCTTAAATCAATGCGGAAAGCCGGAACACCCACCACTGCAAAACAGAGCGCAGACACTACGATGACAAACGTCCAGAACCCCTCCGAGTGAATATTCAAAGCCGGAAGCTTTATATAATAATATATCGAAGCAATTAGTATTGCCGCAACAATCCATACAATTTTTCTTTTACGTTCCATGAAAGGCCCTCCATCTTTCTTATTATATAATCATTGATGATTGCGGAATTATTGTATCTTATTTTGAATATAAGGTCAACGCCAAGTGTGCAATACGTCAGTCATTGAATAGTATATAACATTGTTTTTATATTATTATTTGTGTAATCTTAAAAAAAGGAATTTTCTGACAGGATAAAAGGAGGAACATTATGTCTGAATATGTATTGTGTTATACAAGGGAACCGATTGACAGTGTTATATATGACGCCCGGCTGGCTTACAGCATGCACTTGGCGTTAAGCAATGACGGGCAGAATTTTCGGAGTCTGAACCACAATTCGGGAGTACTATTCGCTCTTGCTACGGAAAACAAGGATGGCTCGTTGAACCCGATGAGCCTGAAAAACCCCTATCTGTTTTCTATGAAAGACGGCTCGTTCGGCGTCCTTGCCGTGCGCATTCTGGCCGATGGCGATGATGATAGCAGCAGCAAAGGAAGCGTTCTTCTATGGACATCCGATGATTTACTTATTTATAAAGAAGTGGGACTGCTCGCTCTCTGTGATTGTTTTATTGATACCGTTTCCTGCGTCTATGATAAAACAAAGGATTCTTATCAGCTCTACTGGACAGATGAAAACGGAGGCAGCTATTATCTGGAGACCAAAAGCCTTATTCCGATTGATAAAAATGCTATTGTGAGAGAAACTTCTGAAAGCCCTTTGCAAAATACCTTTGAAAATATATGTGCAACGGATATGGAGGGGGCGGTTCTTCACAATAAAATCAAGATTACGGACGAACAGGCGGCGCGCCTGAAAAAGAAGCTTCTCACCCCGGAAAATACAGGCATTTCATTTCCAGAAACAATTACGGTAAAATCGGAACAAGAATTAGTCAACTATCGGGCCGAGGCTTCCTACAGCGACGGCACTTCCCTTCAACGAATAGTCGACTGGGACTTATCGGGCGTAGATTTTGACAGGGGTGGGGAATATCACATTCACGGATGTGTACGGCAGGAGCATTTTCCTTTTCCTGTCGCTTTCAACCGTGCCGACCCCTGTGTCACGCGTTGGCATGGAAAATATTATTTCATCGCCACCAATGACGCCGACGACAACCACACCCTTTACATACGGGAAGCAGACAGCATGACGGGACTGATTGATGCAGAAGAACACCTCATCCTCGATTCTTCTACCTACGAAGGAATCAGTGGTTTGCTCTGGGCTCCTGAATTTCATGAAGTCAACGGAAAACTATATATTTTCCATGCGGCGACACCAAAGGAATTCTTTTGGGAAGAGAGTTGTATTATGGAACTTCGAGAGGGCGGCAATCCCATATGCCGGGAAGACTGGTCTGCCCCAAGACGAATTGTGAAACGTGATGGCAGCGACCTGTGCGAGGCAGGTAAAACCATCTCATTAGATATGACTTGCTTCCTTTGGGAAGAGAAATGGTATGTGATTTGGTCTCAACGCCAATTTTTACCGAAAGATTTAGGGGCATGGCTCTATATCGCCGAACTGAATCCGGATGAGCCATGGAAACTGGCAAGCGAACCCGTCATCTTATCGAAACCGGACTACGGCTGGGGAAATAATCACACCTTTGTGGAAGAAGGACCTTATGCTCTTGTTTCTAACGGAACTTTATATATCACCTTTTCAGCAGCGGCTGTAGACACTTCCTATGTCGTGAGTTATTTAACGATTGAAGCAGGAAAGGATTTACTGAATCCTGAAAACTGGCGCAAAAATAACTATCCAATTCTTACTTCGCGGAGTGTAGAGGGAGAATATGGAACGGGACATAATGCCTATGTCACCGATGAAAACGGAATCGTATGGAATACCTATCATGCAAGACCCGGCACGGACGGCGTACGCAGCAGCGGTATCCGCCGCGTACATTTTGATACGGATGGCGCACCTGTGCTTGACGTTACCGAAGAACTGGACTTAAAGAAAGAATTTCGTAACGTGGAAACCAAACTAATTATTTCCCGATAAGCATACGACTGTTCTTCTTTATTTCAGCCACCTTGCCATCGTTTCTTTTAATTTATTGAAGTCGATTGGCTTTGCCATATGTTCGTTCATTCCCGCTTTCTTTGACGCTTGAATATCGTCGGAGAAAGCGTTTGCCGTCATTGCCACAATCGGAATCTCCCCGGCATCCGCTCGGGAAAGCGCCCGAATCGCACAAGTAGCCTCATGCCCGTTTAAGACGGGCATTTGTATATCCATAAAAATCAAATTATAATATCCGGAATCGGAAGCTTTGAACATATCAACGGCTATCTGCCCATTTTCAGCCACTTCCACTTTCGCACCGGTCATCTCTATAATTTCCTTGGCAATCTCTCGGTTGATATCATTGTCTTCAACAAGTAAAACTCTTTTTTTCGAATAATCAGAAGCTACAATATCCTGTAGTACATTATCCGATTTCTCCTCAGCCTTAAGGAAATTTTTGAACACGTTTGTAAGTTGTGATTTAAACAGAGGTTTGGAGATAAACGCATTTACCCCTGCTTCTCTTGCCTCGGTTTCAATTTCCGACCAATCATAAGCGGACAGCATAATAATCGGGATTTCCTGACCGACTTCCCGACGTATCGCACGCGCTGTCTCTATACCGTCCATTTCCGGCATTCTCCAATCCAATATCACGGCAAAATAATCCTCTTTCTCTTTGTGCCTCTCGCAAACACGCTGCAGCGCCGCTTTTCCGGAAAGTACCCACTCGCTCTTCATTCCCAACTCATTGAGAACAATAGAAGTACTTTCACATGATATTTCATCATCATCTGCCACGAGCACCGGCAGCCCTATCAGCTCCTCTAAAGAACCCGTCTCCTCTTCCGTATATTTGAGGAGAAGATTCACTGTAACGCGCGAACCCTTGCCAATCTGGCTCTCTACTTTAATGTCTCCCCCCATCATCTGGATGATATTTTTCGTAATCGGCATTCCCAATCCGCTTCCTTGTACTTTGCTAATACGAACATCCTCCGCTCTCTCAAAAGGCACAAACAAACGTTCCAAAAATTCCGGCGTCATACCGATCCCGTTATCCTCTACTATCATTTCATAGCACCCGGTCTTTACCTGACCCGAAGATTTTTCCGTAATATCAATCGCTATCTTGCCATTATCCGGCGTATACTTAATAGCATTGGTTACAATGTTGACAAAAATCTGCTCCATGCGGAGTACATCTCCCACAACCACCTCATGTTTCATATCGTGAATATGTACATCTAATTCCTGATGCTTTTCTTCTGCCATTGGATAGACCATGGTAACTAAACTGTGTATCAATTCTGCCAGATTAAACTCGCCTTCATTGAGGGCCATTTTCCCGGATTCAATCTTACTCATATCCAACATCTCATTGATTATCAATAACAAATGACGACTCGCAGACGTAATCTTGCTCAGACAGCTTTTCAGACAGTCCGGTTCCTGCAAATGCGCTCCGGCAATCGCCGTCATACCAATAATCGCATTCATCGGCGTGCGAATATCATGGCTCATGCGGGAGAGAAAATCCGTTTTGGCGTCGTTCGCACGGTTGGCCGCCTCATAGGCGTCCAGAAGCGCCTGATGTGTCTCCCTCTCTCTCCTTCTCGCTTCCGTTATATCTTTGGAATTATTGAGTGCAAAAATTTCTCCGGTGTCCCTGTCCTGCGTCAACAATACCGTATGACGAAGAATCATCGGCACATCGTTCGACATCTTCGTCTCAAATTCCAGTACAATCTCTGTTTCCCCACGCTCAAACGCCTGCTTCATATATTCCATATTCATAACACTCAAATAAGCTTCTTTGTCGGCTGAGGACACCTTTTCGTCGCACCACCTCCAAAAAAATTCATTTGCATTGCATGGCGCTTTCATCCCTATTTGCTCTAAAACAGAACCGCGCTTTTCATCCGTAAGCTGATAAAAATCATCTTCAATCAGATTCTGGCTTACATTTATATTAAACACTAAAATAGCGTCAGAAATAATAGCATGTCGATACTGCTCTTCCTCATTGAGCGTACGGCGCAGACTGGCATTCGTCTTTTGCAGCAAATCCGTCATCTCCGCCTCTTTTGCTTTCTCTTCGGAAATATTTTTTACATACCAGATAACGTTTGGATGCTGCTCACTATAATTATCTGCGGGCACAACTTCGGAGCGCACCCATTTCCACTCTCCCTCTACTAACCGATGGTAGCTAAACGTAACGGGTTCCTGTGTCTCCCGAAAAACTTCCCACAGATTTTCCGGAGACAAAACGCCGAGAAACTTCTCCCTGTCTTTTTCCTCTACGTGATTTATGGCGCATAGCTTTAAAGCCTCGCGATAATTTCCCTCTGCGCCGGCCACCTCTTTTTCTTCACTTTTCATTAACTTCAAATCGGTGATAAAATTATTCTTTAGATTGATAGAACTTATCCGAAAATAAGAATCTTTTAACATACTAAACGCCTGATGGCTCATTTGGAGCGTGCGGTATACTTTATCAACAAATCGTATTGCACATATCCAAATCGGTCTGCCATCACTCGTTACCGAATCTGTATGTATCTCACGCATCCACATACCCTGACCGTTCTTATTCAGAAAACGATAATCGCAAAAACCCTTCTGTGCGGACGAAGACATATTTTTTTTAAAATTGTCCCTGTCCTCCTCCACTATTGCATGTAAAAAATATCCGTTTGTCTGCTCCATAAACTCATCAAACGTCATCCCCAGACTGTTCAAGGCAAAACTGCTCGCAAAATATATCGGAAAACCCTCTTCATAAAAACCACTGACAATACCTACCGCTAAATTTCCACTTAATATCTCTATGATTTTTTCCTGATTATTTGCTGTCAATTTACTACTTTCACCTGCAAAAAATATCTCTTCCCGATAATATCCCTGCATCGACATAAACACTCTCCCTCTCATATTCCAATCCAAAATTATGCTTTTTTAAGCATACCATATTGTCCGGTTTTTATCAAGTTCGTTTCCCTGCCGATTAAGGCAATGTTGGGAGCAGTATACCGGATGAGATATGGCAGGATACCCGCATAGACACAATGATTAATTAACGCACTCTGATTAAGGAATATCAGCAGGATTTACATGAACCATAATATGCTTTACTTTCGGGAACTCCCGCTCAATCGTATCGTGAACTGTCTCCGCAATATCATGGGCCTCCCGCAGAGGAATATTTCCATCTGCGCGAATCTCCACATCCACATAAATCTTATTGCCAAAAGTCCTTGTCTGCAGCAAATCTACTGCGATTACTCCCGCCTGCCGCAGCACACACCCGAGCATCTGCTCCTCCGTCTCTTCATCGCAGGCCTTGTCGACCATCTTGTCTACCGCGTCCATAAATATCTCAAAGGCGGCCTTTTCTATAAATGCGCAAATAATTAGACTCGCTACCGGGTCAAGAATCGGAAATCCCAGTCTCGCGCCGCCAATTCCAACTAAAGCGCCAACCGAGGATAGCGCATCTGAACGATGGTGCCATGCGTCCGCCATCAGCGCTCCGGAGTCAATCCTTTTTGCTCCCGCCCTTGTATACCAAAACATTGCTTCTTTTACGACAATGGATAAAATCGCCGCCGCGAGAGCCAGCACCCCCGGAACGGCAAGATTGTCATAGTCTGCCTCCAGTATTTTCTGCAGCGCAGCCCAGCCAATACCCAAACCGGTAACAGCAAGAATCGTTGCCAGAACAATCGCGGCCACACATTCCAGACGCTCGTGCCCATAGGGATGTTCTTTGTCCGATTCTTTTCCGGATATTTTCACGCCAATAATGACAACAATCGTGCTGAATACATCCGAGGCAGAATGAATGGCATCGCTCATCATAGCTCCTGAGTTCGCCAACAAACCCGCCAGCAATTTTAAAAATGATAGCAGCGTATTGCCGATAATACTCAGAAAGGAAATGTGCATAACGGTTCTCTCATACTCTGTCTGCAACTGCTCTTTCATCTCTTTACCTCCGTTTCTTATTGGAATCTGCCGCACCATCATCGGGTTAATCTGGCAGCTCTACCCTGTCATACAAAGAGAGACAAACCGATGTACATACTCTATTATTTTCTCTTTGAACTGCTAAAACCCTTTTCATTACTCCCCACCCTTTCCTGATAACTATCATAATAGTAAGAATATTAACTTTATTTTAGCACCATCATTTTACAGTGGCAAGACATTCCTTTACCTTATTTGGCTAATATACCTTGACAGGTGAGGTATATTGTGATTTAATATACATAAACTAGTATAACAAACACCAAATAATAAAGGAGCGTGATGCTTATATGTCCATTACATCCGACTTAATCCGCGGGCACACGGATACGATTATTCTGGCACAATTATCCGACGCGGACAGCTATGGATATCAGATTAATAAAACCATTCAGGAAAAAACAAAACAGGAATATGAATTGAAAGAGGCAACCCTCTATTCGGCCTTTCGCCGTCTGGAACAGGCGGGCTATATCTGCTCGTATTGGGGAAATGAGACAACAGGCGCAAGACGGCGCTATTATACCATTACAAAAGAGGGACGGGAAGCTTATGAAAAAATGTGCGTCGAATGGGAACAATCAAAACGGCTGATTGACCAGTTAATTGTTCAGACACAAGAATAAATGATTTTCAGAAAGGAGAGTTTATCTATGGAAGATAAATTACGTGCACATATGGACCACCTTTTCCGGGAGGTTCCGGTAACTAAAAAATCGGTGGAATTAAAAGAGGAAATTTTACAAAATCTGGTAGACAAATACCATGATTTGATTGCCGAGGGGAAAAGCGAAGAAGCCGCCTATAACATCGCAGTAGCAAGCGTGGGCGACATCAGCGAACTGCTCGCTTCTCTCAAAGAAGAATCGGCAGCTCCGAACCCTATGTCCTCAATCGAATATATCCATTGGAAAAAGCGTTCGGCAGTTCTCGTTCCTATAGCCGTCATGCTGTATATCTTGTGTGTTATTCCTCCCATTATTGCCGAAGAGTTTCACATAAATGACGCTATCGGCGCCTGCGGATTGTTCCTGTTCGTCGGCATTGCCACCGCTATCATTGTATTTAACAATATGTCAAAACCGACTATGGATAAACTGGACAGCACGATAGTAAATGAATTTAAAGAATGGAAAGCAAATCAGGAAGGACGCAAACGAGCTCGTAAGGCAATTAACAGCGCACTTTGGACAATTGTTGTCATCTTGTATTTCCTCATCAGCTTCAGCACCGGCGCATGGTATATTACGTGGATCCTTTTCCTCATAGGAGCCGCTGTAGAAAATATAATAAAGGCAATTTTTGAATTACAGGAATCGAGGTGAGTTTATGAATGAAAAGAAAAAAACGAAAGCATATTTACGTTTAGGTATTTCCACTGTTATGCTGCTCGTTCTGACTACAATTATGGCAATCGGTATAGGAAATGGCAGCAATCATTTTCCATTCTTTTTCTTTGGCTCATCCTATCCGTTCGCAGACAAATATACGGCAGGAAATACTTCCATTGCGGCAGATAAGTTAGAAGAAATCAATATTGACTGGATTAGCGGAAATATTCAGATTGAACGATATGAGGGAGATACGATTGAAGTTCAGGAGGCAAATTCCGCTTCCCTTTCCGAAGCGGACAGGGTGCACTCCTACTACGAAAATGGAACTCTGAAAATAGAATTTCAAAAAAGCAAAAGGTTCTCATTTCACTCAATCACGCAAAATAAAAGCCTGCTTTTGCGCATACCGGATAAATTTTCATCTACTCCTCTGAAAAAAATCGATATTGATAATGTGAGCGCAGATATTTCCGTGGATGGCCTGCAAATAAAAGATTTTTCAGCGGACACCGTCAGCGGCAACATCAGTGTCAAGGGGGCCGTAGAAAATTTTGAGACTGACTCCGTATCCGGTGACAGCGCTTTGACTTCCACTGTCACTCCGAAAGAAATTGAAATCGATACGGTGAGCGGAGACACAACGATAACCGTTCCCGCCGACTCCCAATTTTCCATTGATTATGACAGTATTTCCGGCGATCTGAGCAATGCCTTTCCTACAAAAACCGATAATAGTGGCGGTAAATGGACGTTTGACACCGCAAGCGGCGATGTCACTATCAACAGCATGTCATAGTAAATAGGAAACTTTGCTACTTCGTTTCCTTTGGGGCTTTTTTCTTTATATGGTTTCCGACAATCTCAGATACGTCGGAAACCGTCATAAAGCCCGATTCGTCATCCTCTTGCAAAATTTTTTTGATAACCGGTATCTCAATCCTTGTGACGACACAATACAAAACTACCTTTTTTCCACTTATCAGTCCTTCGCCTTCCAAAATCGTTACCGTCCGTCCCAATCTCTCAAAAATGGCATCGGAAATCTGCTGACTCTCATTTGTAATAATCATCACGGCCTTTGCTTCATCTAACCCCACTTCTACCAAATCAATAACTTTAGATGTGATAAAATAAGTCAAAAGACTGTACATCGCGCGGTCAGAGCCAAACAACACCCCGACGACGAAATAGATTAATATATTAAAGATTAATATAATCTGTCCAACCGAAAGAGACGTCTTTTTGCTAATCAGTATCGCCATCGTCTCCGTTCCATCCAGACACCCGCCGTACCGTATGACAAGGCCGACCCCGATACCAAGTACAATACCCCCGAAAACGGTAGCGAGCAATGGCTCGGAAGTCGCCATATTCCACGAATAAAAGATTTGCAGCGAGACAGAAAACACTACCATCCCCACTGCCGTCTTTGCCAGAAAAAGACTTCCCATCTGCCGGAATCCCACATAGAGGAATGGCACATTCAAAAGAAACGTGAGCACACTGAGCGGCAGGGGCACAAAAACATCAAGAACCATGCCGATTCCTACAATTCCCCCATCCATGATGTTATTTGGCGCCAAAAACTGCTCAATGGAAAAGGCGGCAATAATCGCACCGACAACGACAAATATAAACGATATTATAATCTCTTTCTTTTTCTTCATTTTTCCTCCCTTTTGCAGCATAACATCATTTTCTTTCTCTCATGTTCCTACGCGGCTGTCACCGCGTTCCGTTACAATGCGATAGCCGATTTCTTCCACTCTCTTTTTCAAATGCTCTATTTCCTGTGCCGATTCAGCGCCGCAGAAAACTTTATTGTCATATAACGCATATTTTTTCCTTACCGCAGATGGAGACAGATTCGGCATAACAACATTGGCTCCCGCCAACAATCCCTTTTCCCTGCCATCCGGTGCTATCGTAGCAAGGGCTGTTGTCGCCGGAAGCAGCACTTTCGGGAAAAGTAGCCGCAACACGCCAAGAAGAATGCATGTCATTTCTAAAGAACCATTTTCCATCTTTCTAAAAGGCGTATCCGCATGAGCAAGAAAAGGCCCCACACCTATCATATGCGGCGCCAGTTCCTGCAAAAAGCGAATATCTGCCAACAAATGCTCCACCGTCTGGGCAGGCGAACCTATCATCATACCGGCTCCCACCTCATATCCTAATTCCCGTAATGTATAGAGACAGCTCTTTCGTTTTTCCAGAAGCATCTCCGATGGGTGCAGCCGGCGGTAATGCTCGTCCACCGCCGTCTCATGCCGAAGCAGATAGCGGTCTGCTCCTGCTTCTTTCCAGCATTGGTACATCTCTCTGTCCCACTCGCCAACAGACAGAGTAACCGCACAATCCGGAAACTCCTTTTTTATCGCGCGAATGATTTCTTCCATATGTTCTTCCATAAACGGCCGGTCTTCGCCCCCCTGCAGTACAAAGGTGCGAAACCCAAGCGAGTAGCCCTCTCTTGCACAATACAAAATCTCTTCCGGCGTCAGCCGGTATCTTTGTATCTTCTGATTATCCTTTCGTATCCCACAATAATAGCAATTGTTTGTGCAGATATTGGAAAACTCAATCAATCCACGGACATAAACATCTTTTCCATATATGTTCTCGCGCACCTCTCTTGCCACTGAAAAAAGATATTCCTGCTCTTTCCGGCGATTCGGATTTTCCTCATCAGTCAGTGACGTCAGAAGCTGTATAAACTTCTCCCCCGACAGATTCTTTCTCTTCTTCAATTGCCGGATTAACTGCTGGTTCCCTGTCATCTTCTTCCACTTTCACTTCCTCACTTATATCGGTATCCTCGCACGCTTTCAGACAAGCCATGCTCTGCCCGTGTAACTTCTTTGCCAAATCAAATTTCAAAATTTGTTTTCTCCGCACGTTATGTCCCACAGTCTCACGATACTGCCGGTTTACAAATTGTAAAATCTCAGGCAATGCCTCAAGCACTCCCGGCACATCATAATATACGGCAACGACTACATAATTCATCGGCCCTGTCTGGTAGAGCTGCAAATCGGCAAAAAATTCACCGCATTTTTCTTTTAACTGCTCGTCTAAATACCTGACCAACTGACAATATCTCTCCTGCCATCCCGGATTGACATAGGACATACTCACATCATATAAAAATTTGCATTCCTCGGACATAAAAATACCTCGGCAAATATCTTCATATCTATTATATGAAAACACCGAGGTATTGTCATTCTTTTTTTAATTTAATTGGGATGGAAAACACGACCGTAATTATAATACCTGCTCACTCTGGCAGGATTTTTAATACATTTCAGGTGAGGTCTGCCTTTAATGCCAAACCTCTCTGCCGATGACTCACTTTATACGGTATTCTCCCTAATGTCCTCCTTAAAACTGTATATTTTATGCACGGATTTTGAAGTATATTTTCCCTCCTCATCCTTGACATAAACTTACCTATTATAGTAAAATATTTTGAGTTATCAATTACAAACAAAAACACAGGCTTCACTATACGCACAACTATGTGCGATTGGAGGTTTCGATGGCTGTCAGGATTAAAATAGCGGTGATACGCCTCGTTCAGATTTGTTTATTTTTTGTGCCGTTAAAACAAAACCGCATTATGTTTTATGCGAACAACCGCAAAGGTTATGTATGCAATCCCGCCTCCCTGATGGAGGCTATCCGCAAAAATAACCCCGGCGAATATGAACTTATTTGGATGACGCGTTTTCCGGAGACTTGTGAGCAACGGGACGGAGTTACCGTTGTCAGGCAGAGAAGTTTTGCCTGTTTCAAATATTTTATGCGGACTAAGTATATAATTACCAATGACATGATTGACGAGGCCTTTGTCAAAAAAGCGGGACAAATTTTTGTCTCCACATGGCACGGCGGAGGCGCCTACAAAAAAGTAGGAATTAGCGCCCTTTCCGAAGATGCCGTTATTCGCAAAAACTTTCGCAGATGGTATGGCAGATTGGATTATTTTGTATCTTCCTGCCGGACATGTACCAATATGTATGCGGATGCTTTTGGTCTGCCGAAACAATGTTTTCTGGAGACAGGAACGCCGCGAAATGATATTTTCTTTTCTGAACACAGAGAAATCAGCAAGCGGGTAAGGGATTTTTATAAAATACCAGAACAGACAAAAATTCTTCTATTTGCTCCCAGCTTTCAGATGTCTGCGCCGGAAAAGGAGAAGTACGACAAAGATAAATTAATTGAAGTGGCGCTTAAACTGCAAGAGACAACAAAAACTCCTTGGGTTATTCTCTATCGTTCTCACTATTTGCGCGACGAGGAGACACCGGAAACAAAATCCATTCTTCTGGATGGCAATGCCTATTATGAAATGCAGGATTTGTTGTATGCGTCCGACGTGTTAGTTACTGATTTTTCCTCCTGCATTTGGGACTTTTCCCTGACCGGACGGCCTATTATTCTATTAGAAGAGCGTCTAGAAGAATATGAGAAAGAAGACCGTGGTTTTTTTGTTCCTTATAAAACTTGGCCCTATCTGCGAATTAGGGCGCTTGACGAACTGGTAACCGTGATAACTTCTGTTGTTGGCAACGACTATTCTTCCGTTTATGAAAATCACAGAGAAGAAATGGGGTCGTTCGAAACAGGCACCGCTTGTCAGCAAATTATCAATACTGTTTTAATGCGCAGGAATGGAGATTAGTGTAAAAAATAAGCTTGATAGCTTATTTTTTACACAGGTATTTGTGCCGGAGCGTCACAAATACCCATGATGGCAGAGGAGAAATCGCTTTCGCGAATTTCTCCTCGCCCCGTCGCATACGCTCCGGAATGGAGATTAACATGAACGAACAACGCAATAAAAATTTATGGATTTTCAATGCCGGAAGCAGCTATGCAGGCAATCCGAAATGGATGTTTGAATATATTGTACACCATCACAAGGAGATTACACCCGTATGGATGTGTTATGAAACAACAACAAAAAATTATGTAAAGGGGCTTGGTTATCAGGCAGAACTCTATGCCTCCCCTGCCGGACGCAGCGTTATGAAACAGGCGGGCGTCTACGTTGTTGAGATGTGTAAAGAAGTCTTTCAACCTGAACTTGATGGTATCACCGTCCTCAACCTATGGCACGGCGTTGGCTGCAAGAGCATAGAGCGCAAAGTAAACAGCGGCTTTCTTCGTGAGCGTATTGCTAAAAAATATATTCAAAATAATGATATGCTGCGCAATAATCAGCTCTTTCTTGTCACATCCGAAGTCATGGAAAAACACTTCAAAGAGCAGTGCGGCATTGATGATGACAAAGTAATCCGCGCCGGTTATCCACGTTGTGTCGTCGCAGATGACATTTGCAGTTACGACCATGATATCCGCACCAAAAAAGGACTTGGCAATGATGCAAAACTGGCCATCTATGCCCCTACTTATCGTGATAATAACGGTGAGAATTTTATTAAATCAGCGCTGCCGGATATGAAAAGACTAGCGGATACGCTGGAGCAGAATAATATTCTTCTTATATTGAAAATGCACCCTCAGGTAGAAAAGGACAGCCAGTATCTGGCAATGAAAGATTTATACGGCAATCACCCGAATTTCTACTTTTGGGAAAATCAAGATGATGTCTACGAAATTTTTAGTGATATTGATATCGCCATTGTCGACTACTCTTCTATTTTTTATGACTTATTGGCGCGCGGTGTGAAAACTTTTATCCGCTATTTTTATGATATCGACTGTAAGGAAAACTTCCGTGATTTTGTATTTGATTTGCGCGAAATGACATGCGGCACGGAGGCAAAAAACTTTGAGGAACTTTTAGCTGCCTTAACCGATTGTCCACAGACGGAGCAGTCAGAGATTAAGCGCATAAACGATATTTTCTGGTCTTATTCGGACGAGGACGACTGCGAGCGCATTATAAATACTGCACTTTCTTTTGCCCCACCTAAGAGACAGTTTCCAAAGCTTTATAGCTTCGATATCTTTGATACGCTTTTTTCCAGACAATGTATCTATCCAAGCAGTATCTTTGACAATATTAAGCGGAAAATGGAAAACTCCGCTCTCGGCTACAATGCCTATCTCATCCGTGAGTTTACACAAATTCGGCGTTGGTGTGAGGCAAACGTACGGGAGTATTATAAAAAGTCAACGCTTATTCGCAAAGATGACCGCTTAGAGATCCAGTTATCGGAGATATATGACCGCATGGCAACACTCTTTTCCATAACGGATGAGCAAAAAGAACAACTGATTGCATGGGAATGCGAGGCGGAAATCCGTTCTGTCATTCCGCTGAAGCATACGATTCAATATTTGAAAGACCGCCTTGCCGAAGGAAACGACGTTGTACTAATCAGCGATATGTATTTACCAAAAGAAATTATAAGCCAAATGCTTGCAAAGGCAGACCCGCTTCTTGCCACCCTGCCGCTCTTTCTTTCCAGTGATTATGGATATCAAAAGACAACGCGCAAGCTCTTCTTAGAAGTGTATGATTCTCTGGACTATCATTATTCGGAGTGGATACACATGGGCGACAGTCCATTTGCCGATAATACGCAGCCTTCCCATCTAGGCATTCATACACAGCCGATAGCCATTCCTGAGATGAATGAATACGAGACGGAAATAACGGCATTTACGGAAGAGTACGGCGTTCACAGTGTGGCAAAACTGTTCCGCAATTTCCGTCTGGAGGGGCATGACGACCGGGAAATTTTTGCTTACGAATATGCGAGTCTCTACTTTGTTCCCTATGTTCATTGGGCGGTAATGGATGCCATGGCACGGGGTTATAAGACGCTGTATTTCATTTCCCGCGACGGCTATTATCTGAAATTGGTAGCAGACGCCATTATCCAAAGCAAGGGTTTTGATATTCGGACAAAATATATATACGGTTCGCGCAAGGCATGGCGTGTTCCGTCCTTTATCGACCACGTGGATGAAGAATTTTTTGAAATTTACGGCAACTTCAGCGGCGTCCGCAATTTTGAAAAATTACTGGCTGCCCTGCTTATTGACGAAAAAACATTTTTCAGCTTCTTTCCGGAGCTCGGCTACCTGAAAAACAAAAAGCGCTATTCCGACCAGCTTATCGCAGACATCAGCTTGAAGCTGAAACGTTCTGCTGCCTATCAGAAGCACCTTCTCGGCGTTGCCAAAAAACAGCGCGGCATCGTTATCGACTATTTGAGACAGGAAATTAATTTTGACGAACCTTTTGCCTTTGTTGAGTACTGGGGACGCGGATATACACAGGATTGCCTGACAAGGCTCTTGCAGGAAACGGCAGGACGCCAGATTGATAACCCGATGTACTACGTCCGCAGTATCTATCCGACAATCGGGCAATCGATTCGCTACAACTATACATGCAATACTCATTCGCTCGTTTTTGCGGAATCGATTTTTGCCAATCTGCCTTATAAAACAATTGAGAAGTACGAGACACAGGATAATAAGATTTGCCCTGTTTTCCATTCCTGTGAAAATGACAAACAGATGAATCAGGCGTTGGAAGTCTATCTTGTCCGCTTTGCCAATGATTTCTGCTCGCTACAGTTGGAGGATGAGGCAACAACGGGACACTATCTGTATGATTTTGGTATGGCCTATTTCCAACCATCGACGAACGACCCGATTCTCTTAAACGTATTTGGCAGTTTAAAAGACGCGGTGGCGCTCGGAGAACGGGCAACGGAATACGCGCCTCCCGTTACCTTTAAGACAATTATAGACTGGATGCACGGTCAGTCCTACCACACGAAATCCGTAGAGATGTCAATGAAAAAATCAAAACCGATTTATCGCTGGATTTATAAGAGTTATTGCTATTACTGCGATAATATTCGCGGAAAATGGTTTCGGAGGAAGTAAGCGCTATCGCAAATATTTCTCCCAAAACCCGCTCTCGGTTAACTCTTTGCCGTGCTCGCAAAAATCTGCGACTGCACGTCGATAATTTTTCCGAAGCAGCCGCCACATACGGAAACAGCGCGCCGCCGTGAGAAACAGGTTTTTTCTCTTTCTACGGACAAAAAATCCCTGTTTGGTATCGGGGTCATAGAGGAGTACATTTTTATATCGGTACAGACAGTCGGGATGCTTCCCCATCGGAATGGGAAGCGTCTCTTTTTTTGCTGGCAGGAGCCAGCCGTTGACGGACAACAGATGCCTCTTAGAAAACCCGTGTTCTTCATAAAGCCGTTCCGGCTGCGGTTTTGTATAATACTTTTCTGTATGAAGTTCCGCAAGCTCCTCCGATACGTCCGTCATCCGGTATCCCATCTGCATAATTTCCTGATGTAGGGAAATCGGGTCTGTCTCTTTTAAGAATTGCACGCCCTTACAGAAGTCCTCCACGCCTTTCATCGTCAGCAGTTGGTCTTCCTCCCGATAATGGAGCATTTGACCCGCCAGATGGCGGCACACACTCTTTACTACATGCATTACGGAAAATTCCGGATGATGAACAGCACAGGTAATCAGCGTATTACGCATATCATAATATTCCATCGAAGAGGCCTTTCGGTTGTCAAACGCATCATGCCAGACACCAATCCCGTTCATTGTCATAATCTTCTTATCAAAACGCAATCCATACTCGATATCATCCCCGTGAATAAATACCGGCAGCGGAAATCCGCGGAAATGTTCTGCCAGAGGAATGCAGCAAAACCACCAGCCGTTGTATTCCATCGGCAAATCCTCTTCATTTTTCATTAACATTTCCTCGCTTCGCAAATCATATCCGCGCTTCGTAAAGCCAATCCGCCCCCCTTGCCACATTTCACCATTGGCGTGTTGAATATAGGGAACATCCATGCGCAGCAATGCGCCGCCAAGCATCGCATCCGAGTAGTAAGGCTTTGCATACGCCAAAATCGCATAGGTTCGCAGAATCGATTCCGGCTCTAAGACAATATCATCATCCATAAGAAGAACATGGGTAAAATTACACTTATCCTTTGCGTTATACGCCTCCAGCATGCAGCGTCCGAAACCGCCCGCTCCTCCTGCATTTTTATTAGCCATCACATGAATATACTCATCCGACAATTCCGATAGCGGAAGCGTGTTTCCGTTATCCGATACATAAACATACAACCGCTGATACAGCGGCGAGGATTCATTTTCAATCAATCCCCTGCGCAGGGTATCGAGCGTTTTAATGATAAACTCTTCCCGCCGGAATGTACAGATACCTACAGCAATTGTCACTGGCCGGCAGACTTCTTCCTGACACTCAAAATACGCACGCTCTATCTTCATCTCGCTCTTTGCTTTCACGATCAGATAGAGGATGCCCGACTGTTCCCCGCAATCAAAAGGTATCCGGCACACCCCCTCACGCACTGCTTGCGTGTGCAGACATTCCTTTTTGAGCTCTGTGCCCATCTGTACGGCACGCCAGAGCGAGACCTCGCCGTCTCCCTGACATTGTACTACTGCGTGGACTTCTGCGATATTCGTGTACTGATTCCACTTATCTGCCGAAAAACTAT
Source organism: uncultured Eubacterium sp. (assembly GCA_910577295.1). Lineage (GTDB taxonomy): Bacteria > Bacillota > Clostridia > Lachnospirales > Lachnospiraceae > Eubacterium_F. The sequence continues at coordinate 67,219 of CAJTLS010000002.1, forward strand.
TGAAATAAGTAAAAAAAGAAAGCTCCGTCTGCTGCGCCAATACAAGCCCCGCTTCTTCACTGCGGAGCGCCCCCTGCATTTTGCGATAGTATAATGCTGTTTCGTCGCAGATAGCTTTCTTTGGAAACACTATATTTTGTATTATCATGCTCTTACCTCTATTTCTTCTGCGTCGCCATATAAGCGTCGCACACCTCATTTACTTCCCCCGTCATTTGTATCTCACCCTTATTAATCCACACCGCATGGTCACACAGTTTACGAACCTGCTCAATCGAATGCGAGACAAATAAAAGCGTCGTTCCGCCGCTCATCATCTCGTCCATACGTTTCAGGCATTTTTGCTGGAACGCATAGTCCCCCACAGCTAAAATCTCATCAACGATAAGTATATCCGGCTGCACAATCGTGGCAATCGCAAAACCAAGGCGCGCGCGCATACCGGAAGAAAAATTCTTCACCGGAGCGTCGAGAAATTTGTGTAACTCCGAAAACTCAACAATTTCGTCAAAATGTTCCTGCATATATTTTTTCGAATGACCGAGAACGGTGCCGTTTAAAAAAATATTTTCTCTTGCCGTTAAGTTCATATCGAAACCGGCTCCAAGCTCAAGAAGAGGAGAAATCGTGCCATTGACGACAACCTCCCCCTTATATGGTTTCAAAATACCGCTAATTGCTTTTAACAGCGTAGATTTACCGGAACCGTTACTTCCGACAAGCGCCCACGCCTCTCCTTTGCGAATGGTAAACGAGGCGTCTTTGACGGCCAGAAACTCCTGAAAGAGAAGCTCGCGCTTCAGCAGCTTTACAAAATATTCTTTTAAGTTATCAATTTTCTCGGAAGCCATATTAAAACGGATGGTAACATTTTTCACATCTATGGCGATAGCGCTCATGCCGCTTCCCTCCTTTTAAATATATAAAATAAATTTGTCCTGTGTTTTTAAGAATGTCCACAAACCAATGAATAACATGACAAAGGCGGAAACCACCCCGATGACAATGAGCGGTATCATCCCAATCCCCCCCGGTACAAACCCCGGCAGCGTCAGGCATCGAAACTGCGATACATACGAATACATCGGATTGTAATGTGAAACTAAATACTGAAGCGTATCCGGCAATGCCTCCAGCGGATAAAACATCGGCGTCAGATACAGCCACGCCGTGGTGACGGCATTATAAATATACTGGATATCCCGAAAGAAAACATTCGTCGCCGCCAGAAACAGGCTTAGTCCTAAAGTGAAAATAAAATTCTGCAGCAAGACTGCCGGAAATAATAAGAGACGCCATGAAAACTCGCCATGTGTAAAAACCATGACAACAAGAAGCGCCCCCATGGAAAAAATACAGTCAATTACCCCGCTGAATACTTTGGAAACTGTAAAAACATACTTCGGAACATACGTCTTTTTTAAAAGCGAAGCGCTGCCATTAATAGACTGTATAGAGCCCTTTGTCGTCAGGTTCATAAAGTTGAACATCACCTGCCCGCTCATCAAATAGACCGGAAAGTTGGAAATGTTTCCGCGATGGAACATACGGGAAAATACAATCGCCATAATAATCATTATAAAGAGGGGATTTAATACGCTCCACAAATAACCAAGCACACTTCTTCGGTATTTCAACTTCAAATCCCTGCTCACGAGCTCGCCCATCAAATCCTTAAAACGGATAAAACCTTTGATACGTGCAATTAATAGTTTCATACAATCCTCCATTCTTATTCACAGCGATATGCCTTGCGGCATGCCCTAGATGCCAATGGATATATGTGATATCTGCTCTTTCGCAGCCATTTTACCGCTGCATTTTCCACAGCTCGATAGACTTCTGGAAAATCCTTTTTCAGTCTTTTATCCAGAATTTTTATTTTCTGCTTCCACTGTCCGGCAGGCTCAAAACTCAAATAAATCTTGATTTGGCTCACAAGAATGCGGGCCGCGCCCCGCTCCACATAACGCCGTTTTCCCGGAGATAACAAGGTGCATTCCTCTCCGTAAAAATCAAGCAGATGTTCCAACACTTTCTCATGGTGGGAACAGTTTTTCTGCATATTTTTAATCTCCATGCTCTGGGTAGCAAGCCCCAGCCGATACTCATATACCGGCTTTTTCAAAAACGCAACCGTCTCCACCAAAGGGATAGGATATAACATATATTCCGCATCCACATAAAAACAGTGTTCGTCTAGACGCCGCCCCATCTTTTTCAGCACTTCCGTCCGAAATGTTGCCGCATGCATATTGATATATATCTGATTACAAATCTCGTCAAAAGCATAGGAATACCCGTATTTTTTTCCCTCGAATCTATGCCGGATGGTATCTATCCATTCACCGCTCTCATCATCAAAGCGGTAATAATCCGTGACAATCAAATCCTCCGTGGCATTTTCCAGATAATCGAGCAACGCCGCAAACCCCTCGGCCTCCAGCCGGTCGTCCCCATCCACAGTCTTAAAATATTTTCCCTGCGCTTCCTCAATTCCCCTGTTCACCGTGGAACCATGACCACCGTTTTCTTTCTCAATCAGACGAAATATTTGCGGATGCTTTTTTTCGTACTCCCTCGCAATCTCATTGATTGCCTCGCCGGAACCGTCATTAATAATGAGAACTTCCAACTGTTCTTTCACACTCGGAATCAAAAAGGAATCTAATGTCTCTGGCAAATAGTGTTCTACTTTATATGCCGCTACGGATATCGTCAATAATTTTTGCATATCAACTCTCTCTTTCCAACTCTGCGTAAATTTTTCTCATCTTATTATCTACCTTTTCCATGGAAAATTTCTTCACGCGCTTACGATTCCATTGCCCCATACGCGCAGCCTCCTCTGGATGCTTTAACAAATACTGCAGTGCCCCCGCATATCCTTCTTCAATATCCTCCTCCAGTAAAAAGCCGCCCTTTTTATTTTCAATGAGGTCACGGTTTCCCCGTATATTTAATCCGACTACCGGCAGCCCTGCCTGCATTGCCTCCATAACGGCAACCGGCAGCCCCTCCTGCAGAGAGGGAAAGGCAAAAACGTCCGCCTGACGCAAAACATCTGCCACCGTATCACAGTATCCGGTAAAAATAACCTTTTTCTGCAAATGCATCTCCTTCACCATTCGGTGAAGTTCATTTTCCAGCGGACCGGAACCACAAATGACATAGACGAACGGCAGACGCCGGAAGCGGTCCATCGTCTTAATTATCCTCTGATGGTTTTTTCGTTCCGTCATCTCACCGACGCTGACAATTATTTTCGCATCCTGCGGTATTTTGTATTCTTTGCGTAAATCAAAACTTTCGACAGCAGTCGGCAGCGGCTTCATACCAATCCCCGGAATATATTCCGTCTTTCCCCGCACATGAAACTTGCTGCCTCGCTCAAAATCTTCTTCGTTCATCAACAACAGGCAATCCGTATAGCGGGCATAGTACCTTTCTACAAAATAATAGAACCAATGGGCAGGCGCCGCTCCCTTATAAAAATGGAAACCGTGCGCCGTATAGAGAACCGGAATCCTGCGTTTCGTAAGTTTGCGCACTTTTTCCGCCGCCCTCCTTGCAATGACACCTGTCATCGGCATATGGCAGTGTATCAAATCAAACTCCTGCTGAATCATAAGCTGCTTTAGCATCCGATAGCAGCGAAAGACATCTCCCGAAAACGGAGAACGTCCAAACGGTATCGAATGGCATTTTATGCCCGTGTCCTCCAACCGACTGTTATCTTTACCATAGACAACCACATCGAAATTTGCCGCATAATGGATTTCATACCCCATCTCCTGCAATATCCGAACGTTATTCATCTCAAACTGTGGAACAAAACCACTCACTCTTGTCACAATTAACGCTTTCTTACTCATCCTTAGTCTTTCCCTCCGACACTTGCTTATTAACGATGCGCTCCACATCCTCATTTCCTACACCGATGTCGCGCAGACCTGTTGTCTGATTTTCTTCAATTCCCTCTGTGGCATCTTTTTTCAACATCGTTTTCACCGTCATCAAGATTAGTTTTACATCCATCCAGAGAGAATAATTTTCTATATAAAATAAATCTAACTTTAGTTTGTCATAAGGAACCGTATTATATTTACCATAAATCTGAGCAAAGCCTGTCACACCTGCTTTAACCCGCGTACGAAATTCAAATTCCGGCATTTCTTCTTCATATTGGGCAATAATCTCCGGCCGTTCCGGTCTCGGCCCGACGAGGGACATCTCCCCTTTCAACACGTTTATAAGCTGAGGCAATTCATCCAGTCTCGTTGCCCGTATTATCTTTCCAACCGGTGTAATACGGTCATCGTTCTCTTTCGCCAGCACCGCTTCTCCATCGCTCTCCGCATCCACAACCATACTGCGGAATTTCAAAATCGAAAATTCCCTGTTATTCTTTGTACACCGTATCTGGCGGTATAACACGGGCCCGCCATCACAGATTTTTATCGCCACCGCCGTCAAAAGCATGAATGGCGAAGCTATGACAAATAGCGGAAGCGAAATCACTAAATCCAGACACCGCTTCCAGATTCTCTGGTCGAAACTGAGAGAATATCCTTTTGACAGCAAAAAAGGCGTGTCAAAGACATGAATTTTATCTCCGCCCATTAAAATTATATCGGAAATTTTCGGCATGACATATGCTCGTATTCCCTTTCCATAACAATATTTCAGCAGTTCGTTTCTCTTCTCCGCCGCGATATCACCAATCAATACCGCCTGATACGATTTCATCTCTTCCGTAATCTTTTCCCATTGTGCATTGGCATGAATCGCTCCATAAATCGCATACTTATCCCGCCGCGTCTCCACCTTATTCACCAACTCGACAGCCGGCCGGTCGCCGTATATGAGCAAAATCTTCCACGGCTGAAAAATACGGTTATAAAACATCGTTGCAAAAACAGTCCACACAGTAGCAATGACGCAATCTATCAACTGCATAAGAAACATATATCCCGGATTGACCAGACCAAACGCCAACAGACAGATTACGATATACATAACCAGATTGGCAAAAAAAGTCGCTAGAAACTGTGATAACACGACTTCCATACGACGGAGCTGTCCAATCCGCAGGGCGCCATACATGGCAGAAAAGAAATATACCAAAATACCATAAAAGGCAACCATCGCCCAGTTTCCCCGTCGATAAAAATGGAATGTATACATCGCATTCCAGTAAACACGATACCAAAAAAAAGCGAAAACAATTGCCATCAATACAACACTAACGAGAGAAAATACAAAAAGTATTGTCTTTTTATACGGGTCATAATTTTTACTCATCACAAACGGACCTTCCTCATACCTTTCCTAAATATTCTCATGTATAGATACTGTAATAGTAACATACCCTTATTCTTATTGTCAACGATACTGCCCCTTTCGTTTTTTCCCTATATCTGCTATAATAATCAGTATAAAAAATCTCACAGATACGCTGCTTTTCCATATGTCGCGTAAACGCTCCGAATGGGGATTTGTAAACAGGGGTTATGTTAAGGAGGCGCAAAAGAATGGATACAAGAAATTTTACTCTTTTAACGGATTTTTATGAACTAACGATGATGCAGGGCTATTTTCGAAACAATGTGACGGAACGCGTTGTTTTTGACCTTTTTTACCGGCAAAATCCAGACGATGGCGGCTATGCCGTATGCGCCGGTCTTGCAAATGTCATTGACTACATTAAAAGCCTGCATTTTGACTATGACGACATTGATTATCTGCGCGGACTGAATACGTTTGACGAAGACTTTCTGGATTATCTGGCTAGCTTTCATTTTACCGGAGACGTATATGCGATTCCGGAGGGCACTGTTATTTTCCCACGCGAACCGTTGATAAAAGTCATCGGCCCTATTATGGAAGCCCAATTGGTAGAAACTGCCCTCCTCAACCTTGTCAATCACCAAAGCCTCATTGCCACAAAAGCGGCGCGCGTATGCTATGCGGCCAGAGGCGGCGGCGTCATGGAATTTGGACTACGGCGCGCACAGGGACCGGACGCGGGAACTTTTGGCGCCCGCGCCGCTATCATCGGCGGCTGTATCGGAACAAGTAATGTCATCTGTGCCAAAGAGTACGGCGTTCCGGCCCTCGGCACACATGCCCACAGTTGGATTATGAGCTTTGGGGACGAGCTCACGGCATTCCGCAGATACGCAGAACTTTACCCGAACAACACGACACTTCTCGTCGACACTTACGATACTCTGCGCTCCGGCGTACCGCACGCTATTCAGGTTTTTAAAGAGCTTCACGACAGCGGACGCATACCAGAAAAATACGGCATTCGCTTGGATAGCGGCGACTTGGCATATCTGTCTAAAAAGGCTCGGAAAATGTTAGACGACGCCGGTTTCCCACAGGCGGAGATTTGCGCTTCCAGTGATTTGGATGAGTACTTAATCGACTCCCTCCTCTCACAGGGGGCATGCATCGATTCATGGGGCGTTGGCACCAACCTTATTACTTCCAAAAATACGCCTGCCTTTGGCGGCGTGTATAAACTTGCCGCCGTTGAGCAGGACAATACGCTTATCCCTAAAATTAAACTTTCTGAAAATCCCGCCAAAATTACTAACCCCGGCAATAAAACCGTCTACCGCATTTATGACAAAGAGACAGGGAAAATCCGAGCCGATTACATTACTCTGGCAGAAGAAACTTTTGACGAGGCCGAAGATTTGCTTCTCTTTGATTCTAATGCCACATGGAAAAAAACTCTGCTAAAAGGCGGCACATATGAAATGAAAGAGATTCTTGTTCCCATATTCCAAAACGGGCAATGTGTCTATGAAAGCCCGACTGTCATGGAGATTCAGGCCTATTGCAAGACGCAGCTCGATACGATGTGGGAAGAATCCCGGCGTCTGGTAAACCCGCAGGAAGTTTATGTCGATTTGTCCGATAAATTGTATGAAATGAAGAAAACATTATTGAATGAGGCAAGGCAATAAAAAATCTGAAAAGGGCAGCAAACTCATGCCGCCCTTTTCGTATTCTCTCTGCATTTTAATGATGTTGGGGTCAAAAGGCCTTATCATACAAGCATGAACGGCATTTTGACCTTTTGACCCTAGTATCATATTAATTGAAACCATATATTTTCTGTGACAGCGAATACCCCCATACGACGATTTTTCTTCCAGCTTTACCGCGAAACTGCATCGGCTTACTCAGCGCCATCTTATTCACCATACGATACATCGCCTTATTTTGTGCTTTCAGGTAGGCCCACAAGTCCTCCCGTTTGGCAAGGCTCTCCTCCGAGCCCTCTTTTATAAGAAAGACGGAGCTGACCGTCATCATCATTGTCAGGTATTTCACCATATAGTCGCGGAGTTTTTTATTTTTTATCTTTGTCAAATCATGGGCGTCAATCATCAGTTTCGTCACTTTCAACTGTTGGTCAATCCGGCCCATCATTACCTTTTCATTGACGGACTGGTCATCTCTGCCGATAAAGTAGCGGTACAAATCTACATTCATGTAATACATTGTTTTAACAGATGGCAGCGGATTGTACACAAATATATTATCCACATAGAACGTGTGCTTTGGCAGCTCCAGTTCACAATCACGAAGTACTTTAGTACGGTAGATAACCGAATGCATTAAAATATTCTGACTAATCTTAAAGCGCTTCACATCATTCCACGTAAAAATTTTCTCTTCTGGAAATACACCATCATAACGGATTGCTTTATGCTTGCGAAGGCTTGGCTTCTCATAGACATAATTGGCAATCAGCATATCAACGCCTCGCCCGTCTTCCACAAAGTGACGCAAAACATCCAATACTTTCAAAAAGGCAGCGCGGTCAAACCAGTCGTCACTATCCAATACTTTATAATATATACCACTCGCTTTTTCCAATCCGGTATTTACCGCACACCCATGGCCGCCATTTTTCTGATGAATGGCTTTTACAATAGTCGGGTGCTGCTCCTGCAGACGGTCGGCGATTTTTGCAGTATCATCCACAGAGCCGTCGTCAACGAGCAGAATTTCCACGTCTTCTCCCCCTACAAGAACGGTCTCCACGGCATGCTCCATATAATCCTGAGAGTTATAACAAGGTATCGCCACTGTCAAAAGTTTCATGTTCTTTCCCTTCTTTCTTAGATTTCCTCCGCCATCGTGAGCGCCCTATCCACGATAGCATCTATATTATAGTATTTATATTCAGCCAGACGCCCCAATAAATAGAAATTGGGAATGCTGTCTACAAGCTCCTTGTATTTTTGAAACAGCGCATCATTTTCTGCATTATTAATGGCATAGTAAGGAATTTCCCCCTCATCGCCGTGATAAGATATCGGATATTCCTTGACAATCGTTGTGTCCGGCGCGTCCAATTGTCCGGTTAGATATTTAAACTCTGTAATGCGGGTAAAGTCTTCCGATACGGTATAGTTAATAACACCATGGCTTTGATAAAATTCTTTATCATAATGCTCAAAATCAAATTGCAGCGAGCGGTACGGCAGCCTGCCATACCGGCAGTCAAATAGCTCGTCAAGTGCACCGGTAAAAATAATATTACCGCCAAATGGCTGCCCCTCAAAGAGAACCGGCGTATCTGCCTCCGGCTCAATCGTGAGAACGGATTTTGCCTCGCAGTTTAAGCGGACATCAATTCCCTTATAATCCAGCATTTTTTCAAATACGGGTGTAAAACCATGCAACGGCAATCCCTGATATTTGTCCTGAAAATAGCGGTTATCCCGCGACAGCAATACCGGAACACGTCCGGAGACTGCTGGGTCTATCTCCTTTGGAGATTTTCCCCACTGTTTCATCGTATAGCGCAAAAATACGTTCTCATATACATATTGCGCAATTTCCTGCAATTCCTCGTTATCATGGTTCATCAATTCCAGAATCGGAACTCTGGCGCCTTCCCCGAAATTGTCAATCAACAGTTTTTCCAAATGGGGCGCCCGCTCGCCATAGACCATCTCAAGCGTATTGAGATTGAATGGAATCGGTAGTTCCCTGCCATATACATTACCCACAACTTCATGTTGATATTCATACCATTGTGTAAATCGTGATAAGTATTCATATACGCGGTCAATATTCGTATGAAAAATGTGAGGGCCGTACTGATGAATCAGGATTCCAAATTCATCCTTTTTGTCATAACAGTTCCCGCCCAAATGGTCTCTCGAATCAATTACCAGCACTTTCTGCTGCTTTTTTTCTGCAAGCTCTCTGGCAACGACTGCTCCGGCAAAACCGCTGCCGATTACTATACTATCATACATAGACATCCTCCAATTTAACAAACATTATCCTTATTTTACCAAATTCAACTTATAATATCCACTATTAATTTGAGCGGCTCTGGTTGCTGCGGGCCGATGACAATACAATCTTGTAAATACGCTAGCGCTCTCGTCACCTGTTCCGGCCTTGAGCCGCAGCAAACGGCAAGTACATCGCCTTTCTTTACATACTCCCCTGTTTTTTTCTTCACAAGAATGCCCGCACTGTTGTCAATCGTGCTCTCTTTTGTCTCCCTGCCTGCGCCAAGCATTCCCGCCGCGATACCAAAACCCTCGGTGTTCATTTTCACAATATATCCATCGGCTTGCGCTGCCAGCTCTTCTGTCACCTCTGCCTTTTCAAAGCGCTCCGGCTCATCAATATATCTGACGTCTCCGCCCTGTGTCTGTACCATATCCCGAAACTTCGCAAACGCCCTGCCGCTTTCAAGCGCCTCACGCGCCTCTTCTTTTCCTTCCTCAAACGAAAGCGCCGTTTCGCCCTCTTTCGTTTTGGCAAGCGATAACATCATACCTGCTAACGCCAGACATATCTCTTTGACATCTTCCGGCCCATTTCCCTGAAGCGTGCGAATCGCTTCGATTACTTCCAGATTGTTGCCAACCGCTTCACCTAACGGTTCTTCCATGCTGGTAAGCATGGCTGCCGTCTCCTTTCCCGCGCCTTTGCCAATCGCCACCATTCGTCTGGCAAGCGCATACGAACCCTCTATGTCCTTTATAAAAGCTCCGCTTCCCGTCGTTACATCAAGTAAGATTTTATCGCTGCCAGCCGCCAGCTTTTTACTCATAATGGAAGCCGCGATAAGCGGAATACTGTCGACCGTGCCTGTGACGTCACGCAGCGCATAGAGGGCCTTGTCCGCCGGCGCCAAATTTTCCGTCTGCCCGATTACGCTTATCCCGTTTTCCCTCACCGCGCGGACAAACTCATCCCCACTCAGACTGACACGAAAATTAGGAATTGATTCCAGTTTATCAAGCGTTCCTCCGGTAAACCCAAGACCGCGCCCGCTCATCTTTGCTACCGGTACGCCGCAGGCAGCGACAATCGGCCCAACAATCAGCGTTGTCTTATCTCCCACACCGCCCGTCGAGTGCTTGTCCACTTTAACGCCGGCAATCGCTGATAAATCGATTACTTCGCCGGAATCTCGCATCGCCGTTGTCAACGTCGTCAATTCCTCATCATTCATCCCCTGAAAACATATTGCCATCAGCATGGCAGACATCTGATAATCTGGAATATCACCCGCCACATAACGGACAATCATTTCCTGAATCTCCTGCACCGTCAGCGCCATCCCCATGCGCTTTTTGCGGATGCTGTCCACAAAACGTCCGCTCCCCATCTGCATACCTCCCCGCGATTTTGTTTTTCGTATCATTTCTATATAGTATAGCACTTTTACTTCTGTATTCCAACTGATTTTACAAAAGCAAACTCTGTTTTTCATAAGAAAACAACGCAAATTTGCACCGGAAACATTTTTATGGTATACTACGTCACAGGTGTTTGTGTTCTGTCATCCTGACATGGGAACCGCACCTTTTACAACTACTTACGAAAGGGGATTCTTTTATGTCTGGAAGTTCCATTGCTATCTTAATAGCATTTGCATGTTACCTGTTAATTATGATTTTTATCGGAATCATGTCTATGAAAAAAACAAAAAACACGGAGGATTATTTCCTCGGAGGCCGCGGTCTCAATGGCTGGGTTGCCGCCTTATCTGCGCAGGCTTCCGATATGAGTGGCTGGCTTCTGATGGGACTGCCCGGCTCGATCTATGCATTTGGCACCGGTCAGGCATGGATAGCCATAGGACTGTTTCTCGGCACTGTGCTCAACTGGCTGCTCATTGCCAAACGGCTGCGCCGCTATACAATCGTAGCCAATAATTCGCTGACACTGCCGGAGTTTTTTGAAAACCGTTTTCACGATACGAAGAAAATATTGCTGAGCATTTCTTCTATTGTAATTGTCATTTTCTTTCTCGTGTATACGGCCTCTGCACTGGCATCAGGCGGTAAATTGTTCAATAATGTATTCGGCATTGACTACCATATCGCTCTGGCGATTGGCGCTATTGTTATTCTTACATACACATTCCTCGGCGGCTTTCTCGCCGTGTGTACTACAGATTTTATTCAGGGAACGATGATGCTTATCGCTCTTCTCATCGTACCGATTGCTGCTTATGCTATGATTCAATCAGACTTTAGCGCTGCTCTGGCAGGCACCGGCGTCGTTAGCTCTGACTATATGAGTCTGTTTTCTAACGACGGCAAACCTTACACTTTTGTTGAAATTATTTCACAATTGGCATGGGGTCTCGGATATTGCGGTATGCCGCACATCCTCGTCCGCTTCATGGCAATCCGCAGTGAAAAAGAAATCAAAAAATCAAGCACAATTGCTATTATCTGGGTAGCCATTTCACTTATTGCCGCATGGGCAATTGGTGTTGTCGGACGGGCCTTTCTCGGAGGAGCGCTTGAAGATAGCGAGAATGTATTTATACAGATGATACAACATGTATTCTCCGGTAATATCCTGTTAATCTTTATCGGTGGATTATTCCTGTGTGGAATTCTGGCAGCCATTATGTCAACCGCTGACTCGCAGCTCCTTGTCTGTGCTTCTTCCGTATCAAAAGATATTTACAAAAATATTATTAAACCGGATGCCGACGATAAAAAGGTTTTGAAAATCAGCCGCTTGACGGTTGCCGCCATTGCCATTCTCGCTTTCTTGATTGCATGGAACCCAGACAGTAGTATTATGAAGTTAGTTTCGGATGCATGGGCCGGACTCGGCTCTGCTTTCGGCCCGCTTGTCGTATGCTCTCTGTTTTGGAAGCGCACCAATCTGGCAGGCGCTGTTTCAGGTATTTTATCCGGCGGTCTTTTTGTCATTATCTGGGACTATGTTCCGATTGTAAACGGCAGCACATTGTCTGATGCTACTGGTATTTACTCCCTGCTGCTCGGCTTCTTCTTCAGTCTGGCATGTATCGTAATCGTCAGCCTGTGTACAAAGAAACCGGAACAGAGCATTTTAAATGATTTTGATAAAGTAAATCAGTACGTGGAGCAACAAGAATTTACAAAATAAATAAAATTTAATTTTACTGACTGTCCGTACCGGCGATTCAAAATCGCCCGTGCAGGCAGTCTTTTATCATATCGGAAAGTGCGTCCTGTGCGGAACGAAAAAGTATTCTTTCAGATGGCTGCGTTTCTCAGCCAGCCATTTTTTATTGTCGATCTTCCCGACTCCACAAATAACAATACGCCTGTGTTCGCGCCGCAAATATATTATTCTTCATCAATTCCCTCACTTCCTCTTTTGTAAACCAGCCAGCCTCGATTTCTTCCACGGCGGAACTGCTTTCGGCAAACTGCCCCGCAGCCTTACCAACAATACACAGATTGCTCTCGTTGGAAAAACCAATCGCACTGTAACTGTACCCCATCATATCATCAATGGCGGTAAGCTGCAGTCCGGTTTCCTCTCTCAGCTCCCTTGCAGCCGCCTGCTCCGGCGTCTCACCCGCTTCTAACAGTCCGGCAGGAAAATTATAAACCCAAGTTCCTGCTGCCAGACGAAATTCGCGATTCAGAAGAATTTTCTCCCCACTTTCATCGTGGAGTATGAGAACGACGGCGTCGGGGTTGCGCTTCTGCAGACGTTCCAAACTGTCAATTTTGCCGTCCCGACTAATCATTTCATAGATTTTTTCCTGTCCCTTCCCTAAATCATAGGTGATATCATAGCGATGAATAAATTTCCCCGTATGCTTTTTCTCTATTTTCTTAAATTTCATTGAAATTACCCCCCATGCTGCATCCTTGTCAAATCAGTTGCATTCCCAGATATGCCGCATTCAAATCATCCTGCGTAATACCAAGATAACGTTTCGTAACTTTAAAATCACTGTGATTATAAATTTCCATAATGACTACCGGAGAAACCGCATTACTCGTCCATGCATGATAGCCAAAAGTCTTGCGCAAACTGTGGCAGGAAATCTTTCCATTGAGACCAATCGCTGCCGCTGCCGCACGAATGATACGCCATGCCTGTACCCGGCTAATCGCCTTGGCGTCTTTGCGGTTATTGGCGAAAATAAATTCTCCCCGACGGTGGAGGAACTGCTGCCGCAGCGCACCAATGACCTGTTTGTTCAAGGCAATCGTTTTCGTCTTTTTTGTCTTTTTCTCCGTTACTGTAATATGAGTGTGAAATTTCTTTTGTTTTTCATCGTATACATCGGACCATTGTAAACGTAATAAATCGCTGACTCTTAACGCTGTATATACTCCCATGACAATCAAGGTATAATTCCGCAGTTGTCCCTTTTTCAAATAGTATCCTGCCAGTTCTTTTAACTGTTTCTTACTTCTGATTGGTTCTGTTTCTGCCATAATAATATGCCCCCTTATCTTTGATAGTCTAAGTATAACCTATCAGAGACAAGAGGACACCCGTAACATTTTTACTAATCTGTTACTAATATTATCACCAAATAGGAGAAGTTTCAAGGAAAACTTCTTTGCTTAATAATTTATGTCCTCAATAGATATATTTTAATAAATTGATAAAATTAGGAGATACTTTTTTTGTTTAAGGCGGTTAGTGTTATTGTAAAACGCAGAAAATTAGGGCTTTTCCCAGAATGTAACAGATTAGTAATTTTGTTACATTTTTATTTGTTCCCGTATTTTAGGCATATGTTTCTCTCACAAAATGCCTGTAATCAGAAAAATACATAAAGAAAAGAAATGGAGGACTACAATGGCAAGAGCATATTATTTTGACTACCTTGCACCGGATGAGATGATGAATGTCGACACGGCAGGCGAATACTGGGCCAAAATCGTAGTTGAGTCGCTACGGAAATACGGTGTGAAAATGGAAGGTGATTTTTACCGTCATACTCCTTTTCTTGAGCGTGGATACAAAGTACGCGGTTTTCACAGTTATTTGCTGAATTATCTTCCCGATGGCATGATTGCGGACAGCGACAGGAGAATAGAAATGTCCCTGACTATTGATAATAAATTAATTATTGATTTCAAGACCGACCCGCTGCTTCCGCAAATCGCAAACGGTGAGATTGTGGACGACATCCGTCAGAAACTAATCGAACACAATATGATACAAAAAGATGCTGCCGCATTCATTGCCAAAAGCAGTATGATACAAAGTAATTCTACCACTCCTGCCGGCAAGAGCAACAGCCATAAAAATACGAAAAGGCACAAAAGACGGAATGGCTGCTATGTAGCTACTGCCGTTTATGGTTCTTACAACTGTTCAGAATTATGGGTACTTCGCCGCTTCCGGGACGGCTTTCTCGCAAAAAGATGGTACGGAAAGTTATTGATTCGTCTCTATTATGCAATCAGTCCCTCTTTGGTGAAAATATTTGGCGACGCAAAATGGTTTAAAAAAATCTGCAGACCATTACTTGACGGAATGGTTACAAAACTGGAAGCAAAAGGGATTAGTAATTCCCCTTATAATGATTGTTACTGACGTTCTGTGACGGAGACATATCCTCTTACGTCTCCCCGACTTTATTTTTTAACAGCTTAAACCGCTTAACTAGCGGACAAAAGTCACTTGTTCTCCGCATTCATCTGTGCTATATTACAAGACATCCCCTCACTCTCCTCACACAGAGGAGGGGTCTTATATGAGATATTTATTAAAACAATTCAATAGTCAGAAAATGTTCCTGCGAAAGGGAACGTCTATTCTGCTCTCATTGGCGCTTATCGCCACATTATTCACAACACATGTTACGTCCGTACAGTCTGCCAGCGGCTATGCTCTTGTTCTCTTATCCAGATACAACTGCACATTGAGAATTGGACAGAGCTGCTTTCTCACGGGATTCGCCAGCAATGGCAAACGTATTGTCTGGAAAAGCAGTAAATCAAGCGTTGCCTCTGTCAACACTTACGGGCAAATCACCGCAAAAAAAGCGGGAACCTGCAAAATTACAGGCAAAGTAACGGGTGGGGAAGCCAGTTGTCAGGTGACGGTTGAAAAGACTCAAATCACCTTGTCGGCATCTAATCTCACGATAGAAAATGGGACCTGTGCGACGATAAAGGCAAGTACATCTAACGGCTCGTCCGTCACATGGAAATCCCAAAAATCAAGCGTTGCCACGATAGATGAAAACGGCAGGATAACGGCACGAAAACCCGGCGAGACGAATCTCACCGCAAAAGCAGACGGAAGCACAAAAATATGCCGGTTGACAGTAAAAAAGCCAAAAATTACGCTGAGCCGGAAAAGCGCTTCCCTTTACCGAAAACAGAGTCTGGCCCTGCAGGCAAAGACATCTTCCGGCCGGAGCGTGACATGGAGGACAAAGAAAAAAAGCGTCGCCACGATAAGCAAAAGCGGCAGAGTGACCGCGATAAAACACGGAACGGCAATTATTACTGCCAATCTGGACGGCGTAACAAAGGAATGCGAGATTATCGTAAAATCTCCAACAATTTCATTGAGCAAATCGTCCGCCACGATTAAAAAGGGAAAATCGTTAAAGCTGACAGCTACGGTAAGTTCCGGCAATACGCCTGTATGGAAAAGCAGTAAATCGGCTGTCGCCAGCGTGGACAGCACGGGAAAAGTAACCGCTAAAAAGAAAGGAATCTGCTATATCTATGCCTCGGAAGACGGCACAAAAGAAGCCTGTCACATACAGGTAACCGTATAATCATTGTTATGTAGTGGAGAGTTGAGGGGATACAAAAAGAAACCATTGTTTTCATTTGCGGCAGTAGATTTCTTTTCGGGATTATGATAGTATAGGTAACAGAAAAATGTTCTCGAAATGGAGTTTACTATGAATAAATACAAAAAAACATTACAACAACTGGAAAGGGCTTCTTTCCATCGAAGTGCGGTGCTTGTCATCGAAGGTCTGCTCATTGGCCTTTTAGCAGGATTAACCGCCGTTGCCTACCGCTATTGTCTTACCTATGCGGAGGAAGGTCTCTCTTTTATTCTACATACTATTCAAGGGAATCCTTGGAAGATTTCCTTATGGTTCTTGGCATTGGCTGCGATGGGTATCATTGTGGCGCGCATTGTCAAATGGGAACACATGTCTTCCGGTTCCGGTATTCCACAGGTTTCCGGTGAAGTGAAAGGCTATCTTGATCCTGTCTGGTGGCGCGTCGTTGTCGCCAAATTTACGGGCGGTACATTATGTATTTTAGGCGGGTTATCCCTCGGACGGGAGGGCCCCTCCATTCAGCTCGGCGCGATGGCAGCAAAAGGTTACTCGCGCATGCGCAATTATAACAAAACAAAAGAAATTGGCCTGCTTTCCTGCGGCGCCGGAGCCGGATTGGCCGCCGCCTTTAACGCCCCGCTTGCTGGTATTTTATTCGTGTTGGAAGAAATTCACCACACGTTCGACCGCACGATGCTCGTTGCGGGAATGGTAGCTACGGTAACTGCCGATTACATATCAAAAATCTTCTTTTCCCAGTCCGCCATTTTTTCTTTTCGTACATCCACCTTGCCGCTGCGCTACTATTGGCTGCTTGCCATTTGCGGCGTTCTTCTCGGACTGGCAGGGGCCGGATACAACCGAATCATGCTGAACGGACAGGCTCTCTTTCACCGTTTCAAAAATATTCCGAAAGAAATCCAGATTGCCATTCCATTTCTGATGGCAGGTATTTTAGGACTTACCATTCCGGAAGTTCTTGCTGGCGGCCACCGCATGATTGTCCTGTTGGAAGAGGGAAGACCCACATTGATTACGCTCGTCATTCTACTGACCGTCAAATTTGTTTTTTCGACCATATCATTTGGCTCCGGCGCTCCCGGCGGTATCTTTTTCCCACTCCTTATTTTGGGTGCATATGTCGGCGCCATTTTCGGCGTACTTGCGATGAAAGTATTTCCTCTGTCGGATGATTTGCTGCCACAGTTTATTGTCCTCGGCATGGCCGGCTTATTTGCCGGAATCGTTCGGGCCCCGATTACCGGTATCGTCCTCATAACGGAAATGACAGGTAATATGCACCGGATGCTTGATATTGCCGTTGTGAGCATTTTCGCTTATATTATGGCAAATATTGTTGGCAGCAAGCCTATTTACACCTCTCTTCTTGACAATATTTTACACCAACAAAAAGAACTAAATATCGAAAAGGGCGCGGAAAAAGTTCTTGTCACCTATGTCATTCCTTTTGATAGTGAAATCTGCAATAAAAAAATCTGCCAGATAGTCTGGCAGAAAAATACATTAGTTGCTTCTATCGAACGGGACGGCCATACGATTACCCCAAAGGGAGATACCGTCATCCTGCCCGGCGACCAGCTTATGGTACTCATTGGCCGCCAGTACTATGCTGTCGATAACGCCGCTTATGAAAAATTGATTTACGGAGAGGAATAAGCCTCTACACGGAAGTTTTCTTTATATATTTGCCCGTTTTATAAAGTTTATCCTCAACAACGAGATACAATTGATAAGTATCCGATGGAAGATTTTCCAGATGCGCGGTATGCGCATATGTCATACCACTGAAAATCGGCATTGTCTGATACGTGTCACTGTAATCAACTACATAATTTCCCTTTTCACCAAAGAGGTATATCTTCCGCAATTGATGGTCGGTCGCCTGTACCATTAAAATATCTTCCTGTAACCAGTAATCGACTTTTTGATTTCGTATCCGCTTCACTTTTCCCGTCATTTCTTCCGGGTAATCTTCACTGTTTAATTCTTCCGGACGGCGCAATTCCCCAGCAAAATAATCTTTCGTCGGTTTTATCGGACGCGCCAATTGCTCAACATCCGGCTCAAAATTATAACCACGGAAATATCCCGGCCGCACACCGTATTCTGCAAGTACTTCCCCGCTCTCAAAATCATACTCGTATACGCCGCCCATATCTCCGTCAACAGGCTCTGCATAAGAACCCGCCATATTATATACCCGCCTCTTATCCGGCACAAAAATACCATTCGCACGAATTCTTGTCTTCGCACTGGCAAACCGTTTATAAAGGCTCACCGTCATTTCTTTTTCATTTACATCGTAGAAACTGACATAGGAAAGCGGATCGCCGTCAAAAGATTTTGCCGGACGACGCCTTGCCCAGTGATTGTCATATACCATAATATGCTTCGTATCCGGATTTCCATCGAAGTCTTCCTCAACTTCATATGCCGCATGCTGCTGATACACCCATGGCACTTCGCCGACCGGTTTCAGCAGATATTTTGTCATCGGCGTTCCTTTCCAAAATTCCGGGTCTGCCAGAAGCCAACGGAGCTTTTTCGTGCCGTAATCAACACAAATCACAGAATGAATATTGCGCAGAGAAATGAGAATCGAATTATCTTTCTCATAATATGCTGCCGAGTTGACATGGCACCAGTCCATTAAGTCCTTGTAAGTATCATCAAACAAATCCCATATATGCAGACTCCACACGATTTCACCCGTGTTTCTATCAATTTCAATTACCATATCCTCGGTATGCTCAAGCATTGTATTACTTCCTGCCAGAATATTGCCGTCGATTTTCTCCTCCGCCGTGTGGTGTACGCCGTTCTTTGTGTGATAGGTCTTAAAAATGCGCCCCATGTAATCCATATCATGGGACTGTACTGTCTGTGGATTCGAAAAAGACGGAGTGGCGATATCTTTTTCCATATAGAAAAAATGTCCTTTTGACAATGGGAAAATGCCATATCCCCTCGGTTTGCGCCGCAGGAAGAAACGGATGTCGCCATCCCTGTCGAAAGCGCACGTATGAATATCTACGCCGCCGTTAATCAGGATAAACGGAAACGCCGGTTTTTCCGGTTTTTTCTTCACTATAATGCAATCTCTCATATATCCCGGTAAGTTTTTCGTGTCAATCGGAATCGTATGACTTGCTAATGTCTGATTATAATCATCCAGCAATTCTATCAGAACCTGATTTTGCATTCCCGGATATAAGCCTAAAATAGGTACTCTATGTTTCTTCGCAGATGGCAGTTCAGAAACATAATCCGTCTCCGGTGTCTTTCCCTTTGTTGTCACCCTTACTCTGCACGCTGCCTCGGTTACAAATAACGCCAGCGCAACAAGCGGAGATTCTCCATAGGGATTTCGTATTACATACATATGGTCAAACGTAAACTCGCCGCCTTCAAGCATCGTTTGTAAAACAAAGTCTCTTGACTGGGTTTTAACTGCCAAACAATTCTCCTGCCACATATTTGTTTTATACTGCGCTTTCTGCGGGCGTACAAAATTATCTGCCTGCATTCTCGCTTTCTTATCCAGTAAACCGAGACCACCTACTACCAACTCTGCACCATCGGATAATCGAATCGTTTTATCCTTTAGCGTGATGCTTTTTCTTTTAACCTTTCGTAATACTTTACCCTTTACCCTTTTACACGAAGCAACTAAAACATTTTCCATTCGTGTTGTTCCTCCATGTGATTAATTTTCAAGCCGCTAACTGCAGCAAATAAACTGAGCCACCATATCGTATACCTGTTTCGCACACGCTATCGGCGTATTGTCTTTCGTATCAAGAACCAATTCTGCATGCAATGGTTCCTCATACAAAGAATCTTTTCCTGTAAAATTTTTAATATTTTTTTTGTATAACCCTTTTGGGTCTCTTTGCGCACACGTCTCAAAGTCCGTACTGACATAAACTTCGATAAAGCCGCCTTCTCTGACACGTCCTCTGGCGAACTCCCGCATCTTCCGAAACGGTGAGATAAAGGAAACTAAGGCAATCATCCCGGCATCGGCAAATAGAGCTGCAATCTCGCCAATTCTCCGTATATTTTCATTTCGCTCCTCATCGCTAAATCCCAAATCCGAATTAATCCCGTGGCGGATGTTGTCGCCATCCAGTAAATAGGCGGCGTGCCCCGCATCAATCAGCATCTTTTCGACTTCCACGGCAATCGTCGATTTGCCGGAACCGGACAGGCCGGTAAACCACACGACAAGTCCTTTCTGGCCCAATACCTTTTGCCTGTCTGCTTCGGTTACTTTATTTGGGTGCCAGACAATATTATTATTATTCATAAGCAAACCTCTTTATACTCTGAAAATGGCTCCCACTTCTTTTAACAAATCCGTAATCCTCCAAATGCCTTTTTCGTAGTCCTTATCTGCCAACTGCAGATCAGGAGAAAGATTTGTCGTAATTTCATTGCCTACCCATATTATTTCAAACTCACGCTCCATAACCATCTTCATAATCTTGTAATCAGACTGTGTCAGGTCGGTAGCTGTAACAATCAAAATGATACCGGCATCCAGCATAAGATTTGCCACTTCGGCAAAGCGCCGTATCTGCTCCGTGTGATCCTGCACATCGGATTTTTTCGTATCTGCCCCTACTCCATACAGATAACTTCCCATTCCCATATAATAAACAAAACGACCACGGTTCAGTAAATCCCGCTCTAACATCTTGGCGAGTTTTTTCTTTCCTGTTCCCTCCGGCCCAGTCAGCACAAGCAGATTTGGTTTCTGCGCATAATGCTCCATGCGCTCCTCAGCGGACACATCGCTTACTTCCCACTTAAAGTTACGCAGCATTGCTCCCTTGCGAAGTTCCTGCTCTTCGTCCGGTAAGGCGGCTGTAATGATTCCCCCTCCGGCAATCTCATAATTGTCGACAATAACAAACCGGCTCGTTCCCGCCAAATCGCTCACCAAGTCAAAGGCTATCGGCTTATCTGTGCGAATCACACATTCTGCTACTTCGTTTCTCCCTACTGACGTTTTCTCCTGCGTGGCTGAAAGGTTTGAGGAATTAATAACCCCTTTGACACATTCAAGCTCCGCCTTGACTTTGTCTGCTCCTATTTTCAAGTAATACGTTTTTCCGCTTACCAAATCATTTTTCCCGAGCCAGAAAATATTGGCGGTTATGCGGGAAGCCGTCTGCGGCGGCTTTTCATCGGCCACACTCATCAACTCGCCGCGGGTAATGTAAATCTGCTCCTCCATCGTAAAACCAATCGCCATATTCGGCACGGCAACTTCTATCGCAGGAGCATGGAACACCTCGATATTTTTTACATGGCTCCGCTTTCCTGATGGATAAAACACAACTTCCTGCCCTGCGCGAATCGTTCCCGACTCAATCGTTCCGGCAATAATTCGTCTGTCATCCCCATTGCGGGTAAACTTATAGACATCTTGAACCGGCATACGGAACGTCTGGTTTTCCTTATCGCCCTCACTCTCAAATGCGTCCAGAACTTCAAGGACGCACATACCATCATACCAAGGCATTTTATCGCTCTTTTTCACAATATTTTCTCCGGCAAAAGAACTTACCGGAAGGACAAATTTCGGCGTTATGGAAATTTGTTTTAAAAATTCAATATATTCTTCTTTCACCCGCTCATAAACGGCCTCGTCATAATCTACTAAATCCATCTTATTGATGACGACTGCAATCTGCTTAATTCCTAACATGGAAAGCATATACGCATGACGGCGGGAATTTTCCTGCACACCCTCTTTCGCATCAATCATCAACAGAGCGGCCTCCGCGCGGGAGGCTCCGGTAATCATATTTTTCAAAAACTCAATGTGTCCCGGAGCGTCAAGAATAATATAATCCCGTTTTTCTGTCTTAAAGAAACAGCGGGCGGTATCTATCGTAATTCCCTGCGACTGTTCGTCTTTCAAAGCATCCAGAAGAAACGCATATTCAAACGGTTTGGAATTTCGGCGGCACGTCTCTTTTACCTGCTCCAGTTTGCCTTCCGGCAGCGAATCAGTGTCCGCCAGCAGGCGTCCCATCAACGTTGATTTGCCATGGTCTACGTGACCTACAATTACAATATTCATATCTTCTTTTTTCACTGTCACGCACCTCCTACATATAGCCTTCCCGCCGCAGCTCTTCCAGTCCGCCGCCGCCCTCTTTATCCTGCGCGCGTCCAGAACGTTCTGCTATATTGGCAAATTTCCCAGTCTTTAATTCCTCAATCACTTCCCGTACGTTTTTCGCCGTTGACTCAACAGGCGTCGTACATGGCCCGCAGCCAAGCGAACGGTAACGCGTGCCGTTCCCCTGATCAAAGTACAGCGGTACAACCGGAATATTCTCTCTCTCAATGTATTCCCACACATCCAGTTCCGTCCAGTCAAGAAGCGGATGCACGCGCACATGAGTTCCCGGCGCCCAATCCGTCTTATACTGATTCCAAAATTCCGGCGGCTGGTCTCCCACATCCCAATCATTATTTTTATCTCTTGGGGAGAAATAACGCTCTTTCGAACGGCTGCCCTCCTCATCGGCACGGGCTCCTACAATAACGCCCGTATACGGCTCTGCATTGGTGTCCTTTTCATAAGTGCCCTTATTGTGATTAAAACGATATCTCGGCCAACTCGCATTCAGCGTATTGCGCAACGCTTCCGTCTTCAATCGCTTACAACATTCCAGATGAGAAACCTTACCGTCTGGAAATGTCTCCTTATTTGTCAGTGCCTCTGTATTTTCACCATAAATCATATCCAGATTCCATTCGGCTGCCAGACGATTTCGGTACTCAATCATCTCTGGAATTTTATAGTGCGTATCAATGTGTACAAGCGGTATGGGCACATGTCCAAAAAAAGCTTTACGCGCCAACCACAACAGAACCGTGGAATCTTTACCTATCGACCACAGCATGCATAAGTTCCCCAACTCACTATACGCTTCTCTTAAAATGTGTACACTTTTGTACTCCAGCATATCCAAATGTTCCATTTTCATCCTCATTTCTAAGCGTTTATCGGTATAAAACGCTCTCCTTAATTCCTGATACTTGCCGTTATCATTCTTATAATAACCAAATATTGTTAATATTATCAAACAATTTTGGCAAAAATGTGACTATGGCTAAATATTATGATACACGGTTATTATCATTGTGACAAAACAGGCACCGCCGCCAATCAAATTTGAAATCGGTTCTGCCAAAAAGACGCCCTGTGACGGGGAAGAAAGAAAGAGCGGCAGTAATAAAGTTAAAGGAATAACAATAATTACTTTCCGAAAAACAGAAAAAAAGATTGCACGTTTACTAAAGCCAAGTCCCGTAAATGTACTCTGTCCGCTGAACTGCAGCGCCATAAAGCAAAAGCCGAAAAAGTAAATATGCAGACATGGGATACCTTTCTCGATTAGCTGACTGTTGCTTGTAAAAATACCCATGAAAAAGCGGGGAAATACAAATAGAAATCCCCAAATTGCTAATGTATAAAGGATGAGAACAACGGACATAAACGATATGCTTTGTTTTACTCGTTTCATCTCTCCCGCCCCATAGTTGTATCCGAGTACCGGCTGTGTGGCGGAGCTGATTCCCATGGCCGGCATTGTGACAACCTCACGCAGAGAATTTATAATTGTCATAATTCCTACATAAATATCGCCGCCATAGCTCTGAAGACTTGCATTGCACACCATCTGTACAAATGAATTTGTTACGGACATCGTAAATCCAGACAATCCAAGCGTTAAAATCTTACCTACCCGTCCCGCCTGCAGACGGATCCGGTCACGCCGGATTGTCACAACGGCGCGCCTGCCTAAGAGAAAACGAAGTGTCCACAGCATCGCCAACGCCTGAGAAATCACCGTTGCCAGCGCCGCCCCGCGAACACCGAAATCAAATGTATAAATAAAGATGGGGTCTAACAAAATATTAAGTCCCGCTCCAATAGCAACCGTCACCATTCCGGTTCTTCCAAAGCCCTGTGCATTAATAAAATTGTTCAGTCCTAAACTGAGCAACACAAAAATATTGCCAATCAGATAAATGGAAAGATACTGATTCGCATAGACAATCGTTTTTTCACTGGCGCCAAGCAGATAGAGCAGCGGTACTTTAAAAACATAGCCTGCCACCGTCAGCAGCGCGCCAAATAATATTAACAGTATCAGGCTGTTTCCTAAAATATACTCTGCTTCCTGCTGATTCTTTTTGCCCCTCTCAATGGAAAAAAGCGGAGCTCCTCCCATTCCTATGAGATTGGCAAATGCGATAATAATCGAAACAACAGGAAGGCAAACGCCTACACCTGTCAGTGCTAACGATTCGCCCCCCTGCATACGTCCGATATAAATGCGGTCCACGATATTATAAAGTACGTTAATGAGCTGTGCCAATGTCATTGGCATGGCAAGCCGCAAAATATTTTTCTTTATATCTCCTTTTGAAAAATCGGTTACTTCCAATGTTTCTTATCCTTCTTTCCTTCCTTGCAGACAACCTGCCTGATATAGGTGAACGTCTCCTTTTCTCCCTTATCTCTTAACATGACTAAAAGTTCTTCGAGCCGCCGGGAAGTTTCTTCGTGCATCCAGCGGCGCTTGCGCCCCCGGTCAAAGTATTCAAAAGGTTTTGCCTCATCATAATCTGCACCAAAATAAATTTTACTCGCCGCGACACGGTCGCAGAACATTTCAATTAAGTACTTCGTCGGCATAGGTACGGGTTCTTTCTCTCTTTTCACAGGATTGTAATCCACCCAGTACTCAAAGTGATGTTTATTGCGTCCCTGATGATGAAGCCATGCACGGGAAAAGCCGTATCGCTCCCTCTCTTTCTCGTTCGGGCTCCTGTCTCCTAAATAATTCTTAGCACCGGCTATAAATTCTGTCGGACTGTATTTGGATAAATCATGGCGCAGCCCCTGCCAGCCGATACCCGCCTTAAAACAATGTATGATTACTTTATGTCGATGTCTTGTTATCGTTAAAAAATGTTGCCAGATATGCATCTTAATCCTCATTTCCTTTTGCTTTTTATGCCTTATCCCAAATAGAAGTATGACAGCGGCGTTTCCTACATATATTATATTGATATCATAAATTGGAGCCGATGTGAATGCTCCGAAATGGAGATTATTATGCAGTCCCTTATCTCTCTCAATCAGCTTCTATGGGGAGGGCCCATCCTCGTATTGCTGCTTGGCATACATATTTATTATACTATACATCTGGGCCTTGTGCAACGTAAGATTCGTCAGGGAATACAGCTCTCGCTCGGCAGCGAAGAGGAACGGCATGGACATGGATTCAGCCGTTTCGGCTCTCTGACAACTACATTAGCCGCCACGTTGGGTACGGGCAATATCGTCGGTATTTCCACCGCCGTATTTCTGGGCGGCCCCGGCGCTGTCTTCTGGTGCTGGATTACCGGTTTCCTCGGTATGGCGACTACTTATGCTGAGACTTATTTGAGCGGTCGTTTACGCTGGCAGGACAATCAAGGACACGCGCACGGCGGGCCGATGTACATTCTCCGCTACACGTTACACAAACGTGGACTGGCTTTCTTTTATAGTATAGCGCTCTGTCTCTCCGCATTCTGTATCGGCTGCACAACGCAGAGCAATGCGATTACGGAAGCGTGTGCTGAAGCATTTCACTGCCCTCCGGTCTATACTGCCATCGCCACCGCCTTTTTCGTTGGACTCGTCCTTATGCAGGGTACGAATTGGATTGAGCGGTTTTCCATGGCAGTCGTACCTACGATGACAATTTTCTTTTTCGGCGGCTGTACCCTCTATCTCCTCCTGCACACTGATTATCTTTGGCCTGCTTTTCGTCAAATCTGTAGCTCTGCGTTCGGCCTTTCTTCCATCGGCGGCGGCATAGCCGGCTACTCGCTTGGCAAAGCGCTCCGATACGGCGTTGCCCGCGGACTCTTTACAAACGAAGCAGGACTTGGTACTGCCGGACTAATCGCCGGCTCATCCTTAGAGAAAAAGCCGGAAAAACAGGCGCTGATTTCCATGAGTGCCACCTTTTGGGATACCGTAGTTCTCTGCGGAATTACCGGAATCGTCCTCGTCGCATATCAGTTGGAATATCCGACGGAATGGCAGTCTCTCTCTGCCGGTTCACTGACGACGGCTGCCTTTGGCAAACTTCCCCTTTTTGGCGATAAAATTCTCGGTATCGCCATCGTCTTTTTTGCCCTCGCCACACTTGTCGGCTGGAGCTATTTGGGAAAACAGGGATTTGATTATCTCCTGCATGGTAAGGCGGAGTTGTTGTATCAGGCTTTCTATGTCCTAATGATATTTGCCGGTGGCATGATGCCCCTTACTTTAGTCTGGGAACTGACGGATTTTATCAACTTATTTTTGCTGCTTCCAACCGTCTATCTTCTCGTAAAATGCCGCCATTATCTGCATAAACCAACACCACCCACATAATGGGTGGTGTGCTCTTCGGTTTCACTTTCTATTTCCTCCACTGTCGACAGATTGCTCTTAAATTCCTCACAAAATTCAATAGAATTAGACAACAAATATTATACTGGCTGCAGTTCCTTTTCTAATTCAAGCACTTGTTCCAAAGTGAGTCCGGAATACATCGCAATCTCCTCTGAAGATAATTTATTTGCTTCTATCATTCTCATTGCTGAATCTATTTTTTCCTGTTCCACACCCTGTTCAATACCCTGTTCATATTTTTCCTGATAATTCATCTGCAAAGTCATATAATCCAACCTCCATTTCTCATTCTTTCTGACCGACTGCACCGCCTCATCCAACTCTCTCGTAAAGTCATCTTCCGGCTCTTTACCATCAATAAAGTCAAGCAGTTTTTTCATTTCTGGTGTGACATCATCCATTGTACCCTTAGTATTCAAAATAATCTTCGTTGTACCGTCTCCAAGACCTAACTTCAGATTTTGAATACAGCGATTTTCAAAAATATAAATGTGCCGCCCTTCACCAAACAAATCAAAGGTACATACAAAAATGACAAAACTCCGTTTCAAATCTTTGTAATTATCCCCTTTTTCCAAGATATTCAGGTCTATCATCCCCTGATAATATCGTGTTCTCTTGGGAAGATTTCTATTCTCTGTCGTCTGCATTTCAATATTATAAACAGTTTCTTTTCCATCTTCCACATAGATATCCAAGCGTACACTTTTCGCATCCGCAGAAATATCTATTGTCTCCTGCGACTTCGGATATACAATGCGAGATATCTTGATACCAAGTATCCGTTCCAAAAATGGCTTGCAAAACTTTGGGTTTCTCATGATAACACTAAACATGAAATCATCCTTGATTTGCAATTCTTCAAAAGCTTTCTCCATAACAACTCCCCCCTTTTTCTTTACCTTTATTATAATATTTACCTATACGGTTGACAAGAATTGATTTTTACCAATCTATACAACTAAAATCAATGCTTTTAATCTGTCCTTTATATATCGTATTTGCTCTTCCAATAGAAATTCCTATATCTCAATACAAATCAAACTGCTCATAATTCACCTTAACAGAAACCTTTATCTAGCTATGTTTTATTCTGTACTTTTTTCTAAAATGAATAAAGAGACACTCCCCTATATGAAGTGCCTCCTTACAATCGCACAATCGTTTACTAATTTGTGTTAGATCAACGAGTATTACACCGTATTTTTCGTTGGAATCGGTGCATCGGACGAGATACGATATAATACTCGTTACCTTAAAACCACAAATTATTAAACATAAGTCCTATACAAATTTCAAAATACCACCATATCTTGCCATCCAGTTATCTGTATGGAGTGGCACATCATAAGTTGCCATAGTCGTTCTTAATTTCAGATTATAGAAAGACATCTGTGGTTTTGCCGCATGAGGATAGACAACGAATGCAACCTCATTTTCTTTCTCACCCTGCAAACGCTCTTTTGCCGCGACATCCAGTGGGAAAGAAATCGTCTGTCTTGCCCCGGATTTTAACAGCGGACGCGTCGTTTCGGTCGTAGCGATTTCCAATTTATGTGTCGTCTTTGGCACCGTTGTATTATCGACTACTGCCGTCGACGTTCCGGTTACCGTATCTTTCACTTCCTGTTTGGCAGAGGTAAGCTCCGTCTTTTCGTCTCTCGTCTCACCGGCATAGAAGCGAATGGACGTATCCTTTTTCGTCTCCGCATCAAATTGGATTCCGGTAAGGTCGGAAACTTTTACTCCGTTTGGCAGCAGATAACGGACAACCGTATAACTCATAAAATTATTTACTCCGCGGAACTGCAGACAATTTATCTTTGCCGGTGTATTCGGCGTCTGTGATGAATGGTTGTCGCCCTTTTTCACCGTAACCTGACAGACTGCTTTTGCCCCTCGTCCGTCTTCCGCATAGGCAGTTATTTTTGCCGTACCTTCTTTTACCGCCGTTACCTTTCCTTTCTTTGATACCGAAGCAATCTTCTTGTTGGAAGAGCGGTACACAACTTTCTTAATCGTTGCTTTCGCCGGCTTTACTTTCGCTGAAAGAGATACTGTTTTCTCATTTTCTTTGCCGTTCACATATAATGTTACTTTCTTTTTATTAAGCGATACGCCATTTGCCTTTTTGAACTTTTTCAATACTTTAACAGTCAGTCTCGCTTTTTTCTTACTGCCGTCTCTGGCAGTTACGGTTATTTTTGCCGTGCCGGCTTTCTTTGCCTTAATCTTACCCTTTTTTGAAACCGCTGCCACTTTCGGCTTAGAAGACTGATAGCGCAGCTTTTTATTCTTTGCTTTCTTCGGTGTTACTTTTACTTTTAATTTATAGCTTTGTCCCTTTTTCAAATACACTTTGCCAAGAACAGGCGAAGTAATCGCTACCTTTTTTACTTTCTTCCCCGCTTTCGCCCCTGCTGGTTCTCCGCAGGAAAGAGCAGTACTGATACAAAGGGCAAACGCCAGCGCCGACGCAATCGTTTGTTTTCTAATTGTTTTCATGATACCCTCCATTCCGAGAACATTAACATTCGGGAAACCAAACATTTTTTGTCCTCACTTTCTGCTCCTCTATTGATAATTCTTTGCAATTGCCTTATAAACAAGCTCGCCGATATAAGCGTACCCTTTTGCATTTGGGTGAAGATAATCGTTGGCATACTGTACCGCCATTTTCTCCGAATCGGTCTCGGAAGCTATCGCCGCAGCCAAGTCAATTACTTCATCCGCTCCGGATTCTTTGAGAATCCATTGATTGACCTTTTGCCGGATTTGCTCGCGTATCGGCCCTTCGTTCGCTGAATAATAACTATTTCCCTTGAATGGCAAAATAGTCGCCATATATACTTTTATTCCTTTGTCACGTGCTTTTGTAATCATCTTTTTGTACTCCGCAATGAGAGAATCGGCAACCGAAAGCTCATTCGCATAGCCAATATCATTTATTCCGATTAACATGACAACATATTTTACACCTGGCTTATCAATAACATCCCTGTCAAAACGGTCTTTCCCTGCATCTCCTAAGCCTCCGAATATCGAGTTTCCGCCAATACCCTCATTGAGTACGGACAGATGGGAAGTCTTTGCATTCGCCTGCAGTTGTTCGGCCAGCTTATCCGTCCAGCGCTGGTACTTATCCGGCGTCGTTCCGTAGCCGTCGGTTATCGAATCGCCAAAGCAGACAATTGCCTCATTTGTCTTTGGTGACATAACGTCCATCTCCTCAAGGAAATACCAACTCACTTTTTGCGTGGAAACGCCGAGGAAACTGTCACTGACACGGTTCCCCTCGGTAAAATAGTTATTGCAGCGGGCGCCGGTATGACTCGTAATCTGAGCCGGCACTTTGCCAAACCATGAGGTGACAGCAATATGCTGCAACGGCCTCACCGCATAATCAATCACATCGGACATAACGGTTCCACCTGCCGGAATCGTCACGCTCTCGGAACCCTGAAACGTAATTTTTGTATCCGTAGAAGTATCAATATCCGATGAGGTAACATCTATCTGGTCAGCAATATGCACGGATTTGATTTCCAGTGGAGAAGTCCCCTTTAAGTTGGAGAATTTCAGACGAATCTGCGTTCCTCCTGTTGACGTACGAATAAATTGACGGTATGTATTATTCGCCAATCCGGCTGACGGCGGCAGATTATCTCCCGATGCTTCTAACTGGGAACTTGCCCATGTGCCAACCCAATCATAAGAGTCCGGCTCCCATCGGTCAAAATAGGTTGTCCCATCGGTATCCTTAATCGTTATCTGGCTTCCCTTTTCTGCCGCAAGGGTAATGTCCGTACTCTCCGTTCCGCTCGGCACGGCCAAATCATATTCATCGACAGAAGATGGTTTGTTGTCTTTATAATGATTTATCGTGATTTTGCAGTCAACATTTTTGTCTGTTAAATTTTCTAAAGAGAAAGAAACTTTGCCATTCGCCTCGTCAAACTGTGGCGTCCGTATGTGCAGACGGGATGGCACTGTATAGCGGGAAATATTTCCCCACAGACAAACATCCGCATATACCTGCGACTTATTCTTCTGCGTAATGCACAGATAAATACTGTCCGTATCGTCATAAGTAATAGCCGCTGTACCGGAGAGCAGGGTGTTGAGCCAGTCGGCCCCGACTTTGGAGTTTGCACTCGTCAGGTTGGAACAGTCGCTGTTCGGCCCTCCGCTGGCTAACGGATACGTTGCCTTTTTACTTCCCTTGGCATCGTATACCTCGATAAACAACTCCGCTTTATTGTTGCGGTTTGCCTCATCCCCCCAATTTACGACTTTAACACGTGTGGACGCGCCGAAAACATCGCCGCTCACACCCTTTTTTATGTATTCTGATATATCCGTTTTGACACCATTTTTGTCATCTTCGGATTTGGCGGTGTATTTCAACCCCTCGCTGGTGTTTGATATCGTTCCGGCATTATAGACTTTATATAATCTCTTCTGGCCTGCACCTACGGCTCCGCCGAAACCGTGGCGGAACATACCAATGGCGCCCTCCGGAACAACCGTGTTTTCTTTCATTTCAATTGTTTCGCTTTGCGCCGCCAGCATTGTCCGCACATTACTTCCAGCCCTGCCGTCATGTACGTTGACAGCTACTGCTGCCAGAGAACTTATCACGGCAGCCACGCAAAAAAGCGAAAAAATTCGTTTTGTTACAGGATGCATTCGTTTCACATCTATTACCCCTTTCCATAATTTTATTTACTATTATAACCCCCAATATATATATTCGTCTATTAGAAAATTTCATTTTTGACTTGCAAAAAAAACATATTTTCTTCATAATTAAGGTATTATAATGATTACATGATGTCTGGATTGAATGTCTGACGGGCGCATAGTGTTCAGTGCCGGCCAAAACGAAGCAATCCCAAACACCACGATACATCGCGATATTATACAAAGGAGGTTTTCCCTTGTCCGGAAGAATAAAAAATTGGATAAAAGGATATATGTCCTTTAATAAAATTGATTACATGAGCCTGAACCGGCTGCGCCAGAACCAAACGATTTCCAGCACCATTCCCGTAACTCTTTCCTATGCAGAAAAGACGCGTCGGGCAGATAATTTAATCTGGGTGCGCAGCCACGATACATCCATTACATTCGATACTATGACGCTGGTTCACAATCCATACGGCGTTACGCCGCTGACTGCTCTGGCTATCTTTTACACCGACAGCCCCTGCCGCCTTTCCTACCATATTCATTGTGAGACAGCGCAGGAAGATTTTCACTATGACTATCGCGAATGCGTAACTTCGCACGTGGCGCCAATCTTTGGGCTGTATGCGAATGCCAAAAATGAAATTACATTGACACTTTATCGGGAAGACGGCAGCGAGGCAGGCGTACGGACATTTGAGTGGCAGACAGACAAGCTTCCCACCGATTATACTTACCCATCGCTCCGCGACAAACAGGGTAATATCCGCTATTTACTGGCAATTCCCACACGCGATGGCGAATTGTATCCAATTACGGATAATCATTTTCTTCTTGTCAACGATAAAATGCGGACGCGCACCGGTGCAAAACCGATGCCAACACATATTCACGAAATTGATTTACTTGGAAGAACTTATCACACCTGTTATGTCGGCGCCGGAATCCGGAAAATCTATCAGACGGATGACGAGCGGAGCAAACTTATCGTTGTCATTCCCACACCGGATGGGGCGGACACGCTCCTTGTCGCCATTGAGCGGACGACCGGAGCTATTTTGCGTATTTCCGGAGATTTCTCAACCGAAGATATTTTACAGCCCGCCAAACTGACGCCGGAACATCTTCAGGCTATCGCCTGCGATTCACTGGATGCCTTTGTGTTAGCGGGAGAAAAATTAGAAAAAATAGAATATTCGGAGACGGGATGGCTTTCTCCTCCTGCCCTCTATAAGGCGGCTTCTGTAGAAAGTTCCGGTACAGTCAGCCTTGCGTACATGAAAGAAACCTATGGTTTGTCCTTTTCCATAGTTGGAAATAATCTCTCCATTGACACACCAAACGACGATATACAGGAGATTGTGTTCAGCCGCGCAGACCGTCTGTATGAACTGGATTTGACAAATCCGCCACTCTGTGATTCCCAATACGAAAAATACCGCTACACACTCTCGATACCTTTTACGGAAATGTATAGCGGCACATATTCTATTGTTATCCGTTTTCGGAACGGCAGGCAGGAAGTTCTTCAAGATACCGTGACACTTTCAAGGGAGCGGGATTCATAAAAAGGAGTCATTCCTTTTTTATCTCCTCCCCAACAAATTTCAAGTATCATGCAAAAACACCTCTGCCGTTTCGTTAAATTAAAGGCTCCAACTAAAAATCCAAACCAGAATAATAGCATAATTGTAATGCCCGAAAAGTAATATCACAGTTTTTTCTGGTTTTTGACCTCCAATCAACTTCTAATTGCAGGCCTGCATAAGTTCCCCAATCTTTAAATAAATAGTCATGCACGGGGATTTCACAAATTCCCTCTTCGTTCACACAGCCATAAATTGTTTCTACCATATTCTGCAAACCTGAAAGATATTTTATAACACCACATTTGGCAAGCCATATAAGGTATTCCAAATGATAATACGCAAGACCATTTTCCACATCCATAAGTTTAAACCCCTGTGATGGAAAACAACCACACGTACCAAGAACATATCCCACCCATGAATCGGCCGTAAGACCAATAAGTTCCTTACAATCCGTACGCATCATTTTACGAACTGCCTCTGCCAGAATTTTACTATTTTTTTCATTCTTCCAGCAATTTGTATGTGCCAAAATATCCAGATGATAACGGCACGGCCATTTTTCAAAATCATTAAATACTCGTCTCGTTCCTTTTTTCACTAAACGGGTAATATCTAAAATTGAATCTACTTCTAATACTCTGTAAAATGATTCCAATGATAAATCAATTTGTGGCGAAATATCGATAAAACTTTCCCATCCTGCACGGGCAATACATGCACAGCGGAAAAGATTCCCTCCATTCGCTGCATACTTAAATTCGTCGTCTATATTCCACATCCCCCTATAACAGGCATCTGTATTGGGAAGTTCTTTAAATGCTGTCATTGCCCTTTTTAAAACATCTGAATCCTGTTTCACCCCTTTTTCTGCAAGATATTTAACTCCTGCCTCCATATTTGTAAACTGTCCTGCATTTTTGTTCGAACCATGAAAACCATTTCCAAGCCAACCGTTTTCCTTTTGACAATCTAAAATAGAGATAATAATTTTTTCTGACATTATTTTCTCTTGTAGCCTGTTTTCCTCTTCCTTGCTGATATCCTGCAAAATATCTTTCCTGATACGATAAACAATAGACGGATTGGCATTATGCAGGCAATACTCAATCATTCTATCCATCCGTGACCTCATATAAAAAACTGTTCCCCCTTTTGCCTACTCGTTCCACGACGCCCAGATAATATAATATATTCAGTGCTATTTGCGCGTGCTTTACCGTAATACGGCAGGCTTTTGCATACTCTTTCGAATCAAATTGTTCCAATTCGGGCGGTATCAGCATCCGGTAATCTTCCACTCTTTCTAAATGAAGCTCTTCTACCAGTCCGACTGGTACCCGGTCATGGCGGCAGGAACCTTTTTTGCGGTCTTTGCTCCAACCGTTAAGGAGCCGAAACTCCTCCATATCAATCATTAATATGTGAATGGACAAATTCGGCTCGCTTAAAAAATTTTTAATTTTATACAACTCACGAAATATAGCCTGCGGCGTACCTCTTTTTGGCGACTTGCGGCGTTCCGTCACTTCGCCCGTCTCTTCGTCTATCCAGCGCAGCCATTTAGTTGCCGGTATCGGATAGACAATCGTCACTGGAAAGAGGGGAAGAAAGGTCGCTAACTTTCTGCGCATTGTGTTGAAATTAGCCGTCTGTATCTCAATGACATGCCCTTCCCGATAAACATCCGCCACATATCCCTCCAGTGGAACCTCATGGTAGTCCTCATCCGGTTCCACATAATTTTTAATTATGGCATGCAATGTTTTCTCCCCAAGCGTTCCGATTCCGTGTTCTTCATGCTCTCTGCCTAAAATTCTTGCGGCAGCCTGATTAAAGGTTATCCTGTCCATAATAAGCGTTAGCTCCGTGTTTTCTGAAATAATGCTTATCCATCAAATATTGCGGTGCGCGCTTCACGCGCGGATTGAGCGTCAGCGTATGATGTGCCATTTCCGCTACCTTATCGAGTACGACTGCATTATATACTGCATTTGCCGGAGAAGTGCCCCACGAAAACGGGCCGTGGTTCTTCACGACAATGCCCGGCACTTCCAACGGGTCTTTATCTCCAATCGTCTCAATAATGACAACGCCGGTATTCCTCTCATAGTCGAGGTTAATCTCTTCTGCTGTTAAATCCCTTGTACATGGAATATCGCCATAAAAGTAATCTGCGTGTGTTGTTCCCAATGCCGGAATGGACATCCCTGCCTGTGCAAAGGTGACTGCCCATGTAGAATGTGTATGTACTACTCCGGCAAGCGACGGATAGGCTTTGTACAGTTCAATATGAGTGGCCGTATCCGAAGACGGACGGTATTTTCCCTCAATGACGTTCTGCTCAAAATCAACGACAACCATATCTTCCGGTTTCAGTTCGTCATATTCAACACCACTCGGTTTAATAACTACATAGTTATTTTCACGGTCAATACCGCTTACATTTCCCCATGTGTAAATTACCATTCCCTTTTGCTGCAGCTCCATATTTGCTTCATAAACTTCTTTTTTTAATTGTTCTAACATAATGTCTCCTCCATTTTTATTAAATTCGCTTGTAAGTATCAGCCCGTTACTAAATAGTCCGCTTCCGTCGGATTTTCTTTATCGCAGAAGCGAATCGCATGTATCGTTATGGTAATCGTCTGTCCTTCCGCCATCTCATTCGGATTAAATATTTGCAAACCTCGGATACATCCGCCCTTGCAATCCGGTGTGACATTGATAACAAGTGTCTTCTTTTCGTCCGGTGACGCCGTAACCTTTCTGCCCCAGTCCGGATGTTTTCCGGCTTCGGGATTTCCACCGATTCCTTCCATATCCGTATCGTAAAGGGCATGACCTAAATCCCCTCCCTCACTCGTATAGGTAAGAACAACAGATTTATAATTACTGTAATAATTCTGCGCATTGTCCGGCAGATAGAAATTAAATGCCGCATACTGTCTGCTAAATGTAATCGTTATTGAGCCATCATCATTTACTTTCGAGGTGCCGCCCCCCGGAGATTCGTTATGGTATGTGCTCTCATCCGTAAAATCATAGCTGACTACCGGCGGCGCCGTCTCTGCCGGCGGTGTATATTTCGGTTCTTCCGTTGAATCGGACGGCAGCTTCAAATCGTCCTCTGTCGGATTTTCCTTATCGCAGAACTTAATCGCGTATATGGTTATTGTAATCTTCTGTCCCTCTGCCATCTCATTCGGATTAAATATCTGCAATCCGCGGATACATCCGCCTTTGCAATCCGGTGTGACATTGAAAACAAGTGTCTTCTTTTCGTCCGGTGATGCGGTAACCTTTTTGCCCCAATCCGGATGTTTTCCGGCGTTGGTATCTCCGCCTATTCCTTTCATATCCGTATCATAGAGGGCATGGCCTAAATCCCCTCCCTCGCTCGTATAAGTGAGCGCAACTGACTTATAATCACTGTAATAATTTTGTGCATTATCCGGCAGATAGAAATTAAATGCCGCATACTGGCCGGTAAACGTAATCGTTATTGAACCGTCGTCATTTACTGTCGATGTTGCACCGGATGGTGATTCATTATGGTAAGTACTTTCATCTGTAAAGTCGTAGCCGACTAACGGCGGCGCCGTCTCTGCCGGCGGTGTATATTTTGGTACCTCTGTCGGCTCAGCAGTAACATCTGCCGTTGGCTCGGCAGTGACATCCGGCGTTGATGTCGGCAGTGGTTTTTCTACTTCGCCGGCTGCCTCGATAAAGGCAAAATACGATGGTTTTGCGTCATACAGACTGCTGTCAAACATCAATACATGGTTTTCCCGCCATGACCGGCCATCATACATTCCCCACCACGTCATACCGGTAATCGGATAATCCATTGTTTTCTGTAACTCAATGAGTTTTTCCGTAAGTTCCCCGACATATTGCGCCTGCTCCTCATAGGCAGCCGTCACATCCGTCTCCAGCAGCTCTTCCTTACAGCCTACATCCAACTCGGTAATTTGTACTTCAAAGCCCTCCTGCGCAAACTTTTTAACCGTTTCCACATACCAGTCTACCGAAGGTAATGTCACGCCAAGGTGACTCTGCATACCAATTCCATCACACACTTTCTGGTCGGAATTAATATAGTGTATCATTTCAATAATCTTATCCGTTGTCATATAAGTATTAAAGTCATTATAAAACAGAGATACCGAATCAGCTAAGGCAAACTTCCCGAGTTCATCATGAGCAATCTCAAACGCTTTTTTAATAAATGGCGGCTTGTTATTGAGATTTCCCTCTCGGTTTCCAAATACGGCAGACCAGTTTTCATCTGGCGTATTACTAAAATATTCGTTTGCCACATCCCATGCATATACTACGTCTTTATAGGCTCCACCATCAACCGTATACACATGATGGATTACGCTGCGGATATACATTTCCATGCGGGCATACATTACCTCTTCCGAAACATATGCGGCGCTTTCCTCCTTACTGTAATCCTCCTTAAAGAACCATTCCGGAGACTGCGCATGCCATACTAACACATGATAACGTACTTTTATTCCATTCGCCTTGGCAATTTTAAGTACCTCGTCGACCGTATCATAATTGAGCGCCGGTACTTTGCTTTCCTTATAACTGTCTGGAATCACATAATCTCCCGTCTTTGTTCGGGCCGACGACGTGTCGATTGCAGGACGCCATGAAGTAAGGATATAATCTGGTTTCATATCGTTTTCAAGAGTTACACTGGAGTAATGGTTTTTTACATACTTCATTGTCTCCGCATCCCTTAACTGGTCAGGATTGATACAGGTTCCCATTATTCCAAAAACACTATCATATGTATCCTTAATACTTACAATCTCAGAAATGCTTACTTCATCAATATAGAATGATTCCGTGCCCGTTGTCTGGAACAGGATATCCAGTTTGGTAAAGTTAGCCGGAACCGTAAATGTTCCCCGAAATTTCACCCATTCTCCGGATACCGCTACTGACGTAAACTCTTTGATATCGGCAGTACCATCGCCAAACTGATACAGGCATTTGAAAGTATCCTCAGCAGCGTCGGATTTGACATATCCCTGCACGGTGTAGCTTCCACCTGCCACCACATCCTTTTCTGCCGCATATACGACGCCGTCGGTTGCTGCTGTGCGGTTTTCAACCGCCAGACAATTTCCCTGATAGCCATTCTCATTCAATTGTACGCCGGCCTTGCCTGCTGCCACAAAACCATCTGTTCCGTTGTCAAAGGATACCTTTGTTGATAACGCCGGCACTTTCGGAATCTCGGACGGATTGTCCGTTGCTGCTGACGTGGCTGTTGCTGTGGACGTCGCTGTCGATGTGGATGTCGCTGTTGATGTGGACGTCGCTGTCGATGTGGACGTCGCTGTTGATGTGGACGTCGCTGTCGATGTGGACGTCGCTGTTGATGTGGACGTCGCTGTTGATGTGGATGTCGTTGTCGATGTGGACGTCGCTGTTGCTGTGGACGTCGCTGTCGATGTGGATGTCGTTGTCGACGTGGATGTCGCCGTAGCTGTAGATATCGCACCGTCTGTCGAGCCTGTTGGTGCTCCACCTGTCGGCGTTGCTGTCGAATTTCCACCGGATTGCAACCCTTGCGAATCTCCTGCCGCTGCCGTTGAATCCGTATTGGTTATCTTTTTATTTTTAACAGTAACCCGACATACCAGTTTTTTCTTTCCTATTTTAGCTGTGATTCGGGCTTTTCCTTTTTTCTTTGCTTTTACTTTTCCTTTGGAAGTAACAGTAGCTACCTTTTTCTTATTGCTTTTCCATTTGGCCTTTTTCTTTGTTCCCTTTACTTTCAGGCGAACACTTTTTCCAACATATAAGGTAACTTTCTTTTTGTTTAACTTCAGTTTTACTTTCTTTGCCATTAATTGCTCTGGTGAGGAGAACATGGAGAGCATTAATGCAAAACAAAGTAAAAGAGCAAGTTTCGTTTTCCTGCCACTGTTCATCATATCAAGTCCTTTCTATAAGATTTTTGATTAATTTCCCTTATTATAACAAATGAAATTACCTGACACAAACATTTTTTAATCATTCTTGAAAGATTTGTATAAGTCCGTTACAATAAGTGCTGGAAGGATAAAAGAAAGCAGAAAAGAGGGTTATTCCATGGACAACTTTTTTTACAGCATAAATGCCACCTTACCGATTTTTTTAATTATGATACTCGGGAAGATACTAATAAAACTTCATATTATTAATGAGGCTTTTACGAAAACGGCAGACCGTTATGTTTTTATGGCGGCTCTACCTGCCCTTGTCTTTAAAGATATCACAAAAAATGATGTGCGGAGTAAGTTTGACGGGGGCTATGTGCTGTTCTGTTTTATGGTAACCCTTGTTATTATTCTATCCCTCTGGGGACTGACCTCTCTTCTTATGAAAAGTAAAGAAGAGCAGGGCGCCTTTATTCAAGCATCATATCGAAGCAGCGCCGCCATCCTTGGACTCGCTTTTATTGACAATATGTATGACGGCGCCGGTATGGCTCCTCTTATGATTATCGGAGCCGTTCCTCTGTTCAATATTTTTGCTGTAATCATTCTTACGTTAAAGGGAACACACAGTGAGCGAAAACCGGATATCCGGACAACTCTGACAGATATTTTTAAGAATCCCATTTTAATCAGTATTTTTGTGGCGCTGCCATTTGCTTTTTTAAATATCCATCTGCCTGTTTTTATGGATAAAATGATTGACAGCATCGCCAGTACGGCAACCCCGCTGGCGCTCATTTCAATCGGAGCGTCTTTTGAGGGGCGGAAAGCAATAAAGAAAATCAGGCCCGCACTGGCGGCCGCGTTTATTAAACTCGTTTTACTGGCAGCTCTTGTCCTGCCGTTAGCAGTGTATCTGGGCTACCGCAATCAGGAATTGATGGCAATTCTCATTATGGTCGGTTCCCCGACAACGGTATCCTGCTACATTATGGTAAAAAATACGGGCAATGACGATGTATTAACGTTAAGTATTATCGTGCTTACCACATTGTTATCCTCGATTACACTCACGGCGTGGATTTTCCTGCTGCGCAGTCTGGGTACTTTGTAGCGCCTGCCATCGTCAGGCTAACAGATAAGCCGGCTTATGGAAGCGGCTCCCCCGCTTACTTCCATCCGCAGAACCGCTTTCCCTGCTTTTAAATCAGCCGTCTGCGCGAGAGAGTATGTCTTCTTTTGCGCCCCAAGCGTCACCTCGCCAATCTTAACATCGCCGTTATAGAGCGTTACTTTGGCATTCTGTGTAGAAGAGCCAACTACGCCAAATTGATATGCCCCATCTGCTGCCACACGGATGCTGTATTCATATGATTTATCCTTTTCTGCCACAAGCTCACTGCCTGTTTCATCACTTCCCTCATAGCCGACAGCATCTATATAACCGGGAACATCATAGAACTTTTTTGTCTCCGTTATAATATGATTCATTTTGACCGTACCCTTTTTCACTTTTACCTTGAAAAATCCGTCGCTCACTTTAATTATTTTTGATTCTTTTAAGCGGTAATTTTTTTCCTGCGTGCCGGGCGACACGCTGCCAAGCAACGTGTCGTTCCAGTACAGTTCTACCTCGCCTCCGTCCGCAGAAGAACCGTTGATACCGAACTGATATGTCTCCCACTCTGTGAGAACAGTTGAATATTTGTATTCCTCTCCCGCTTTCATCGTGCAACTCTCCGCATATGCCGTACTTCCATCATAAGAGGAAGCATTAATGTTTCCCGGAATCGCAAAGCGGTCAAACGTCAATCCCATCTGCGCCGTCTTGGCAGCCGGCTTCTTACCGACATAATAACTCTCTTCCGGCCCGAAATGGCTCTTCTGTACGCTTTGTGCAGAAACAACCACTTTCTGTAATACAAATGCCGGGTCTGCCGCATAAATACGGATAGTATTGACACCTGTCTTGAAGTTTGCCGTGCGCTCCGTCTTTCTGCCATTATTTTTTACATCATCCGGCCACGTACAATTATAAGTTCCCGGCACAAATGTATTGCTGTCTACCGTATTTACTGTCTGTACTTGTCCCGCATTAACCGACAATCCATAATAGATACCTACATCGTCTCTCTCGATATTATTGGACGGCGCACTGTATACCGTAACTTTATAGTCGCCCTCTGCTGGCACATATACGCTGTATTCTGCGTATGGCGCCTTGGAGGCATCTTTTCCATATCTCTTATCTGCCGGTTGCATTTTCAGCGATTCTCCCATCTTGCCATAACCTTTCATGACAAGTACGGTTGCTCCATCCGCATTATCTTGTTTTTTCGTATAATTGCCCGGTAAAATTGAAGCGTAACCGTTGGCGTACACATATGT
Organism: uncultured Eubacterium sp.; assembly: GCA_910577295.1. Taxonomy (GTDB): domain Bacteria; phylum Bacillota; class Clostridia; order Lachnospirales; family Lachnospiraceae; genus Eubacterium_F. Next base: position 108,418 of record CAJTLS010000002.1, read on the forward strand.
CTTATCCGCAAGTTTCGACGTATCAAATACTTTAGCCGAAACTGCTACCGTCACCTTACTATCTCCGCTCTGGATTACGACAGAACCTGTCTTGTCTGCCGATACCTTATCCCAGTCAACCGATATTTCAAACGTGTCCTGCATTTTAACGGAGCCGGTTTTCTTTGACAGCTTAATCCAGTCCTCGCTGGCTGTCGCCGTATAGTTGTACATATTGGCTCCCTGATTGGAAAGCGTTACCGTGTAGGACTCCTGATTGATATTGGTAAAATCATCCAGCGCAATCTGGCCTTCTGTAACCGTCTCTGCATGATTTTCCACGGAAACAGACATCTTCGTTCCCTCCGCCGGCTTCAGCCATTTGGCTGTCGGGTATTTCCATCCGGCAGAATCCCATGACGTATAGCCTACGTGCGGGGAACTCATCATCTTCTCCCACTTGTTGCCAACGCCCGGCATATTTTTATTGTACGTCTCCTGAAGTTCCTTATCAAGGGCGATACATTCATCTACCATAATCGCATATAAGTTAGCGTTTGAACTCTTTTCATTATAGTAATACTTATTGAGCCCGCTGCAAATCTGCATTTTCGCCACGTTGGCCGACGCCACGACAGGGAAGTATACAAACTGGAAGTATGCCGCCTGCAAACGCTCCGGCACCACTTCCTGATATGTCTTTGCCCTGCTTATCATATCTTCAATCCGGCCCAGCATTCTCTGTGCCTCGTTATAGTTGGAAGCGTCGTACGTCACCGAAGAAACAACCTCCGGTTTGCAGGAACCATTTAACCATGTATAGTCTTCCAGCAACGTTTGTACTGCCTGCTGCTGTTCCTGATTCAGGGCGTCCCCGAATTGCTGCTGCACCCATTTTTCCATATACGCATCGGTCTTGTTTCCGCCATCTTTTCCCCATGTATCATAATCATAAGCGAGGTCGAGGAAGTAGGAAATATTCATTTCCATCGGTTTCAAATCGCCGACATTGACAATCCACATATCGTCGACGCCGTGCTCATAAGCAAGCGACATCTGTTCCCATACTTTATCGAGCTGTACCGTATTCACCCACTCATAGGAAGTCGGGCCGCCGTGATAATCGAAATGATAATACATACCCCAGCCGCCTTTGCGGTTACAGTCTTCGCCCTCCGGCAATGTACGCATATTACCGAAGTTGTCGTCGCACAACATAATCATTACATCATCGAGAACATTCCATTTCTTCAGACCGGCCACCTGCGACGTGCCATGCCAGAAATCTTCTACTTCTTTGTACACCGTAAGTACCTGCGGCGCATTTTGCAGATTATTTTCTTTTAATATATTTTTCTGTGTTGTAATAACTTTCTTTAACAGATTAATATTATCTGCCACGGTTCCGCCCAGCGCCGAATCGGCCTCGCCGCGCATACCAAGAGTATAAACATTCTCAAACGGCATGTTTCGTTTTACACCGTCACGCCAGAAATTGGTAATTCCCTCTTCATTGGAATTAAAATCCCATTTGTTACTCGTACTGTATTTTTTATATTTTGACTGCCACTCATTGCCGGCACGGCACAATGGCTCATGGTGGGAAGTTCCCATGATAATGCCGTATTTATCTGCCAGTTCGGCATTCGCCAGCCTGCCCTCCTTACCGCCGTCTTCACTGAAAGTGTTCGACCACATTGCCGGCCACAGATAATTTCCCTTGCAGCGGAGAATCAACTCATATACGTTATCATAAAACTTTGAGTTATAATTACCGAACTTTTTCTTTACCCAGCCGGTCAGCGACGGCGCCTCGTCATTGAGGAAGATACCACGGTATTTGACCGACGGCTCTTTCGAAGTATAAGTATAACTCTCGTTGGTAAACGAAATTTTGTCTTTCTTCACCGGCGTCACATCGCCCCAGTATACCCACGGGGAAACTCCCATCATCTCGGAAATGTGGTAGATACCGTATATCGTGCCGCGCTTGTCGCTGCCGACAATCACAAGGGCGCTTGTCAGTCCCTCGGCCGGATTCTCTACTACCTGAACCTTATACGTCTCGGTTTTCTTAGCAATGTCCGATACATCCAGTTTTCCGTCCGCAATAAGCTTATCAATGACGTCGTTATTTCCTATGGAACCGGCAATGACAGCCGACTCGCGAATCGCAGAGGCCGTATCTACAACACGTGGTTTTGCCCCTTTTGCCGATACGATATTGACATCCTCCTGAAACGACTGTGCAATCAGGGAAAGACCGTCATAATCAGCACCCTTTTTATCTACATAAATATCCGCGGAAGAAACATCGGAAGCAAGAATAAAGCTGCCCGGTTCATTTTGTTTTAAAACCGGCACTTCCGTCGGCGTAGGTTCGGCCGAAGCCGTTCCTTTATTATCATTGCCCGGCGTTTGCTGCGGTATCGTATTACTCTCGGCCATAACAGTAATCTTGATGGACGCTTTGGCGCCGCGGCCATCTTTGGCATAGGCTGTAATCGTCGTAGTTCCCTGTTTTTTCCCTGTAACCACGCCTTTACTGCTCACGGTGGCAATCTTTTTATCCTTACTTGCAAAGGCCACTTTCTTCACCGTCGCCTTAGACGGATTGACGACAGCTTTCAGTTTCGTTGTCGAACCTGCCGTAATCGACGTTTTTTCCGCCGATAATTTCACTTTGGAAGCTTTTTTAAACTTCTTGTATACGGTTACTTTTATTTTTACCGATTTCTTTGGTTTTGTTTTGCTGGCAATGGTAATCGTTGCTTTGCCTGCCTTTTTCGCTTTCAGCTTACCCTTTTTGTTGACGGAGACAACCGATTTTTTACTGGAAGTAAATTTCAATGCCCCTTTTGCCGGCTTTACTTTCCATTTTAAACGGTAGCTCTCACCCTTTTTCAACGCCAATGTGCGAATCACCGGCTTTTTGAGCGTAAGCTTCTTTACTTTGACCGCCTTGACCGCCGCTGCCGGATTACCCGTTCCCGCCGCAGCGGTTGCTATCATGGCAAGAGATAACGCAACTGCCATGAAACGTTTCTTCGTTCCTCTGTGATTTTTCAAAAATACCGTCTCCTTTTCATTTTACTGTTCTGAAATTTTTCCCTCAATATCATAACCTACGATACGGATTTTGCCATCTGACATTGCTACACGGCATTCATAATTCAAATTCGGCAGCGAATAATAGACCATTTTATTGGCAATTGGATAATCCGTCAGATTTTCTTCCACATATCGGTTTAACTCTATCCGCGCCGCCAGCGGATACAATGGATTGTGATAAATGGCAAGATACGAACCTACCGTCACAAGTACGCCTAATATACAGGCAGTAATTCTAACCGCTGATTTTTTATCTCGGTTTCGCGACAGGCAAATCAAAGCGCCCCCACCGATACCGATTGCTTCCAGAATAAGCAGGACAATCAAACACTGAAAAAGTATTATGGCAATACTTACGGCATTCGTCTGCAGACGGGCAATCGCATTGGCGTCACCGGCAACAAGCTGATAGAGGGCTGAACATAAAGCAGTACAGCCAAAAACCGTTAAGCACGATTTCTTTAAAAATATGTAAGACGCTGCCCCTATAAGCGGTACGATTAACATTACCTGCGGCAAATCAAAATATTTCATTAACGCCCCATATTCTAATATCCCTATAATGATAAATGCAATCGTAAGCGTTCCCGTTCGGATTTTCTTCCAGCGTTCCCTCATGGCTTCCTCCTTTCCGGTTTCGGACATAACGCCCCTTACTAACATAATAAGCCTGTTTTTAATGATAAGCAAGGCTTTTTATCTCATTCCATATAATGTCTCAAGAAGCTCCTGAAAAACAGGTATTTTCTTTACTTTTTTCAACTTTATTTTACCTATACTGCATAATTCACACACATAATTTTTTATAATTTCATTGCAGACCCGAATTTCCCTCGGTCTCCCATATTCATCAATATTTTGCAGAATACTATTTATCAATACCTCCCCTTCAAACTCATCCGGTGGTACGATATCCGAACTAAAAACCATACCGGTTGCCGCATCCGCCAGCATAACCAGCCGGACGGCGGCGGGACGCTCAAACCCTTCATCTTCAATTGATACCGGAAGACAATCAATATGAATATCCAATCCTCGATTTTGCTGCGGTATTTTACAGAGTTGCCGAGCAAACTCTCCATCCGGAATTTGCATCTGGAGAAATTGATAGGTAAAAAACGGCAACGGCCTCTCCATGCCATCCCATTGTCTGGTTTTCTCATTCCATGAAAACCAAAATAGATTCCCTTTTTCAAAATCAACCTGCATCTTGTTCTTTTCATAATATGTAAGCGCCTGAGCAAGTCGTGATAAATAGGCCGTCATGCGTCCTGCCTCCGCTGCATCCATATTGTATGGTAAATATCCCGTCTTATGGGAGAGAAAATACGGCCACTGATTTTTCCCCCGAAACTTATAACCCAGCGATTTTATGATTTGATATTGCTCCTGCGACAATTCGTTGCGGTCCCCCCAGTAACAGGTCAGGTTAGTCTGCGTAAGTCCTGCATATGTTTCCGAAATATTAAGCCTCCCCTGATTACACAACCTCCAAAAATCATTCAACCCTTCAAATCCTTCGTAAATGGAAATCCCATAACATTCACCTCCACGCCCTAAAATCACGGCGAATGCAATATCAGCGCCCTCCGCAAGGGCAAACAAATCCATATCCCAGAACTTCTCCCATGGTTTTAATTCCTTAATCTTTGCCGCTGCTTCATACAAGACCCGCCATTCTTCCAACGAGGCCTCTTCTCTCTCATGCTGCTCTCCGGCGCCAGTGGCAATCGTATACAATGGCTCCCCGTTCCAGACACTTTCATAGATTTCCTGAGCAGTCATTGGTTCATGCATTTTATCACTCAAAAAATAATTTTTCAATTGGCTGTTTACTTTTTCCAAATCATATTCATCATATGGTAATGACTCTACCCAATCCTTCGTCTCCTCATATTCTTCATCCTCAGGATTTTCCAGAACCTCAAGCAAATGATAATAACCATATATGCCGCCACAATCTTCATATGGAGTATTGCCTTTGTATTTCAGAACCATCGGATAGTCAAATTCATAGTCGGGTAAAATTTTCTCAATTTCTACCCGATGCTGCCAGTCATCGCCTAAATCATAAATATAAGTAAACCAGTCTTCACTATCCATAAAAGGCTCAATAGGCGTTTCTGCCGAGTTCAGTACTTCTTGCCTTCCCCAGCCAAAATCTTCAAAAATTTCCTCCACCACAACTCCCAAATGATAAAACTCAAATTGAGAGAGATGGCCGCCATACCATCCCATCACTTCATTTAAAATAAAACCAAACTGCGAAAACGTCAGCCCAGCCGGCACAATAAACCGCCTCCATATAGGTGGATGGGAATTTTTAATCATAATCTTCATCTGATACGCTTTCAATATTTTCTTCCTCCCTCTAATAACCGTATTCTTCTTTCAATCTCTCATAAATCTCAAATGCCACCGGACAGACGGTAATGGCATCCAGAACACCATACAAACTCTCTAACCGCCCCGGCTGGTTTGTGTACGGATATTTCACACAATTATCCGGCTTACATTCTCCCAGCCTGCAGCTTCCATCTTCCTGAAGAAAGTCACAGGGCTTGTGCTTCGTATAATATCCCCCTGTCTCCTCTTCCCTTTTTGCTTCCAGAAAGGAAGCCATGAATTGCTCCTTTGTCATCTGCAATTCTTCCGCATCCCTCTCAATATCTTCGGCAGGAATAATCCCATGAAACATCTTGCAGCAGTTTCTGCAACGATTACAGTCATATTCTGCAAACAGTTCCTTGTGCAGACGTAAAAACTGCTCATCTAATTCTTTTTCCTCCGCATTTATTTTCAGAAATGTCCGAAATTCAAAATTTTCATCCTCTTTTTCTTTTGCCATTCGCGCTACTTTTCTTGGTGGTATCATGTTTCCTCCTTAATACATATTCTGCCTCCTGTTGCATTACACACAACTGCTTCCATACACAGGTAGAACTCTTACTATCTTTGTTTCACTTTCTGTATCAAATTATAACAAAATCCGCCTCTTTCCGCCACTTATTTTTTTCTGTCACCTGTTTATTTTAGCGACTGCTGCCTATCGGTTTCTACATTCCGTTTTCTGAACGAGGCTCCCTATTTTCTGATAAATACAAATTTTACCGCGAAAGACAGAATCTGTCTATCTCCTCTGTTATACTCAAAATAGCAAAACAAACTACGCAATAACAATTAGAAACAATTAAAAATATGATAGGAGGCAAAAGAATGGCAGCAGATGAAAATCAATTTCAGGAAACAGAAAATGAAACAATCGGGAAGAAAGTTCTATACAAACTATTTGAGATAATCGGCGGGATACTTGGCTTGTTTATCGTCTATAGTCTATGGAACAATTATAGTCAGGAACATTTCCGTTATAAGGAAATCTACGAACAGGCGGAGACTTCGCTGCGTAAAGACATGGGAAACACAAGTAATTTAGAGTTGAGTGAATATGACAAAGACCGAATTACAGAACAGGGAGTTACCATTTGTGATTTCGGGAAAGGAAACCTCAAATATAAGATTTATAATGTCAATATTCATGTATCCTGTGACGGCTCGTATGAGATTTCTCCTAATATTAAAGTATACTATTACGATAACGAACAAGATGCCGGCGAGGGCGTAGATGCCACAGTACAGTCTCATTATTATACGATTGGAGTACTGGATTCCATTCGTAATGCCTATAACGAATGGGAACAGAAAGGCTATGAGGCAATTGATAAGTGGGCGAACGACATGGAAAATAGATAGGTGGCGGGATATTCGGCCACCTTTTTATATAAACTTTTTCATATTTTCTAACATTTTCCATATATTACATCCAATATTATGAATCAACTCAAATTCATCACTTGAAAAATTTTTAGCCCTATCTATCGCCGTGTCTACATATGGCAAATAGTTTCTTTCAAAATGAATTCCTCTTTTCCCATGATTTACTTTATTTGATACTTCCTTACTTACAAAAGTATGACTTTTAGATAGATATCAGGTTTATCACACGCTGGAAGAAGAACGTGATGATTTAACTGTTGCAGGATGCTGGGCGCATGCGAGGCGACGCTTTGATGAGGCAGTAAAAGCCCTGCCAAAAGCAAAACGTAACGAATCCCTTGCATATCTGGCACCGAAACAAATCCAAGCGATATATTGTGAGGAAAAGAAACTAGCAGATGAATCTGCAGAAAAACGCTTACAACATCGCCAGCTTATCATTAAGCCAATGGTTGATGCCTATTTTGCGTGGGTAAAAGAAAACGTACACAAAGTTCCTGCAAAAGGAAAAACGTACAATGGCTTTTCTTACTCAATGAATCAGGAAAAATATCACACATCTTTTTAAATGACGGAGAAGTTCCGATTGATAACAATGCGGCAGAACAGTCTATCCGGGACTTCTGTATTGGCAAAAGAACGGGGTGATGATTGATACCATCGCCGGAGCTGAGTCCAGCGCAATTTTCTACAGTATTGCTGAGACAGCAAAGGCGAACAATCTCAAGCCATATGATTACTTTGAATAATTGTTATCAGAGATTCCCAATCATATGGATGATAAAGATATGAGTTTTCTGGAAAATCTGTTACCATGGTCAGAGCAGTTGCCAGAGCATTGCCGGAAATAGAGCAAGCACTCCTATCGGAGTGATATTTTTGGCATAGTACCCACTATGGGTAAACGTCAAACCATACACCTAACGCTAGAATAAACGCCGCTGGTTTATGAACGGCTGGTTTCCAGCCTTCTTCCGGAAGACTTTCTGACCATGGCATTAAGTAATCCAGCTCTGCAGGATCTATATTTCCTTTTTCGTCACAGTGTTTTGGCAACTCTGTGAGTATATATCCGAAATAATAATACGGACGGAGATTATTCAGCTTTGCGGTTTCCGAAATACTATAAACCAATGCACTGGAGTTAGCACCATTTGCTGTGTTATGGAACATCCAGTTCTTCTTGCCCAGGCAGAATGTACGGATAGCTCTCTCTGAAGCCGAATTATCAATCGGAACATCCGGATTATCAAGAAATACTTTTAGGTATTTTTCCTGATTCAGACTGTATTTCAGCCCATCAGCTGTTTTGCCCTTTGGAAGTACCGTTGTATCGGAGAGTATTTCTTTTACCCACGCAAAGTAATCCTCAACAAGCGGTTTGATAATCAACTGTCGCTTTTGAAGACGTTTCTGGGGTGGTAAATCTTTTAATTTACCATCTTCTTCGTAGAACTTTGCAATCCGTTTCAACGCCTGATGTGCAATAGAGTTTTTCACTGCAGCCGGATTACTTTTATCAGCTGCCTTAATTGCATCGGCATAATCGCGTCTTGCATGGGCCCAGCAATTCGCATTTATAACATCCGGCAGTTTTTTATCAACCAGATGATACTGACTGAGCCCGTCCGTAACAAGGACTCCCTTGTAGTCTTTGTAGAATTCCAGAGGAATGTGATGATCACGTCCTTTCTGGTATTCATAGATTACAATCGGACGTTCCGCGTACAGCTCACCGGAGCGGTGCACCCACATGTAACACTTTGTATTAGGGTGGTCGCTGTCTTTAATGACCCGGGTCGGCGTTTCGTCTGACTGGGTGACCGGAAGTTTTAACAGCTCCTGCTTCATCCGTTCCACAAAAGGAGCAAAATACTTATCAGCACATTTAACGATCCAGTTCGACATCGTTTGTTTTGAAATGTTTACACCGTTTCTTTCAAACTCCTGTGCAACACGGTTAAGTGCTGAAGAATTGACATATTTGACATTTAAGATAGAAGCCAGTAATGATGGTGTAACGATGCTGTTTCGAAGCAGATCCTTTGGTCTCTGCCCTCTTAAGAATTCATCCTGGTGGTCACCGTCTGTGCCGACATAAACTTCTACAGTATGCAGTTCCACTGTCCATGATTCCGGTTCATGCCTGAGACGCTTGTATGTTTCATCCGGCATTTTTCTCCAGTTTCCTTTTCCAAAGAATGCATCCAGCTCTTCTTTGGAAACACTGTGGGTAGGTATTACATCAACCGGGAACTCTTTCAAATCGAGTTCTCTCTGACCTTTGGTTTTCTTCTTTTTTACAGAGATGACTTCGTCAGCTTCCGGTTCAACCATAGAATTATCATACATGGCATCCGCTTCATCAAAGAACGACATCTGTCCTTCCATAACACTCAGCTTTTCTGAGTGCCTGCCAAAACGGTAACTGTTTGCAAGGCGCACCTGTTCGATCAGCTTCTCGATGTTGTCATTCAGCGTATCAAGCTGTCCCTGCATTGTGAGTACCATGGTAATGAGTTCCTCGCGGCTTAAGTTATTCCGTTCATCCAATGTATGTTTCTGACTCATCTGACAGCTCCTTTACTGATTACCATTATACAGTAAAGTACGAAAATAAGCCAATTAGAAAGATGTCCGTTTTCGTCATTCTGCCTATGGGTGAGGCGCTGTATATGACGCATATACGGCAGGAAGATATAGAGTTTTCAAGGTTCAAAAATATATCTATATCGCCCGTATATTGCTGTGAGGTGCCCTGTCGCAGGCTCTGCTAAGGCACACAAGCGAAATATTCATGTGAAAAATACCGGCAAAAAAATCTCTGTTTTGCACAAAACTAAAATACCTTTTGAGGATTGACCTCTCTTATTTTAGGCCGGACAGGATTTAATCCCATCATAAGCATTTCGTACTGCTCACGTGTAAGCTGCATTGCTTCCTCCGGAGTACGGGGCCATGAGAAGGAGCCGTCTTCCAGTCTCTTGTACAAAAGCAAAAATCCATTGCCCTCCCACAAGAGACCTTTGATCCGGTCTCCTCGTCCGCCGCAGAAAAGAAAGAGTACATTTTTCTCAAACGGATTCATGTCATACTTAGTTCCGATTAGTTGTGCAAGACCATCAATTCCCTTTCGAAGATCCGTTCTGCCACAGGCAATGATAATCTTCGAAACGCCGGCTGCTTCAGCGAGCATGACCGATCACCTCAAACAGCTTGCCGAGCAGCGCATCGGATGCGGTATTCGAAACACCAATGAGTACAGAGCCGGTCTGTATGGTAATATCCGGACGAAATCCATTTTCACTTGGCGTGGCAGGATTCATAGCCGGTAGCGGAACTTCCGCAAATGCAACTTCGCTACGCATTGTTTTCACGCATGCTGTATTAGCTGAATCGGTTGCAAGCTCATAAGTTTCCTGACGGATTCTTTTGAGCCAGTGATAGTAAGTCTGTTCGCAAATGTTGTTTTCGTCAAGCCACTGCTTGGCAGTCATGCCTTCCGGTCTTTGCAGGCATTGATTGATGATATTTTTCCAATACTGTTTGCGAACCTCGTGTGTACACTTGTTCATTTGATTTAGCCTCCTATAAAAACTACAAAAACTCCAAAGGGTTTTTAGATTTTTTATAGTATGGCACAAAGTCAAACTTTAGTTAAGGCGAGTGGTTTGACGTTTACTTTACCGTAATTATCCACTAAGCGCCATTAATCCATATAACGATATTATATTCCTTTGGAGGAACATTTTCAATCAAAAAACACAGCAGCCTAAATCCTTAGTCCTAAGCTGCTGTTGAATCTTTTTTCATTTACATAAATGTAATATTTATAATTTTGATTTTAAATAATCCGACAAACTGTCGTATATCTTTTTTGCTTCAGAATTTGGTAATGATTTATAAATTTTACCGTCACTATCCTGCCAAATTAATATACCGTCAACTCTAGTATCTTCTACAACATACAAATTCTTAGGAACAGAACTATTTAATTCCCAAGCCTGATTCGTGACCTTGACAACATTCCTATGCTCCGATTTTGCTATTCCTGTCAGCTCGACTCCGTCGGCTAGAATAGCACCAAACTTTGCTAAATATTCTTTATATTCTTCTGCAAACTTTAATTTCAAATCATTCTCCGCCTTAGATATTGCCTCTTCATTAGCTGGTTTGAGTGGCAATAACTCTGGTAATTTTTCAATTATCTCAATAATATTTGACATGTTTATTCGTCTCCTTTCAAATCATTTGCTCTAGCTTTCCAGTGATCCTTGCGTTCATTGTCCCAATTGCTACCTTCACCATGAACTTCAGTCTCTTTTGTATTATCATGCCACAAGCTCTGATTTTTCTTGCCGTTTTTATAATCACCTGTGCGATGTTCTTCCTCTGTCAATTCGACCAAAGGAGAATCCGCTTTTTGTCCAAGGTGATGCAATTCCAATGGTTTCCCAGTTTTAGCATCCAACGGAGCCAAACCTCGCGTCATTCTCTGACGGTTTGTTAATCCATCTTCGTCTTCGTAGTCGAGATCAATATTTTCTTTGATTAAACACTTTCTTCCGTTAATTTCAGTTTCTTTTAATCCAGCGTTCTTCAATTTTTCATATTGATCCATATTTTCAATGTTGTCAACAATTTCATCTGACCAGCCAGTTTCCTCTTTTATCTTTTCCTTTTGTTCTGGAGTCAGTTCCTTTTGTCCTTCATCAACATCCTCATCCTCAATCTCTTCTGAAAACATTTCATCCCAAAACTCATTCATTGCATCCATCTTTAAATCAGTAAATGGGTCCTTATCGCCTTCAAATGCTTCTTCCTGATCATCATGTATTTCATCTTCAAACATCTTATCCCAACAGTCATCGCATTCAGACATGCTTATTTCTGTATCTGGGCGTATTTCCTGATCTTTATGTATTTCATTTTTCAATTCATGATTTTGTATTTCTGCCATTAGATCACCCTTCCTTTCTCCTGAAATTCTTCAGTGAATTTCTTATACTGAGTTCTGTACTGCACATTCCTTCTAGCATGTTCATGAATTATCAATGCAAGCACCAGATTAACAGCCTTATTATTATAATTATCAACAGGTGGATCAAGATTAGCGGCAACCCCAGCAATCCATTCATGCAAGTCAGTAGAACTATCTTTATTTTTCTCAAATGCATCCGCTGCACTAAAGAAGTCATATACAAGTTTTCTTAATGTTACTACCGCATCTTTTCCATTTTGATATAAATACTCAATGAACTCGCATTTCACCATCGCATTTAATCCAGATTTTATAATAGTTTCCTCAAGCTCATTTATATCTCTTCTATCGACCTTACGGTAGATCTCTTTTTTCATGAGCAAATCAATTAAGTACTGGTCAGTCATTTCAGTCGTAGTCATTTCTTCGTGGTATGTTTTAATATCATTTGAAGATTTTTTTAGTATGGTTCCTTTATCCTTAAAACAAGATACTTTGCATAGAACCGGTTCAATCCAGCCACTCTGTGTAATTGACGCGACTCCCATTTCAAGCTTACTAAGTTCTTCTATTTGTTCTTCATTTAATCCAGCTGCTTTTCCTACTAAATTTCGATCCTCAAAATCTGGCAGTCTCATAATAATCTTTGTATTTGTATTTCGAATCACAGACATATCTAACAATGCTGGTGATTGATCGGCAATAATAAATCCTTCGCCATATGTTCTCATTTCAGCTATAGCATTCGAAAGCATTTCTACCGATTTTCCTAATAGATTCGCACCTTCACTTGACTGTTCTGTTGAAGTACGTTTCAAAATATTATGAGCTTCTTCTAATACAGTTACATGACTTAAATCACTATCTGGTTCATTATTCATCATTCTGTATTCCTGAAGCTTCAATATAAGTATTCCCATTATTAGTGATTTTGTTTCTGAAGACCCAACCCTACTAAGGTCAACAATCACATCTTCATCAAAAAACTCACTTGACGGAATCTCGTCTGCTGAAAAAATGAGTCCATTAATACCATTTGTTAAGGATTTCAGTCTTGTAACAAGAGAGCCTATATAGTCACCTTTGTTATCAGCCGAATAATCACTTTCATTTAGCACTAGTTTGACTTGTACCATAACGTCAGCAAACGTAGGAAACAGCTTATCATTGTACTTATTTGTTGAAGTTATTAAATCCCATCCTGACGCTATATATGCTCTTTCAACAGCATCTTTCAAAATAGCAGGCATTGCAGCATACATCGGCCAACATACATTAAAGATTTCAATCAATCTATCCATATGCTCCAAGATATGTGTTTCTTCAACAGGAAAACTAAATGGATTAATCCTTAGTAATCTCGAATCCTTTTTTAATGGATTAGTCCCAAATACAGTAACATCCATGTTCTGACCAACCATCAATTTATATTCACCTTTTGCCGGTTCAATAACTAAAAACTTCTTTCCCTTCTCAACAAGCTTCTCTAACATCCAATAAATAGTATTAGATTTACCAGATCCAGTAGAACCTGTTATAAATGTGTGTTTGGATAACTCATCGATTGACAATTCAATTTTTTGCTTCACTATTTTTTCATGCAAATGATAAGCGCATCCAATTTCTAAATCCTTTTTCAGTGGATTTAAAGAATATGGTTCCCTTCCAAATGAAACACCAGCAACAACCGGAATTCCTTGTAATGATTTCTTAGGGAATGCAATTACATTTGATAGCTCATCTGTTCCAACATACGATGTCGCAGTAACCATCATAACATCCTGCTGTTTTTCATTTGCAGTCACAAAAACAGGATGACTGAATAATGAAACATACTTTTTAATCTCAGTAAATGCGCATGATGTCGGACCATCCACTCTTGACCATTCCTGTACAACAGTTGGCTCGATATAAGAATCTTTGCCCTGAGTAATTCCTTTTAAATAATTTGCAACACTCTTACTTGTAGTTGCATCATATCCCAAAACATATGTTGAATATTTCCACAAACCTGTAGCTTGGCTCTGATTAACTCTTTCTATAGTCTTTTCCAATCTATCTAACAAATTAGTAACCATGAATGATTTATATGTATATGTTGTAGATTCATTCTTTCCTACAGAAAGGCTATGACTTTTACCTTCTGTATTTGCAGTTGAATTCGTAATCGCTTTTGATGACCCCCAGCTATATCCGTATCCAAAACTACCACCGATACTAGAACCCTTAGTGTCAGATTTGGATTTCACCTTTTGAAACGCACTAGCGGCTTGTCCAGCTTTACCTCCTATTTTAGCTCCAGTACCTGCACCTGCAACAACCCCCGCCGGTCCACCTACGAAAAATCCTGCAATACCGCCTACAATAGCGCCACCAGCTTCAAAAGCAACCTTTGTGGCCCCTCTTTTACCGCTTATTTCTGAATCAGTATGACTTTTATTCAGTCCACCATTTGCACCAATATTAATAGAATGCGTTTTAAATACTGAATTCGTAGTACTTGTACCATTTGTAATAGAACTCATTTCTCCGGTAGTCTCTACTTCGTTTGTCCCCATTTGGAACTGATATTGTGCAAAAGGATTTATTGCTGATGCAATATCTTCATAACCAGAAATAATCTCACGTGTATCATTTTGAGAAATTGATTCAGCCATAAAAACTACTGTGTACGAGTCTTTTTCCGTTTCAGGAACAATTCCGTTTAACAACTTATCAAGTCCCTGAGTAATATATTTTTCGGAATATTCTGAAGGTGAATTTGCAAATAATGCTACTGAATTCACTTGATTTACAGGCTTACCATCAACTACTACCATTGTATTATTATCAAATAATGTTTCTAATTCATTAGCATCTTTGATAATTTCTGTATGGCTTCCAGGAAAGTTACCTCGAATAGCTGCATTTAACAATTCAACATTATCACGAGATTCTTCTTCTCTTCCCTTTCCCTCATTCTTTACAACAAAATACATTTCCGTATTTGTTGGAGTTCTTTTTACCACTAAGGCTATTGTATGGTCCCCATCAGCAAAAGTACTCAGGACATTCTTAAAACATTCACCCGGCTCTTGCTCACGATCAAACAACCATTTATCAACTTTTACAGCTCTTACGTTACTGCTATAAGACAGTGCTCCATCCTGATTATATTTTTCATCAAAATACAAAACACCATAATCGCTTTCCAACCTTGGCATATATGCACGATCTAAGGTATATGCAATTTTCCCAATGTTATCTAACAAAACTTCGTCATTTGGTTTTGTTGTATTTCCTTCTTCCGCCATCAAATCACCACCTTAATTCAAGACTTTCACAAGACACAAATATGTATTTTGTGCAAGCTGAACACTTGCAACTGACACTGTTTCCTTTTTAGCCTTTGCCCCAAAGAAAGCTATAGCTAAAATAATCAGCAATACGATTACTGCTCCAATTAAAAGCCCCTTAATCAACTTATTCGTATTTTCTTTCTTTTTTTCGCTCGCAATTACATATTCAGCAACATCCCTAAGATAAAGTAGATACTCTTTTCCAAACGACTCGCTTACTGAAACCAGTGATAATTCATCCAAATATTTATTATTCCAAGATGATTTATCGATCTTTTTGAGTTTTTCGCTTTCAAAATACTCTTCTCTTACTTCAGGAATTTTATCTAATTCCAAAATGTCATTTTTATCGATTCTTCCACGTTTGATATCAGCAACTATTCTGTCTCTTTTAACTTTCCCATCTACTATGTAGCGGCTCTTATCTAGCATTCTATTTCATCTCCTTCCAGATAATCTCATTTAAATCATTCTCACATTCAACCAAATCTGATGCGGCATTCTCAATTTTTTCACCAAGTTTTTTCATGGCTTCACGGTTATTAATCATTGCATCCATATACAGTGAATATTTAGCCAAATTCTGTTCGAAGTTATTCTTTACTGCCATTAAGATTGTCTCTAACGCCTTTTGATAATCACAAGCATATTCATTGGCCATATCGGTAGCAATTGTACTAAGACTATCCTTAATATCTGCAATAAACGCTTTTTTGTCTAATCTTTCCTTTTCAAAGAAGAACAAAACCTTTTCCGTTCTCTTATTTGAATTGTAAATACCATCAATATTTGTTATTCCTCTATTACGCGCTACCTCAGGTTTAGGGATATCCTGGAAGAATTTCTTCGCAGCTTCAGAGATTTCTCCATTCTCGTTAATTGCAGTTTTAACAGCCTCAATAAATGCATCTCGTTCTGATTTTAATAATTTTTCGCGCTCAGACATAAAATTATTAGTAAACTCTGAAATAATACCGCTTATTCCATCTTTTATTTTTGTCTTATCAGTTTCTTTGAACTTAACTTTTCCCAGGCCAAAGAATGCGCCTCTTAATGTCTTATCAAGATAAATCTCTGTTCCACCTAATAAGGTTTCATTCAAGGTTTTACTATCAATTTTAAGTTTCTTTCTTATATCCTCAGGTATTGCCTTTTCTTTTGAAATTGTTCTCGACTGATATTCGCCCTCAATAGCTTCATTTATTGTTTTTCTAAGTTCCTCTATATTTCTTTCAATAGCTGCAATCTCTTCTTGGTTACTGTCTCTAAGCGAGCATGCTTGATTGGTTAACTTCGCCAAAGCCTTATCTACACTATCAATTATTGCAAATGCTTTTACTGCTGCAGCATACTTTTCACCATACTGAAGCATTTCTGTTTCCAATGCATATAATCCCGAACAAATCGAAACAATTCCTGCATCATCCTGGTTTTCTTGAGCAACTTTCAATGCATCATCACATTTCTGAATCATTTTATTAGTAGCATATTCCGAAGAAGCACATCTATTATCTTTGTAGCAGAAACTCATTGGATTATCGTCGGTAGCCAATAATGCTTTGCCCGCAATAATAAATGCCTGATCTTGTGGTGAAGGTGTTCCATTCTTAACTGCTTTTGCTGAGTATCCATACAACGCAGATGTAAAAAAGAGTTTTTTATCTTCAAGTTTTATTGTAAACTCTCCATCTTTCTGATCTTTTATTTCCTGTTTTTGTAATGTTTTTCTGGCATCTGTAGTCTGTCCATCTGCCTTATTAATTACAAATAAAGATCTGCTAATATCAATACTGGTTTTACTATTCTTATGCTCAGCCTCTTTTAAGTAATTCAACAAAGCATTATTACCAGAGCCTTCTAATCCATCCGGCTTCGCAACAAAAATTAGGATAGATTGAGTTTGATTTTCGAGAGCTTCAGTTAATACGTGCTGGTGTGCAGCGTAGTTACTATCCGTTCCAGGAGTGTCATAAATTGTAAACTGAACCGATTCTTTATCCAAAGGTACTGGGAATTCAATCTTAATTTCTGATGACACTTCTTCATATCCATTTAGTTTATCTAACAGACTCCTTACTTGTTCATCCTGACGTTTTCCCTGTTTTTTTACATCGTTAATTAAAACCTGAATTTCTTTTCTAATTGCATTTTCTGAAGGCCCTTCCTTAAATTCAAATATACCTTCTTTAGAATTCCAAGCTAATACTGTAAATACATTGCATAACTCAAAAATAATTTTTACTTTACCTTCTTTTTCAGGACTGTAAATTCTAAACATTTTTGCTGTTTCAGACTTTATATCTTCCGGAAGAATTTTATATCCGAGTATTGCGTTTATCAAAGCAGATTTTCCCGCACTATATACTCCTGTAAAACACAAACTAACTCTATTGTCACTCAGACTATCTATTTTATCTCTAATATTTTGTATTTCCTCGTCAATCTGAATTGCAAAACTTTCTGCACTTTTTCTCACATTGTCGTTATCTAACGGAATATCAAACAATTTGCTTCTATTAGCGCCTAAAATTCCTATTGCATTCTCACCAAACTTCTTTACAGCCTCATAAGTACTTTTCATATCGGGAAGCTCTGCCAGTAACGTCGGCAAGAATGTGCACTCGCTATTTGGGTCATGATTATAATTTTCTATCATTTGCTCTAAATCCTCATAATCTAATTTTGTCATAATTGCCTGTATATCAACGCTACTAATTCCATCAAATACTTTTGATATATCTTCAAAAAAAGTATTTCCAAAATCTTGTAAAACAAATTTCCCTTTCATATTTATGTACTTTGAAAGAGCCCCACCTGTTTTAATAGCAATTTCTTCGTTATCTTGAAATCTTCTAAAACTAATTTCTTTCTTAGCTGCATGATACTTCATTTGTAAAATATTCTTTGCCATATAACCCATCTCCTTTTTGTCATATTTATAGCCATGAGCAAAACTCCGCACAGTCAGTATTTATGCAGGTTTGCGAGGCATAGCAATCTCTTTTATCACTCCCAGAACCTTTGGTTCTGTATTTATAGTAGCAACCAGCTCCTAATGGTATAATTAAGCTATCATACAAAACGCACCATAAAGGAGGCTGATTACTATCTATCGTCAAGAAATTTTTAAAGACATTCGTCTTTTTACTTCACAACCAGTTGCAAAGTTTTATGATTCTCTTTTTCTGAATCTTGATTTATCCTTTGTTCCTGAATTCCCTAAAACCGGAAGGAAAGGTTTTTCAAATCACGCTATGATCTGTGCCCTTATTGTCATGAAATGTGAAGGTTTTTCCATGATTACCGACCTTGTTGATTATCTGAATAACAACCTTCTCATTGCCCATTATTGTGGTTTTGACATATCCATTCCCCTTCCTTCTTATTGGACTTTCGACCGTTTCCTTAAAAACTTTGATAACGGAGT
Organism: uncultured Eubacterium sp.; assembly: GCA_910577295.1. GTDB lineage: Bacteria > Bacillota > Clostridia > Lachnospirales > Lachnospiraceae > Eubacterium_F. The sequence continues at coordinate 127,028 of CAJTLS010000002.1, forward strand.
ACTTTCTGATATCATGAAATCACAGGTACAGTTTCTTGCAAAAAAAGGTACTGTGGATACTTCTTTTATTGGACTGGATTCCACTCCCATTGCTACAAACACTTCACAGAATAATCCAAAATCCTTTTTGTCAAACAAATTTAAACCTGATCATCAACCAAAAGCAGATAACGACTGTAAACTTGGTGTGCATACTGCGTCCAATCAGACCAACGAGAAAAAGTTCGAATTCTATTGGGGCTACAAAAACCATGTCCTTGTAGACTGTATTTCCGGTCTGCCTGTTTACGAAATGACTACAACAGCCAATGTTTCGGATTCTGTTGTTGCACTGGATATCCTTTCTGATACCCATTCGTTTCTTCCAATAACAGAATGTACTTTCCTCGCTGACAAAGGGTATGATGTTAAAAATATCTACAATCAGGTAAAGGAACTCTATGAGGGCGAATGTATCATTCCCCTAAACAAACGTAATACCAAAAACCCAAAACTTCTTCCGCAGGGAAATCCTGTCTGCGAAGCAGGCCTTGCCATGTGGAAGGATGGTAAGTTTTCCGGCAGAAACCGCACCCTCCATAAGTTCTGCTGTCCCCTCAAATCATCCAAAGATGCGGACTGCCCATGCCATCATAAAAATTTTTTAATGGTAAAAAGCACCGTGGCTGCACCAAATACATTACCATTCCTGATGATTTAAGGCTTACCGTCGACAGAGACAGTAAGTACTTCAAGAGTAATTACTCTCTTCGTACGGAATGCGAACGTTACAATTCACGTTTTAAAAACACGGGGCAGGAACGGATGTGGGTAAGAAATAAATCATCTGTTACAAACTTGAATACACTTGCCCATATCATTTTACTGGCAGTAGCTGTTGCCGCAATCACTACCAACACCGGAAAATCTTATCGTAAACTAAAATCTTCCAAACGGATTGCTTGATTCTTAATAACCGCATAACGCTGTTCAGCGTAGGCATTGGACTTACGTTAGCTTTGCTATGCCATAAAAAGCATCTTCTAACAAAGAGAAGCAGCCAACTACCAAATCCTATTTTTAAATCAATGCGTTTTGCTCATCTCTCCTTCAAGGTAGTAAATTCATCCTGAACCGTTTTTATTCTTCGTTTACCCCATCGTGTGGATTCAATAATGTCTTCTTCATCTGCCATTAACGTTGCAGGAAACGGAATAGGATATTTCCCCTGTAACCTACGCCGTGCATTTTCTTGTTTCCTTTTCTCATCTTTCCATGTTCTCCGCAATTCAACATTATAATCACCCATAAGCAACGTATAATGCGGCATTTTTCCACCATAAATCCGATCCGCCACTTGTGGATATATATCTGTCATAAGAACATTCAACTCATTTTCTCTTACTTTTCGGGCATCTATTGTGTCATTTCCCCAATAAGCATGAACACATAACAATCTGAATTCTACCCAAGGGCTGTTTCCAATTGTTCCAGATGGCGTGAATCTTGCATAATACGGCCTTCGTCTCATATCATCCTTATTTAACCTACATATCCTCGGCTTAAATGTTCGTTCTGTATTATCCGATAGTATGGTCGTTGACATTCTTAATCTGCGTTTATTCCAAAAAAAAGCGTAACACTCCTGTCTTGAATCTGCCAATGAGGTCTCAGAATCAGCCCATTCAAACCCCCAATCCCGTCCAAGTTCCATTAATATTGATTTTTTAGTGCCATATGAAGAAGTAAAAGCTTTCCCTTCGCTGAGAACTTCCTGTAGCGCTACTACATCAAACTTTTCTCTTTTTATGATTTCAGCAATCTTCTTTAAGTCACGTTCATTTTTATTTCCAAGAGCGGTTAACCCGATATTTTTTAAATTAAAAGAGCCTATCTTATATCCCATCAAATCACCTCCACCGCTTCCCCTTGACCTCTCAGCCACATATCAATCCCCTTGCCGAACACTTCTGCCGATATCGTATAAATGCCCTCTTCCTCATCCAATATTTGGGCAGTCGGCAGCCTGTCCAACACCGCTTCCACATTCAGACCGGAATATTTAAAAGTGACCCGCCGCAGTTTCCCGCCATACATAAACTGAATCCGTTTTCTAAACTCACCTTCCTCAAATCTCTCGTTATAGGGGATATGGAAACGTTCATCCAGCACCTCATAAGAACAGATTCGGTCAATTCTGTATATTGTCGGAAACGCATCTTCCATGACTTCAAAGTCCTGTCGTACCATCTCATCCTCAATAAAGGCTGTCAGATAAAAATAATATTCGGAAAACATAATCGCCACCGGCTTCAATTTGCGCTGAACTACTTTTTTATCTTTTTGCCTCAAATAGTGAATTTCGATATAGCGGTTTTCGTGGACTGCCTGCCCGATATCCCACATTTTATCCACAAAAACTGATTTGTGACAAAGCTCTATATAATGATACTCCTCATTCCGAACCAAATCACGCACTCGCCTCTGATTCGCCTCGGGAACACAACAGTCAATCAGCTTAGCGAGCATTTCGCTCATTTCCTTCTTTGTAAATGCTCTGCTGTCCAGTAAAATCTTGCAGATGGCAAGGATTTCACTATTCGAGAACCGCATCTGATCCGTCTGCTCCAGATAATATCCATCCTTTTCCCTGTCATATAGTATCGTATTGACAATACCTGTATCTGCTACCGAATAATCAAGAAATTTGCGTATATCCTCGATATCCCGTTGAATCGTCCGCCGCGCAACATGATAATGATTGGCCTCCTCCGCTTTATAAATCAGTTGGCCATTCAACAGTTTCGTATACAGACTCAATACCCGATTTACTTTTGTTTCTTCCGACATAAATTACCGTCCTTTCTTTCGTCTTTCCGCCAGAGTTCCAGCAGCTCTACCAATTGCGGCTGTGTCATAAATCCACCTTGTTCATGCTTCAAATAAGTCAGCCACATTTGAGAAATTATATGTTCTTTTTTGTAAAGGAAACCGACATCCTCTTCCGATATCTGTCCATTCTCCAGAAAAAAAATCACCACACAATCATAAAAATGGATTTTATCACATATATCAACTATAGTCTGTTTATCATACTCCGCTATCTCCGCTATAAATGCTTCCCATTCCTGATAAACCCGAGTTCTCACTATTTGCTCTGGTTCCACTCTTTTATTCACTTTTCATCACACTCTTTCCTATTTAACAGATATACCATCACAAACAATAGCATTTTTAAATTTCCTGCTAATATACTATCTGTTGCATTATAACGTAGCAGATAGACAGATTCTGGCTATGTGACAAAAAATTACAAATTAAATAAAAAAGCGTTGCCATTCAAAAGAATATAACAAAATATATTTACCGAAAATTCTTATTACGAATAATTATAGCAAAGATAAATGCTAAAATCAACATAAAATGGGTATATTTTGCAATACTGTAATACTTATGCGGAAACCCATAGGAAAAGGAGGCGGCTTTTATTGAAAGCATTCTGGTATAATGAAGAACGAAAGAATGTCTGCGGTCTACGGATACGAGAACTCCGGCAGCAGCAGGGATTAACCATTCAAAAACTTTCTGTAATGGCACAGTTAGCAGGTTATGAAACTATTACACCGAATGCCATTTCCAAAACAGAGATTGGAATACGGTTTATGCCTGATTATGAGGTTGCCATTTTTGCCGAACTGTTAAAAACCACCCCCGAAGATTTATTATCCTTTCATCCAAAGAATAAATAACAAATATACCAAAACAGGGCGTTAGTACGAAATTACCAACGCCCTGTTCTTGAAATAAAACTACAGAAAAAGAATCTCACCAATCAAGAGAAAATCATTCCCCTGCCCTCTCCGAACTCTTCCACTCATTATCGACAGGCGGAAGTTCATCCCCCCTGCTCAAATAAATTCTATCTATCTGCATACCCGTATCGGCGGCATAAATCGAGAATATATGCTCCCCCTCTTCCAGCCGGATACTTCCCGTCAGACACCAGAAATAAATATGCGCCGTCGAGTAGTTAAACAGCCGTCCCTCCCTGTACTGCTCGCTCAATGGCAGAACCTCGCCGTCAACGGCGAAGTAGCATGTATCCGACATATCGTCCTCATGCAAGGTAAGAAGCCATGTCTTATAATCTCCCGACTCTGATATATTGACGCGGAAATGCATGGCCGGCGCCTCTTTCGGGTTGTCCCATGTGTGGGGCGGCCCAAATACCTGCATGGCAAGACCTGTTCCGCCATCGGTCTGCGCGCGCACATGACTCCAATATATGGCGCCTGAAACATCCGGCGTCAGATATGCATTAGTAGAATTTTCAAGTGCATATTCCGCCTCCAGCGAAAGTATCCCGTCTTTCTCCTGAAAAACACCTCTTGCAAACATATCCGCAATATCTGCAACGCCGTTTCCAGCATAGTAATCTTCATAGCGGCGGGCGCCGCGAACCGCCTTCCTTGTCGTGTCATTCTTTCTGTATATCCGGTTATACTTCCAAAATTCTTCATCCGCATACACTACATCGGGCAGAATATCGTTATCCGCAGCCATATACATATCATTCTGAATGGCAGTCAGTTCTTTCATATTAATATGTGGCATATCCGCGCGGTAGTGTACAGAAGAAAAACCAAAAAATGTATCCCTTTTCCTCTCCGTATATAGATTTATCTTATGAATTGAGACATACTTATCAATCATATACAATTGCAGCGTATGTTTTCCTGCTCTTAACAATGGCAGCCATATGGAAAGCTTTTCTCCGTTATTTAAAACGCTCTCTTTCCATGCCCCTCTCCACTCGTCTGTCGTAGGCGACTCCACGACAACAGGAGGGTTCTTGTCAACCCCTATCGCAAACCTTATTCTGCCCCGCGAATCAAGAGTAAGAAACCTTGTAATTTCAAGTTCAAATTCCCCCTCGCTTTTTAATAGGAAAGAATATTCCAGACATGGGGCGCTTCTAACGTCCAAACCGTCAGACAAAACATCGTCTGGCGCATAAGCCGTCATCACATTGCCAAAACCTCTTCCTACACCGTATACTTTTCTCCAGTACGCTCCGTTTGCTCCCTCTGTCTGCGCCTCATAGTTGTCGGCAAACAGACAAACTGCTCCGTCCGCCTCCACGTTATTACAATCTTCAACCGCCGCCAGTGACGGCTCTGCCTTTACCTGCAACTTTATTGTCTTATTATCAACAATGTCACGGATTTCCATAAACGCCGACTGACCCGCACACCGACGGATGTCACGAACCGTCAAGTATATTCTCTTTTCCGTAATCACTTCACCCTCGGTCTCGGAAATATCAAGCCAGTCCGGACAGCCGCATATGGTGAATGGCACATCAAGGTTTCCCTGATTGCCGAGTTCAAACCATTTCCTGTCAGTTCCTCCCTGACAAAACGTAAGCTCCCCGTATTCAAAAGAACTGCTGCCATCTGGCAGAAAAAGTTTCAGGCCGCCGCTCTTCCTGCGTATCGACGGTTTGCAGACAGGATAGAAATTGATGGTGGGAGGTGGAAATAAATCCGGCGTAAGTATACCGTCCCACTTCCCGCCGCACATATACTTATTGTAATACCGCAGCATATTGCGCAAATAACGCATCATCATTCCTGACTGCTCCGTATAAAAATCGGCTGCCCTGTCATTTCCCCTGTCATAAGAGAGAATACTTCTGTCGGCAAAATAAAAAGCATGATTTACATAATAAGACGCATGCACCTTACATAAAAACATTTGAAAAAAGGCAGGCTTCTCACAATCAGGAAGACTTCCATATATCTCATTGGCGCGGCTGAATATGTACTCGAGACGGCATACCCGCTCACCGGCCTCGTCTCCATAACCGGTCTGTGAAAAGGCAAGCGAAACCATGTGCTCAATCTTTCTTGCATTCGTAAGCTGTACAAATGATTCATATAAATCCGCCAGCTCATTTCCGTAGCCGCCGGAAAAATATTTATCAAACCACTGCGCCGTATATGCATGAATATCAGTAGTTACAACGGCTTCCTTTCCCGCGTCCCAGCCGTACTGCAAAAAAGCTTCCATATCCATTTCCAGCGGTTTCAACGCCCCGACATTGAGCACCCACATTTTTTGAATGCCCGATTCGTAAGCTTTCTTTAATTCCTGTGTCGTCTGTGCAAGAGGAATGGTATTGAAAAACAAATAGCTCATGTCAGGAGTTCCCCAGTAGGACGCGTGATAATAAAGTCCGTGTCCTCCTGACCTCTTTTTCTCTTCAGTATTTGGATAGCGGCGGATGTGTCCGAAATTATCATTGACCCAGACAAGCGTCACATCATCCGGAACCGAAAGTCCCTTATTGTACAAATCAAGAACTTCCTTGTAGGGAATAAATGTCTGCAAAATCTCCTCCGCCGATTCACAGCCCAATCCGCTTTTAAGCATTTCCCTCTGGTCAGACATTATTGTCTCCAGCAGCCGGATTCTCGCTCTCTCTTTCTCCGCCTCCGTAAGCGACGAATCCTCATCTATCGCTTTGGTAGAAAATCCATAGTCGTGGACGCCCCTCATACCAATCGTATAACAGACCTCGTAATCCCTGTTCATCTCTATACTCTCACGCCAGTATTGCTGAATGACACTGCGGTTTTTACCCGCAAGCGAATAATCGTAATAAATACAACTGCCATCCGCGCCGCCGGACTGCATTTTGTTTGAATGTACGGCGTCGTAGTCACTCACATAGCCTTTACTGTTAAGCCACGGATTCCATTCGTTTTGGTTACTCCTCATCAGCATATCGCAATGCGACGTACCTACCACAATTCCCATCTCGTTGGCAAGCCTCGCGCTTTGCGGATTCTCCTGAAAATAATTGACGTGCATGGCAGGCCAGATATAATTCCCTTTTAAGCGGAGGATAAGTTCAAATATCCGCTGATACAACTCCGGTCCAATTGTTCCGTCGGTAGTATGTAATGCCGCCCACTCTTCCAGCTCTTCTTCATCGTTTAAAAATATTCCCCTGTACTGCACCGAGGGATAATCTGCTACATAAAAATCATCGGCAATGGAAAAGCCACTTTTTTTCTTTATCGGAACATCGGCAAAATAGTACCACGGCGATACTCCCATATACTGTGACAGCTCATAAATCCCGTAAATAGTTCCCCGTCTGTCTGCCCCGCATATATACACCGTGCCATCCTGCTTCTTCACAACATATCCTTCCCACTTATCAAGCGCCTCTTCTCCGTCAAGCCATGTATGTACGTTTTTCGTGGCAACAAGAATATCGCAGGCTTCCGCCTCCCTGTGCGCATTCTCTTTTGCGTTCAGCATCTTTAAACTGACCGCACAGTCAGTTACCTTTTCAATATCTTTTTTCAAATTATTGAGGGCACATAGAACCGCTTTGTTTTCTTCCTCAAAATAACCTATTATAATACATTGGCTTTCACACATGTCATATAACTCCTATCCTATTTTATATCAACATCATTATTATATTCCCGTTCCGGTAATTAAGCAAATAATATAATCAGAAATGTCCTTATATTAAGGAAACTTTTAATATGAAGAAAAGAAATCACAAAAAAAGAAAAATACATCTTGAAAATGCCAAAAAATTTATATATAATATTTGAAAAATTTCCATATGGTGTTATTAAAAGAGCGCTTAGCAAACAGAAAAATTTACACGCTCTGGATTGGAGGTCATAATGATATTAAAGAAATTTTGTGCGGCATTTATGTCGGTCATCATGTCGGTCAATTTATTCGTGGGTGTACCGCAATTCGCCCCCGCCAATGATTTAAATTTGGGTGTCGTTAGCGGGGTGACGGAAAAAGCCCCCGTATCCACACAAAAAGCTCAGCCATTCACGGTCACTAAGGCGGACGGCACTATGCGCCGCCCTCTCTCGGCAGAACAGCCGATGTGGATTGTACATATTGATTCGTGGAATTATGCTGACCCGGCAAAAATTATTGATTTGATACCTGAGGATATACTGCCTTATGTCGTTTTCAATATTTCTCTCTCCATTAACTGGAGTAAGGAGAAAAAGGAATGGCTTATGGTACAGTATGGTTATGAAACAGCGAAGTCATGGCTGAGAACATGCGCAGAAAAAGGCGTATGGGCAATGATACAGCCATCCAGCGGCGGGCAGAGCCATTTTCCGGATTATGCTGCCGACGCCAATTTGGAAGACACGATTTATGCAGAGTTTTTCAAAGAATATCCGAACTTTATCGGCTTCAACTACTGCGAGCAATTCTGGGGATTCGCAAGCGAAGATTTCCCGATAACCTGTCCGGAGCGTTATCGCCATTTTGCTGCATTGCTTAAACTCTGTAACAAATACGGCGGCTATCTTGACGTGAGCTGGTGCGCAAACGAGTGGAGCGCCGGCATCAACCCGATTGCCATGCTCAAAGAAGTTCCGGAATGGGAAGCGGCCTGCCGCCAGTACTCGGAAAACTTTATTTTGGAAGAAAAATATACCCAGCTAAGTTATATTGCAGACGTGGAAAGTGAAGTATTTGGTGCTTACCTTTCCGGATACTGTGGAAATTTCGGCGTGCGCTATGATAAATCCGGCTGGACTGATTCTACATGGGATTCGGCAGCCGACCCTACAGGGGAGAACTCCAAAGACCAGTTTCGTCTTGCTACCGGTCTGCCTATCCATTTAGAGCGAATGGCGCTCAATGGAATGACGGTAATCGATGGACCGGAACTTGTATGGACAGACGATTTTAAGGAACTTTGGCCATCAAAGGACATCGAAGGATATAATATGCGCGGATGGGAAATGTATGACCAATTCCAGAATGACATGATGGATATGTTCCGCAAGGTTCTCGATGGAACGGTTCGCATTCCAACGCGTGAGGAAGTGATTGCACGAACGAAAGTAGCCATTGTTCAGGATGTGAATACAGGTAGTAACGACAATAAATACAGTACCTATCCGACCCTGTTTGAAGGGCTCTATCGCATGAAGGGCGACGGAAACCTGAAAGATAATTTTAATCCTTATAAATCTACCGGACGCTATCCGACCATCCCAACGGTCTACGCCCTAAAAGATGATTTGGCAAAATCGATTCAGGTACCGATTAATCAGTCGTCCATTGCTTCGCGCTGGCCATCGTTAAAAGCAAAACAGGATGAATTTAACTCCCTTTTTGAAAATGAATTCTGGGGCAACTGCTATGGCGGCCGTTTTGAAAATCAATGGGTAACATACAATCCTAATAAAGACGGTTCTCCGGCAGGAGGGTTCTTTATACCGAAATATAACACGTGTAAGCAGGTTGAACTTTCCTATTCGGATTACACAACCGGAATCATCAAAGAATATTCAGATTCGATTCATTTCTATCTGAATAACTATAATGAAAAAGATGTACAGAACCAAATTAGAACAAACACAATTAAAATTTACGGAGCTACCACAAAACCTACCTATACGCTCCAAAACAGAGGATTAAAGCAAGTGAGGGGTACTGCCGTGGAAAGCTGGAACAACGGCGTTTATACCCTGACCGTGAAACACAATGGGCCGCTTGACATTACGATTAAGTGCTCCGGTCAGGAAAAAGACCGTCTGACTACCTATACACCAGCATCTCTTGTTGAACCGGCATTCCCTGCCGCTTACACAGGACCGCGCCAATACGAGGCAGAGTTCTTTGATTATAAAAACATCAAAGAAAACATTACAAACGGTTGCCAGAGCGGCGTTCTTAATTATCAGGGACAGGGTTATATGAAATTTGGCAGCGCGGAAAATGCAGCCGTAAGAGACAATGTGCCAAACGATGTGCAAGAAACCGTTAATATCACGCTTCGTTACGCAACAACGTCAGATATAAATACCCTTGACTTATATGTCGGAGGAGAAAAAGTTACTACACTCTCACTTCCAAAAGGAGAGTCCTACAATGACTGGAAGACAGTGACCTGTCCGATTACTCTGAAAAAGGGCGACAATAAAATTGAGCTGAAAGCTACAGCAAAACTTCCGGCCGATTTGTACCTCGATAATTTTGTTATTGAGTAAACGAATAAAAAGGTTTTTACCTATATAAAGCAGCAATTGTTCATCAGGAGAGGTAGTTACAAAAAAGTTTCTTTTTGACTCGGAGCGTCACAAAATGAAGCAAATACCAGTCTCCTGTACAGACGCTTCAGAATGGAGAGTATTTCAATGAAAAATGCGAAAAGACAGTTAGCATGGTTTCTAAGTATGTTGATGGTGTTTACGCTCATTTTTTCACCGAGTATATCAGCTGATTCCGCTCGTAAGAAAAAAGTCAAACTCAAAAAAATAGTCCTAAACCATTCAACATATAAATTACAAAAAGGAAAGCGCTTGAAACTGAAAGCAAAGTTTAAGCCGAAAAAGACAACACAAAAGAAAATCATATGGAAGAGCAGTAAAAAGAAGATTGCCAAAGTATCGAAAAAAGGCGTCGTTACGGCGTTGAAACTCGGTAAGGCAAAAATTACTGCCAAGGTAAAAGGAACAAAGAAAAAGGCGACATGCAAGATTTCGGTTGTTAAAAAGAAAAATACACCAGCTCAGCCGCCATCAAATAATACCGTGTCAGGAGGGAATGTATCGGCACAGCCGCAGCAACCGACTGCCACACCGTCATCAACTCCTAAATACGACAGACCTTCCGTGACAGCTCCACCGGTAAACCGTATTGATTTGACTGCCAAAGATGCATTCTATACGGAAGCCCTTGCAAACTCAGATATTGTCAAAAATGCAGACGGCTCTATTACCATTACATTTTCAAAACCAAATGCCACGGTGAATTTCTGTTTACCAGACAACGCACAAACTTATTACAGCAACTACAAATCCGTTGTTCTGACCTATACATCCGAGGGCGGTAATCTCGGTTACAGCCTCTTTGATGCGAATATGGTTGGCAAAGATAATTTGAATGCTGGAAAACATACGGGTACGGATGCCAAAGTTGTCGAATCCAAAAATGAGAATCAACTTATTTTTGCTGTCACAGACGATTGCGCAGGCGGCTGTATTCGTGGATTCCAATTGGTTAATCCAAACAAAACGAACACAGGAAAACCAATTACCATTACAATAAAATCCGTTATTTTCTGCGACAAAGAAAATCCAACAAAAGAGGACTTAAACTCAACGGAAACAGCAGGGCCATCAATCACACCGTCACCAACTTCGACAGCGACTTCGACGGCTACTTCAACGGCCACTTCGACAGCGACGACATCGGTGTCTCCATCGGCTACTCCGAAATACGACCCGCCAACAGAGACAGCTCCACCGGTGAAACCAGTGGATATAACAGCAAGCGATGCTTTTCACAATGAAGTATCGAGCAATGCAACCATTGTTCCAAATGCGGACGGTTCTCTTACCGTTACCTTTTTGAAACAGTACGCCGCCATCAATTACTATTTGCCGGACAACGCACAAAACTATTACAGCAATTATAAATCCGTTGTCCTTACCTATACAAGTTCAGGTGGAAATCTCGGCCACGCTCTATATGATACAGAAATGGTCGGAAGCGCCAATTCGAATGCCGGCAAACATCCAGACTGGGGCAAAAAGATTGTCGAAGCTCCACAGGAAAAGACCATTACCTTTGCCGTTACAGACGAATGTGTCGGAAATTGTATCCGCGGTTTCCAGATTTTCAATCCGAATGAACTGGCAGACGGAGAGAGTATTACGATTACTATTAAGTCTTTAATCTTCTGTGATAAGGAAAACCCATCAATAGAAGATTTGAGGCCGACGACTGCTCCAACTTCGACGGCGACTACAACTTCAACCGCTACGACAACTACGACAGCGACTGCTACAGTGACTACGACTTCAACCGCTACGGCAACTACGACAGCGACTTCCGATGTGGGACCAACTACTACGCCGACGTCGACGACTACAGCGACTTCAACGGCTACGACATCGGCGTCTCCAACGGCTACTCCGAAATATGACCCGCCAGCAGAGACAGCTCCACCGGTAAACCGTATTGATTTGACTGCCAAAGATGCATTCTATACGGAAGCCCTTGCAAACTCAGATATTGTCAAAAATGCAGACGGCTCTATTACCATTACATTTTCAAAACCAAATGCCACGGTGAATTTCTGTTTACCAGACAACGCACAAACTTATTACAGCAACTACAAATCCGTTGTTCTGACCTATACATCCGAGGGCGGTAATCTCGGTTACAGCCTCTTTGATGCGAATATGGTTGGCAAAGATAATTTGAATGCTGGAAAACATACGGGTACGGATGCCAAAGTTGTCGAATCCAAAAATGAGAATCAACTTATTTTTGCTGTCACAGACGATTGCGCAGGCGGCTGTATTCGTGGATTCCAATTGGTTAATCCAAACAAAACGAACACAGGAAAACCAATTACCATTACAATAAAATCCGTTATTTTCTGCGACAAAGAAAATCCAACAAAAGAGGACTTAAACTCAACGGAAACAGCAGGGCCATCAATCACACCGTCACCAACTTCGACAGCGACTTCGACGGCTACTTCAACGGCCACTTCGACAGCGACGACATCGGTGTCTCCATCGGCTACTCCGAAATACGACCCGCCAACAGAGACAGCTCCACCGGTGAAACCAGTGGATATAACAGCAAGCGATGCTTTTCACAATGAAGTATCGAGCAATGCAACCATTGTTCCAAATGCGGACGGTTCTCTTACCGTTACCTTTTTGAAACAGTACGCCGCCATCAATTACTATTTGCCGGACAACGCACAAAACTATTACAGCAATTATAAATCCGTTGTCCTTACCTATACAAGTTCAGGTGGAAATCTCGGCCACGCTCTATATGATACAGAAATGGTCGGAAGCGCCAATTCGAATGCCGGCAAACATCCAGACTGGGGCAAAAAGATTGTCGAAGCTCCACAGGAAAAGACCATTACCTTTGCCGTTACAGACGAATGTGTCGGAAATTGTATCCGCGGTTTCCAGATTTTCAATCCGAATGAACTGGCAGACGGAGAGAGTATTACGATTACTATTAAGTCTTTAATCTTCTGTGATAAGGAAAACCCATCAATAGAAGATTTGAGGCCGACGACTGCTCCAACTTCGACGGCGACTACAACTTCAACCGCTACGACAACTACGACAGCGACTGCTACAGTGACTACGACTTCAACCGCTACGGCAACTACGACAGCGACTTCCGATGTGGGACCAACTACTACGCCGACGTCGACGACTACAGCGACTTCAACGGCTACGACATCGGCGTCTCCAACGGCTACTCCGAAATATGACCCGCCAGCAGAGACAGCTCCACCAGTAAAACCGATAGATATAACAGCAGACGATGCTTTTCACAACGAATCATCGGACGGTGCAACAATTGTTGCAAATGATGACGGTTCTCTTACCGTTACTTTTTTGAAACAGTATGCTGCCATCAATTACTATTTGCCAGACAACGCACAAAACTATTACAGCAATTACAAATCCGTTGTCCTTACCTATACAAGTTCAGGTGGAAATCTCGGCCACTCCTTATATGATGCGGAAATGGTCGGAAGCAGCAATTCGAATGCCGGCAAACATTCGGACTGGAGCAAAAAAATTGTCGAATCTCTGGAAGAAAAGACCCTTACCTTTTCTGTCACAAAAGATTGTGTTGGAAATTGTATCCGTGGTTTCCAGATTTTTAATCCGAACCTACTAGCAGAGGGACAGAGTATTACAATAAACATTAAGTCTCTTATCTTCTCGGATAAAGAAAAACCATCAATAGACGATTTGAAACCGACACCAGAGCCAACACCAGAACCAACAGCGACGGCAACACCTGCGCCAAATGATTACGGGATTACACATCCTGAGACCGATGACGAAAATATTACATGGCAGTGCCTGACATTCGGCTCCTATTATCAGAGTCAATACAGTCCGAAACAGGCTCCGCAAAGTCCTGTTGAGGGAACGGAATACACCGATTCTGATAATACGGAAATGATATATCAGGGCGGAAAGTATTATAAGAAAGAACCAATTAAGTGGCGCGTTCTTTCCGCTGACGGAAACGATGCTTTCCTGATTGCCGACCAAAACCTTGATTCGCAGTGTTATCATAACGAATACTGCAATGAGACGTCATGGGCAGCAAGCAGCATTCGCCAGTGGTTAAACGAACAATTCTATTCCCGTGCCTTTACGGAAGAAGAAAAAGCTGCGATTTTAGAAACGACAGTTACTACCGAAAAAAATCCGGAATTTGGCACAGAGAGCGGAAATGCCGTAACCGACAAATTGTATTTATTATCCGCTGATGAGATAAAAAATACCTACTACGGATTTTCCATTGATTATAAACAGAACTCGCTGACAAGACAGGCCAAAAATACAGCGTATGCACAGGCTAATGGCGCATGGACAAACAATGAAGCCGACTACGCCGGAAACGGCTGGTGGTGGTTGCGCTCTTCCGGCAGCTTCGGTTTCAATTCTGCATATGTCGGAACAGAGGGATTTGCGGATTATTCCGGCTTCCTCGTAGTAAACACCGGAGGCGCTGTTCGTCCAGTCATGCATATAGATTTGGGCTCAGAATTGTGGAAGACAGCAGAGCCGGTAAAGCTGGGGGCAGCGACAGATTTGTCTCCTACTCCGGCACCGACGGAAAATCCGGTAAAACAAGTTAGCTTGTCCGGTGTGACGATAGCAAAAGAAATCGGAAACTACGATTATGACAGCGATACCATTCGTGTAAACGATACAAGAACCGGAACAACGGATTCCACCTTTATGCATCTCCCGATTCCGGTAACTGTCGCTCCAAATCAGAAACTTCGGGTAACCATTTCCGGAACATCATGGGGTACTAATGACTTCCGAATCTGGACTACACCGATTGGAGGAGAGACATCTGGAGATTTTGTTCAGAATCCAGATGTTTATCTTAGCCCAACCGTTCAGGATGACGGTTCCTTTACCGGTACGGTTACATTAACAGCCTCTGGAGGGAAAGATGCGGACAACCCGCAAAGCAGTAACAGCATTACATTAAAAGCAGCATGGAATACAAGGATTCAAAACCTTATTATTTCAGACATTAAAGTAGAACTTATCAAATAGCACGAAGAAAAAGCCACTAACAGTCTGAGCGCAAATGCTCCGGCTGTTAGTGGCTTTTTAGTTGCTTTTATTGTTTGAAGATTATGACTTATCCAGTCTGGACCAAAATTCTTCTAAAGTCATTTTCTGCTGATTCATATATTTTGAAGCTTTCTCTCCCACATATCGAAAATGCCACGGCTCATAATTAATTCCCGTCTCCTTTTTCTTCCCTTTCGGATAACGCAGAATAAAGCCGTACCGATGGCAATTTTTCCTGAGCCATCGATTTCCTTCTTCTTTCTCTTGTGAAATATCCATATTCGTATTTCCCTGACATAAGATATCCAATGCCAGTCCTGTCTCATGCTCACTGTGTCCCGGCGGCATTGTTTCCTGATACGTCAAACGGCACGCTTCTTTATAAGAAGCCCCCTGCCTCATTTCTCTCAATATATCTTCTTCTACAAGAGCTTTCTGCTTTTTGCGGCCCCGCCAACCGGATGCAATCCAGAAATGATACCCTTTCTTTCCCGCGTCTTTTAACATTTTAACAAGGGAGGGGTGCATCTGTTCGGAAACCTGCAAACGTCCCTTGCAAATGGATGTCAGCGAAACTTCATACGATTTGTCTAATGCCGTTTTGGCATTTACTAGAACAAGACATTTTCGATTTTCTTCATAAATTTCCCACTCTGTCTGATATTTTCCGTCTAAATTATTTACTTTACCAGCATTTCTATTATCCTTAGCGTCTACCGGTTTTGCGGATGAACTCCCATATTCATCGGCTGCTGCCGTTTCCGGTCTTACAACGAATAAGCACAGTAAAATAATTGCTTCCATTAGCAAAATTATCCCTATTGCTATGATAGTTTTTCTTACTTTCATCGTATTCCCCCTTATTTCCTATGAAAATTCTTTCACCATGAAATAAGAGTAACACGACTCGGCATCACTTTCCCCACAAAACAGTATCACATTTGTATCACTTTATTAATTGGAATACCCATTTGCATAACTTCTCTTCCGAGTTTATCATATCGCATATGACAAAAGAGCGTTATCTCATATCTTTCATCAAAGATAATACGTCCTGTCTTCTGATATTGCATCAGATCAATACGGATGTTATCATCCTCATAAGAAAGACCATAGTAATGCATCATTATGTTCCACCAAAGCATAAATGCTTTCTCTTCGCCATAAATGCCATACATTCCTACACTGGAAGAAGAAGCGTACTTTGTCACCTCCTTACTCTGATTTTCAAGATAATATATTTTATGATACTCTTCATCTAAGAAGAGAGTGAGCTTCCTTTTTTTATTCTCATATACCAGTTTCCATCCGCTTATTCCCTTAAAGCTGTCATTCTCACTCATCTGATAGAGAACATAGCGCTCATAGAGAACAAGATCTTTTTTTTTCACACTGATATCCGTGATATTTAATCCTTCTTTGTTTGTAAATTTCTTTAGTTCCTCATTTGTAATTTTCGTTAATTCCGTGCGGCTCATCTCAAAGCCCGGCTCGTCCACCTGAACGGCCCGCATTCCACTTTCCGAAAACCCCTGTGCGAGAGCGTGCAGCTTCTCAATAAAAGAACCATACGATGCTTCGTAAGTGCTTACATCAATGTCCGTAAAAGTTACCCGGTTTAATGTATTGTTATCATAGTGCGCATAATAGTAACGGGGAAAAACAAGCGCCAGCCAGAACAGTGCGCCGACACAGAGCATAGCAAGCGCCGTTTTTAATAACTGTTTTATCTGGTTTCTATTGTTCTTCCACATCACCGCATCCTCCTTTTTCCTGCTTCGGATGAAAAAATCTGATTTCTATTTCCGTCCCCTCTCCCGTCCGGCTGCGGATGCTCCACTCTGCATGATGGAGCTGAATTATCTTCTGGCACAGCGCCATTCCTATGCCTGCTCCCCCCTCTTTTCTGGCACGGGATTTGTCAACCATATAAAAAGGTTCGACAATATTTTGAATCTCATCCTCGGGAATACCCTGACCGTTATCCATGATGGAAAAACAGTAACCGTTCTCTATCTGATACCCTTCGCATACAATCTTTCCTCCTACATCGCAGGCTTTCTTGGCATTGTCAATCAAATTGAGAAACAGGGATGAAAGTAAATCCATATCCCCATACAAGATTCCCTCTTCTGTCTCGATTTGCAGACAGATTTCTTTCTTCTGTAATAATTTATCCGTAATCGCCCTGACACTATCCATAAATGCCGTGACATGAATTTCCTGAAACAATATTTCCTGTTTATCAATATAAGTGAGCTCCATCATTTTAAGCGCCAAACGCTCCAGTCTTTTCCCCTGTTGAAAAATGTAATTTGCCGACAGGGAAATGTCCTCCTGCGACATCTCGATGGAGCGCAGCATATCGGCATAGCCGATAATTGATGTCAGCGGCGTCTTTAACTCATGGGAAAACGCTTCCGTAAACTCCTCCTGCCTGCGGGCGTTTTCTTCCAGCTCCCAAATATTTTCTTCTAACTGGCCCGCCATCTGGTTGAAATCCCTGCTCAATACGGCCACTTCATCGTTTCCTTTTTCCCGTATCCGGCTCTTAAAGTCACCCTTGGCAAACGCCTGAACGACTTGCGACAGTCTGCGGATGGGGCGGGTAAAAAAAATAGAAAAGATTAAAAGTACTATTGTAAACGCCGCCGATACAAGCGTTAGTACCAATACATATCTGTCATATAGGCGTTCTCTGTCCTGATATATATGGTCCATATTGCGATGGATTTCCAATGTGTAATCTTTTATACTGCTCCGTATCTTGCAGAGCGTTTCTAAATAGTAATGCCCCTTTCGTTTTGCAATTTGCCAGACGCCGGATTTTTCTTTTCCCATTTTTTTAATCAGTTCACTCCGGTAACTGCTGTTTTGGTAGATAACTTTATTCTTTTTATTGTATAAAATAACGGCGTCCTGCTTGCTGTCCAAATTCTTTTTTAGTGATTTGGCAATCTGCGATACGGCAAAATCGGTCGCCTGATAATCTTTCGGCAGACCCTCGAGCGAAGCTACCAGAGCATACTGATAAATTTTTATCTCTTCAATACTTCGCTCTTTTTCACGGTTTATCATTGTCTCAAAAGCAGTAGAAATCAAAATACTTCCAAATGTCATAAATGATATAAGTATGACGCACATCATCATTAAAAATTGTTTCCAAAATAATTTCATACTTGTCCATCCGCTTTCTCAATCGTCAGCCGGTATCCAATCTTGTAAACGGCCTCGATTTGCTTTTCCAAACCCGCTTTCCTGCGCAGTCTCTGAACGTGCAAATCAACCGTTCTGCTGTCTCCCATATAGGTGCTCTGCCATACGTGTTCGTAAATTACCTCCCGATATAGCGCCGTATTGGGATTTCGGGCAAATAGTAACAAAAGGTCAAATTCTTTGTACGTGAGCCGCAGCGGTTTTCCGTTTTTTGTTACTGTACGCGACACAATATCAATATGCAAATCTAAAATATCAATACTCTGCGACGTCTTATTTAGGCGCCGGAGCACATTTTCGACTCTTGCCAATAATTCCACTACTTCAAAAGGCTTCGTAATATAATCGTCCGCTCCTTTGCGCAGACCGCGTACCTTGTCCGCTGTCTCTCTCTTGGCAGTTAAAAAAATTACTGGCAGACCGATACTTTTTGCATACTCCAACAATTCATAACCATTGATTCCGGGCAGCATGATATCAAGAATGCACAAATCGTAGTGCCCCGCCTGCATTTTGTCCGCACCCTCCTGCCCATCGTTTGACACGTCGCAGTCATATCCGGCATTTTTGAGGCTCATACATATCAGCTTTGCAATTGCCTCTTCATCTTCCACAATTAAAATTTTATTCATATCGTCTCCCACTTTATTTTCATCTTTTCAGTTTCTTATCTGTATTATATGATACTTTGGATTGCTCCGTTGTTTCACAACTTCCGCAATTTTAGTATCATTATACCAAAAATAACACCTTTTTGTATCAAAGTTGTAACTTTAGCGTTATTTTTCATACATCTGCCCTTTCACATTTCGACATATTTTTGCATATTATAAAATTAACTAACGAAAGATTGGA
Source organism: uncultured Eubacterium sp. (assembly GCA_910577295.1). Taxonomy (GTDB): domain Bacteria; phylum Bacillota; class Clostridia; order Lachnospirales; family Lachnospiraceae; genus Eubacterium_F. The sequence continues at coordinate 146,254 of CAJTLS010000002.1, forward strand.
GAACGGTATGTACTATCTTTTTGGTATTATAATCATTTTCCTTTGCCTGTTCACTCTGTTTCACTTTTGGCGGAAAAGAAAAATCCTCTGCCGCCTTTGCTGTATGTCCGCCTGCGACAAATTCCAACTGCTTGATTCGCTGACTGCTCCTCTCGGCTATTGCTATGTACCCGAATGGGATGTCTTCAGTACGCGCAGGGACGCATGGCAAAAAGATTTTGGTTATCGGAAGCTTTTTGACAAGGCGGCGCCATATTTCAATATGGTGTACGAAACGCTTCCCGTCCATTTTGACTATAACGGGAAAACATGGTTGATTCAGATTTGGAAAGGCCAGTACGGTATCTGCACCGGCTGTGAGGCTGGCGTCTATCATGCAGATGGGATAGTTGACAGGAAAGATTGGAATAATACAACGTTCCATGCCGCCGACGGATGTGAAATGTTAGATATAACAACCGAACTGTGGCGTGACGGAAGACGCGTCGCTTCCCTGCGGGATGAGCATTGGTGGCTCACTATCTTTGATGTGGGAACTTTTTCAAAACCCTCGCAGCTTTGTTTAAATGTTTCCATCCAATTCCCGAATATGGAAATGAAAAATGCTTTCCTCGAAGCGCTCTGGGATACCGGCGTAGATTGCAGCGAAATCTTTTCCTACTTGACAACGGTATACTTTCATTTCCCTGATTGTACGCCAAAGCTTTCCCTTTGGAAACGCGTACAAAGATGGTTTGTGCAATGTCTCAACCGTATGAATTGCCGGCTATTTTGCTTTGTCACCCGCTTTTGCCACAATAGCTGCGATTCGATTTTGTATCTTTATTTTTACCTGCCATGGATATGCCGCCATCTGCTGCGCCTGCGCCATTTCCCGAAAAGGAAGAGGTGATTTTGTGGGCTATCAGAAAAGACTTGACAACGCATTTCAACACGTTCCCATTCTCCCCCTGAATGCAGAAAGCAAATATGTATTGTTCAGCGACTGCCATCGGGGAAATGGGACGAACAATGACAATTTTTTGAAAAACCAGCATCTCTATATTGCGGCACTAAAGCACTATTACAAAAACGGCTTTACCTATATTGAACTGGGAGACGGCGACGAACTCTGGGAGAATCGGAAGATGGAGCAGATTAAAGAAATCCACAGTGAAGTGTTTCAGCTCCTTTCCCGATTCTATTGTGATAACCGGCTGTATATGATATATGGAAACCATGATATTGTAAAAAAGAGCGCCTCCTTTTCGAAAAAAAAATGCGCCTCTTTTTACTGTTCTTCCAGTCAGTGCTCCCTGCCTCTCTTTCCGGACATAACTTTTTATTCCGGACTTATTCTGGAAAATCCGGACAGGCGGGAACGACTGTATCTGACCCATGGCCATCAGGCGTCTCTGCTCAACTCCAGCCTGTGGCCCGTCAATCGTTTTCTCGTGCGCTATGTGTGGAAACCGTTAGAACAGATTGGAATCTTAGACCCCACCAGCGCTGCAAAAAACTATACTTCCAAACAGCGCACGGAAAAAAAGCTGACAAAATGGGCGCAAAAAAACGGACGGACACTTATCGCCGGACATACGCATCGTCCAATGACAATGGAAAATCCAACGCACTCCCCTTATCTTAATACGGGAAGCTGTGTCCATCCTTATCTCATTACCTGTATCGAAATCGAACAGGAAACTCTTACTCTTGTAAAATGGTATGTTGACGCCCGCTCCGGAGGAAGTCTTTATGTTGAGCGCAGCGCCTTAAACCCATCGTAAAAATACTGCTGAAACTGCTTTATTTCCCAAGGGAATAGAGCAGTTTTTCCTCTCCCTTTTCAAAACTTAATTTGAGATTTTTCTTGTCTTTCGCTGCTTTTTTCGGAATCTGGAAAGCAATAGTTCCTGTCTTTTTCTCTGATGTATTCATCGACTTGTCAACTAAATCCTTGTTATAACCCAATAACTGCGTCGGCTTATATTCTTGGTTATCTGCTGATGTAATTAACGCCTGAATCATTCTTCCTTTAATTCCTACATATGGCAGAAATTTCTCTTTTTCTTTTCCTGCATTTTTTACCGTAACAGTGAGAACAACATATGTCTGTCCTTTCTCTGCCTTAAAGTAACGATATTTACCGTTGTTTATCTTATTTTTTACAGCAACTTTTTTTACACAAATCTCCCAGTCGCCAACCTTGCCTTCGTCTTTCAGTGAAAGCTCTTTTGCTGCCGGCTCCGGCGTCGGAGCTGCCGTCGGTGACGAAGCATTCTTTGCGTCATTTTCTGTTGTTGTTGAAGAACCGTTTGATGAATTGGCAATTTCATTACTATTTTCGGAACATCCAACCAAAATTAAAGATAAACATATACATAAAGCTGCTATTAATCGTTTCATATTAAATCCTCATTTCTGTTTTTTATTTTTTTGTTATTGTTTATTTGCGGGAAATGCTCTTACGAGCAGATTGTAATATCCGTGCAGGAAGACATTTTTGTGATGTCCTCCGCCACCCATACCCATTGTCTCATAGTACAGATGCGGCGTTTTTGTTTCCTCGAGCGTCTTGTGATAAAGCAGTGGATTGTCTCCGACCAGATTATCGTTAGCGCCCTTGGCAATTAAAATTAACGTGTTGTCCTTATACTCGTCCGGAAGTTTAAAATTTTCTTTTGAAAGATATTCAATTACACCCGGAGCCGCACAAAACGCTCCTATGTAACCAAATAAATCCGGTCTTTTGAAACCTATCTGAAGACTCTCGCGGCCGCCCATGGAAAATCCCCATATCGCCGTGTTCTCTCTTCCTGTCAGGACAGAATATTTCTTTTCAATCGCAGGCATCAAACACTGTATCAAATCGTTTATGAAATTATCATAAGCGCCCACTTCCTGTTGTCCCGATTTATTCGCGCAAACATTCGGGCAGACAAGAATAACGTCTTTTACCGTATCTTCCGCAGATGCATTCCATGACACATGAGGCGCGCCATCCGTTATCATCGAATTTTCCCAGCCGTTAAATCCGTGCAGCGCGTAAACTACCGGATATTTCTTTGTCGTCTTATAACCGCTTGGAAGAGCGACCATAGCGCGACGCTGCACCGTCTCTCCCTCTGCAATCGCAGTAGAGCCATATGTAAATTCCTCTACCTCGCCGCCGCGTCCTTCATATTTTGTAGTCGCATTTCTCGGCACCGCAAAATCAGGGTCCTCCGGAAATGGCGTTGCCGTCGGTTTTAGCGTTGGTCTCTGTGTCGGACTGCTAGTCGGCGTAGCGGTTGCTGTTGACGAAACCGTATTGTCCGGCGTAACAGACGGCGTCGGCTTATTTTGGGCTTTCGCCTTAATAGTCACGGCAATCCGCCCTACTCTGCGAATCTTTTTCTTATTCTTTTCTTTGACGGTAATCGTTGCTTTACCGGCTTTCTTTGCCTTAACGATACCTTTCTTTGAAACTGACGCCCGCGCTTTGGCAGATGAAGAAAAGGTATATTTTGCCTTTTTCTTCTTTCCTTTTATGACAATTTTCTTTTTCTGCCCTACCGTCAGATTCATTTTCCTTACTTTTAACCTTGCCTTTCCTTGTGCCTCCAAAGGGCCGGTAGCAAGTGTGCATACTGCCATAGCAAGGGAAAGACATACACTCAGCGTCTGTTTACATGATTTTTTCATCTCTTCCTCCTCTAACAATATAATTTTACAACACACTTATATTATCACTGAATACGGAAAGCGTCAATATCACTCCTTGCCATATTGACACAAATTTTTATTTGCCATTTCCGCCGTATCTGATTATAATGGAAACAGGCTGAACGCCCACAAAAATTGAAAAGGAGTGTCATCTATGAAACTGATAAAAAAAATTGCCTCGCACGCAGTCATTTTCGGTCTCTGTCTGGTGTCGATTGCACCGACTGGAGATTTGGAAGCCAAAGCGAAAAAACCAAAATTATCCAAAAAGACAATAAAAGTTACAAAAGGTAAAACAAAAACAATAAAACTTTCCCGCGCCGGAAAGAAAGCAAAAGTAACATGGAAGACAAATAAGAAAAAAATCGTCAAACTGACTAAGAAAAAGAAAACTTCCTGCAAAGTAAAAGGATTGAAAAAGGGAACGGCAACCGTAACCTGTAAAGTTAAAATCCGCAAAAAAACATATAAGTTAAAATGTAAAGTAAAAGTATTAAAGAAGAAAACCGTAGCCACACCAAGCATTATCAATACATATAAAGATATTTTCCCGTATATGGGCGCCGCTGTAAATTATGGCAGCTCTTCTCCGCGCGAACTGAGAACGGCAAAAACGTTGTCATTTATTAAAAAGCATTATAACAGCTTTACTTTAGAAAATGAAATGAAACCGGATAACATTCTCGGTTCTTCTGCGAAGACGCTTTCCATCGCAGATGCCAAAGCAAAAGGATATTACGTTCCGGAGGGTTATCCGGAAGCAACTGTTCCACAGTTAAACTTTAAAGAGGTCGACGGCGCTTTATCTGTTGCGGCAAAGAACGGACTGAAAATGCGCGCTCACACGTTAGTGTGGCACAGCCAGACGCCAAGTTGGTTCTTTACGAAAAACTATCAGGGTTCTTCCGTTGTCTCTACCGCTATTATGGACGCCCGTCTGGATTTCTATATCCATAACGTGATGGCACACGTAATGAATCGCGAAAAATCCCTGACCGGAACGGCCGGCAGTATCGTCTATGCATGGGATGTCGTAAATGAATATTTACATCGTATGTCCTTTGGGAAAAAAAATTGGGACGGCGTTTACGGCAATAAAGGCAAATCACCATCCTATGTAAAAAAGGCGTTTGAAATCGCTTACGAGATGTTGAAGAGTTACGATGTGCAGGACAAGGTAACACTTTTCTATAACGACTATAACACTTATTTCGGAGTTGAGGAAACACTCGACCTCGTCAACTTTATCAATCAGGGCGAACCTGCTAAAATCTGCGGCGGCATCGGCATGCAGAGCCACGTTGACGTTAAAGTTCCTACCGTGCAGCAATACGGCGAAGCATTAGAGAAATTCCTTGCTTCCGGATATGAAATCCAAATTACCGAACTTGACTTTACGATTAACTTTGATACCGAGGGCTCCAACGCATCGTATTCGTATAGAAATGAAAACGAGACCGACGCCCATCAGGAAAAATTTGTTAAAAACCTGATGAAAACGATTGTTGCAAAACAGAAGAATCGCGATAAATCCGTAAATCCAAAGGGTATAACAAGTGTCACACTGTGGGGACTCTGTGACAGCACGTCATGGCGCGCCCTATGCGAACCGCTTTTGTTCGGGGAAAATATTACAGAGCCAAAAGCATCTTTCTTTGCCTTTATTGAGGCCGCAAAGGGCTGACTGAAAAGCGCAGCCCTCTGAAGAACGGCAAGCCGTTCTTCGCTCCGCAAAATGTAACTTTACTAATTTAAGGCAAAGGGCTGACTGAAAAACGCAGCCATTTTTAGGGCTTTCCGCCTTGATTAAAATCTATACTTGAATTTCTGCCCTGAGTATGTTATATTGAACGTAAAGAAAGGCATCTGTTCCTACAGATGCCTCTCAAACGGATAGTGTCCTACTCCAACAGTGGATGCTCCCAAGTATACGGATTAATGTCCTAACGGACACCGCCTAGCCTGTTTGCCGACAGGTTAGGCATTTTTTATTTTCGCTTGTTCTTCCACATTCCTCATACCAAACGTTTCTCCCCCATTCCTTCAACCGCTTGGTATAATCAGCATAATCTGCCTTTGTACTGTAATTGATGCGGTAAAGTAAAGTTGTAACACCTACAAGCGTCAATAAGAAGTATAACTTAAGTGAAGAAACTGTCCGAAGCTGGAACAGACAGTTTGAAGAAGAATGGAGCCAGATGCAAATGAAAAAGGAGAGCTTTATGAAGAAAACCGCTTCTTGAAAAAAGCAGCCACATTCTTCACAAAGGAAATTGATTAGAACAAAACAAATTTATTTAGTGATTTCGTAAAAGCGATATAATTTTTCATCATCATCGCCCAAATCCTTATACATTCTTCTTCCGTCCAAAATAAATCCCACTTTTTCAATCACTTTCCATGATGATATGTTTTCTTCTCTCACTGTTGCAATCATTCTTTTTGCATTATAATGATTGAAATAATAGTCGGTATATGCTTTGGCCGCTTCGGCTGCGTAACCGTTATTCCTATATTGCGCCCCAATAAAGTATGTAATACCTATTTTTTGAAGGTCTTCATAATAAGAGCATCCAACAGAACCGATTACCGTAGCTTCCGCCTTTAAGGTTATTGTATAAGCCAGATAATCCGTATAGGGATTATCCCTAAATGCAAAACCCTTTGCTTCGTCTATCCATTTTGTTATCCAACTACCGCAGTCTCTATCAAAACCGCAATCATTTAAGCTTCCGTCTGCCGCCATCTTGACAAATGGTATTTCATCTTCTGTTTTTACATCTCGAATCAGTATTCTTTGAGTTTCAATTTCCATAAGCAAAATCTCCGTAAATTTATTTTCTGCCGCCTATCTGTCCAAATGAAACCGGGAAGTGTTGATGCTAACAGAAATAAATTGTGGCAGTTCTGTCATCACTTTCATTCCTCCCTTTTCCAACAAATTCTTTACCTGACTTCTGGATTTGCCTTTCCAAAATCAATAGTCGCCTTGTTCTTCCGAAATAACTGCACATTTTTACCATACATTTCTGCAAACTGTTCATCATTGTTCAAAAAACACTGATATTCTCTCTTTGGTATGGAAGAAACTTTTTGCTGTTCATAGATTGATATATTAAGGGTATGTTTACATTTCTCACATTGATAAATCAGCCAGACATCCAGCTTATTACCACCTCTCCTGATATTTTAGAACAAAGCCGTGAAGGATTAGAGAACATCTTTAGCTAACAAGTTATCCTTTATCCGGCATATTCTCAAACATTCTTTTATTGCATTTCCACTTCTGTGTGGTTTAGAATAGCATACTTTGTCAGCTTGACATCATACTATCATGGTTCCATCTGGCAAAATAATATCGCCATCATTGCCACTTACATCAAAAAAACCGACTTTGTGCTTTTGGGCTAAACTTCGCATAAGTTCATAAGCTTCATCCGCCACCAACCATGAAAATGCTGCATAAATTACATCTCTCCCAATACAATAATCGACCATATGGTTTTCTAAGTTTTCATCTTTATCCACCAAATCGGGGTCAGGCGCATATTCCCCATTCATAGGAGGGAATGTTTCTTTCATTTCCATAAACCAATTTTGCAATGAAGGAGAGGATACACTAATCGCTTGATAATCGTGTTCTTCCCCCCATTGAGTTTGCTTTTCATACCATGACATAAAATCCTTTTTTGTAGCAGGTGCTTTGGATTTTTCAAAAACCATTAAATCATAACTCATAACTACTGTTCCTTTCACTCTATTAACTATACACAAAACAAAATCAGTCATGGGGGATTATTCCCAGCCAAAGCTTCCGTCTTCTCTGCATATGTCGCCGAGTTCCTTATAGTCGAAACTTCTGAACTCCGCTTTTGTATCATATCCGGCATAATCAACGCATGCCATTCCGACAAACGCTCCGGTGAAAAAGCCACCATAGCTTTGTAATACATAATCGTCGGATAACACCGCAGCATTTAATTCGACCGGGATTGGTTCAAAATTAGTTCCGTCAAAGGAATATTCATATGTATATGTTTCCTTTCTTACTTTTGCGCGCAGCCAAACATCCGCTCCCTCCGGCACCGGAATCGCATCGTCGCGAAGATAGGACGTATATGCTCCGCGGTTACATTGTGCAACTTCGATTACGCGCCCGTTTTTTTCATTCCATGTCACAAAGGCAAATGACCAGTGTCTGTCATTATAAAAATTCGTAAGACCCGCCATCTGCTGGTAAGAAAATGGCTGATAACTCACTTTCACAGAAGCATCAAAATAAAAAGCCTGCCAGCGTTTTGCAACAAGAGACAATTCATGCGTATTGCACAGGGAACCCTGCCCGCGGAGGAGAAGCCTGCCGTCTCCGACATTTCCCATCGCTTCGGTAAATGGTACGCGAAGCGTATTCCACTCACCGTTTAATTTTGACTCGTTAAATTCATCGTGGAATGAGTGGTGTTCCGGCATGTCTGTCTCCACGGCATCTTTTGGTGCGTCGACATAAATCTTCCCGCCATGTCCTCCTTCAATGCGCGGCCAGCCGTTGTCGTCCCAGTATACTTTTTGAATCGATGTCTCACGCCCCAATGTACAGTATCCGCGCGGGTCAATGCAGGAATCCGTCTCATATGTCCATGGGCGGCCGCACAAACTTGCATAGTACCACTCTCCCGCTGGCGTCTCGACAAGGGCGCCATGCCCCTGTTTCTGTATACCGAGATATGGCGTATCAAAATTCGTAATAAACGGGCCGTCCGGCTCCGTCTCAAAACTCAGCTCATCTAACGTTTGGGAACGGGCTACCACTTCCTGATGCGTATAAACCGTTCCCCCCTGTGCGGCAAAAAGATAATAAAAGCCATTTATTTTGTACAAATGAGGGCCCTCAACAAGTTTGACATCCGTTCCGTCATAAATATTTCTCGCTGTCTCAGGCTTCAATTTCATCACGGCAGTATCGAATTCCGTCAGCGTAATACCGCGGAACGCATGATGGTATTCGCGGTGGTCCCACGTTTGCTGTACCAGATATTTTCTCCCGTCGTCATCATGGAACAAAGATGCATCAAATCCCACGCCATTCACCCGTATCGGCTCCGACCACGGGCCGCGGATATCCTCTGCCGTAGTAATATAATTCACCATATCTTTAAAAGCGCCCTCGGTTATTTTAACATCCGTATATACAAGCCAGAATTTCCCATCCGCATAGGATAAATCAGGAGCCCATATGCCTCCTGAAGATGGATTTCCTTTCATGTCAAGCAGCGCGGTTGTCGTCAGCGGCGAGGGCAGCAATTCCCAATTCACCAAATCTTTCGATTGATGAAGACGCACACCCGGAAACCACTCAAAGGTAGAGTTGGCAATATAATAAGTATCCCCCACCCGAATTATCGAGGGGTCAGCATGAAACCCCGGCAGAACCGGATTTTTAATCTGTCTCATAAAGCAGGTAAACCTCCAATCATTTTTTGTTTCAACATAATTAATTCTACAAAAGGAAAGAAAATTTGTCAATTAAGGGATTCAGCGTGCCAAAAGCACAGTTCCCTCTGTTCTTGACAGTTTCAAGCGTGCTCATCACATCTCATAGTGTTTTACCCTTACCCCTCACTCTGAAAGCGATTGCTTTATTTTCATATAAAACTATAGTATTATGATAAACAAATAAGGATTAACAGGGAGATGAGCAGATGAATTTTGTAACTAAAGAACCAATAACCAAAGGCCGGTCGAGCGATAAAAAATATTGTGTCACGGACGAAGACGGCGCACGGTATCTTTTATGCGTATCTGATATTGCACAGCATGATACAAAGCAGTCCGAGTTTAACATAATGAAACAAGTTGCTTCTAGGCGCAGAAATGTAAAATAAAAGAGAGCAGGGGGACAGCGCAAAATTTTACAGCCAGTTTCCTCTTGCTCTCTTTATTTATTTGATTTTACAGCATTTCTGCCCGAAGTTCTTCGCCCGATTTGGTACTCAGGTACGCCGGAGCGATATCAAAGACTGTCTTACATCCACTCTGACCCTCTTTTGCCAGACGGTGAGCCGCTCTCGCATACGCAATCAAAACACTGGACGTAAATTCCGGATTCGAATCTAATTTCAGACTGTACTCTATCAAATGATTATTCTCTTTGTTCCACCCCGTGACACCGCTTCTCAATACAAAACCACCATGCGGGATACCGCTATGATTCACTTTTAATTCCTCTTCACTGATAAAATGTACGGTAGTATCATAATCGGCAAAATAATTCGGCATAGTCTTGATTTCTTTTTCTATTTTGGCAGCGTCCGCACCATCTTCCAAAACAACAAAGCACTCGCGCATATGCTTTTCTCTCGTCGTAAACTGAGGATTGCCGCCGGAACGGACAGCCTCTAAAGCGCTCTCGACAGGTATCGTATACTGCTTCGCATCTTTTACACCATCTAAGCGGCGTATGGCATCCGAGTGTCCCTGACTGACTCCCTTACCCCAGAATGTATAATCGCTGCCGTCCGGCAGGAGTGCATTGCCATACAGACGGTTCAGGGAAAACATTCCCGGGTCCCAGCCTACCGAAATGATACCAACATGGCCGCTCTCTTTCGCCGCTGCGTCCACACGGGCAAAATGCTCGGGAATGCGAGCGTGTGTATCGAAACTATCCACTACATGAAAGTACTTCGCATACTCCGGCGTCTGCTCCGGTAAGTCCGTGGCGCTTCCGCCGCACAAAATCATAACATCAATCTTATCTTTCCAATCAGGAATATCCTTAACATTGGCAACGGTTGCTGTCTCCGTAAAAATGGATACATCCGCAGGCTGTCTGCGCGTAAAGACTGCTGCCAACTCCATATCCTTATTTTGACGGATGGCACACTCTACGCCCCGTCCTAAATTTCCATAACCTAAGATTCCTATTCTTGTACTCATTGTTTCCTCCATTCTGAAATTTCACTTTATTTTATTTCTAATTCTTCTACTATTTCCATGCCCTCACAGAGAAGTTTTGCCTTTTCCACATAGTTCTGATTTAATAACTGTTCCGGCGTATGCGCATCCATCCCAATAATGACACGGTTTCCTACTGCTTTTGCAATATCCCAAAAACGGCCGGTCGGATAATTGCGTCCGGTCAACAGCCCCAGTATATTCATCTCCAGAGGAATATTACTTTCTTTCATCGCCTCACATAACCGCTTCATTTCTTTTTCATATATGGCACTGTCTCCCACATAATGAATTAAATCTGGATGGGCCAGATACTTATACCTGCCCGTCTGCATTCCCCCGATACACAAATCCACATAGTTTCTTAACGTATCTACGCTGTCGGTTTCGCTTCCAGCATAACAATTTTCCCTGTCCCCGCCCAAAAAATGCTGGGCTAAAATCATATAATCTAAAGGATAATCTTTCAAGAGCTCTTCCTGTTCCTCTATCAAGGGTGGAAAATATTCCGCTTCAAACCCGATAAAGATTGTAATATCTCTCTCATATTCTTTCCGCAGACTCTCTAACGATACAAAATATCCGTCAACTTCAGAAGTATCCATGCGGACATGTGATATGTATCCGTGCGGAAATACCCACGGACAATGGTCGGAAAAACCTAAAATCTCATACCCTGCCTCAATGGCGGCCTCTACATATTCCCTGTCCTCTCCCTCTGCATGTTGGCAGCGTTTCGTATGCGTATGGTAATTCGCTTTCATAGTATCCTCTTTTCATCATTCTATTTTGCTTTTCTATTTTAGCACGGAAACAAAGATTTGAAAAGAAGAAAGTACCCTCTTTAAAAAAATGTATTTTATGATATACTGACAATATGATATCGGAGTTAAAAATATTTTGATTCCCACGGAAGCATTAGAATGGAGGATTTTATGAAAACAATCGGATTGATTGGCGCTATGGAAGAAGAAGTCGCCAGCTTAAAAAAACAAATGACGGAAACAACGGAAATGAACAAAGCAGGCATGCTATTTACTGAGGGCAGTCTGTGGGGTACAAAGACGGTCATTGTCGTCAGTGGAATCGGCAAGGTCAACATGGCAATCTGTACCCAGATATTAGTAGACGAATATAACATAAGCGCACTTATCAACACGGGAGTAGCCGGCTCTCTGAACAATCGCTTTGATATCGGGGATATTGTCCTCTCCGAATGCGCTCAGCAGCATGATATGGATGTCTCGGCGCTGGGCGATCCCGTGGGAACTATTCCGCGCATGGAGCGGTCTGTTTTCTATGCGGACAAGACACTTCTCTCCCTTGCCGAAAAGGCTTGTAAAAAAAGCAATCCCGATATCCAATGCCACATCGGGAAAATTGTGAGCGGCGACCAGTTTATTTCGAGTGCGGAAAAGAAAGATTATCTTATATCGACATTTCAGGGTGATTGTGCCGAGATGGAGGGCGCTGCAATGGCGCAGGCGGCATACTTAAATCAAGTTCCTTTTCTGATTATCCGCGCTATCTCGGATAAGGCAGATAATTCTTCCCATATGGATTATCCAGAATTTGAGAGGCGGGCGATTGTACATACAATAAATTTATTAAAAGAGATGTACAAAAATCTGTAGGAGAGAGGCAAATCGGGCTTTGATACAATGAAAGATTTTATTGGAGTCGTATAGGAAAAACCGCCTTATACCGGATTACATCTGCTGCTTACGCCGACGTTTATTGTTATACATTTTTTCGTCAGCATTTTTAATGAGAGCAACAGGATCCAAAGTATCAGAGAGGAAAGAGGCGCCAAATGAAAAATTGACGGGAACAATGTGGTTTGGCGCTACTTCTACCTCTGTTTCTTTGCGAATGTCAGAGAGTTTCTGCAAATAAGCATCAACCTGTGAGTCGCTTTCCAGATTGTGAAAAAACAGTATAAATTCATCGCCGCCATAGCGGGCGCTAATACAGTTTTGGGAATTAAATGAAATGAGGATTTCGGAAATACTCTTTAAGTAAGCATCTCCTGCCTCGTGTCCAAATTTGTCATTAATCTGTTTCAATCCATCTGCGTCCAGCATAACAAGCGCACCATGACCAAGTTTATCAGGGCGGTTAAAAAGAGATTCAAAACGACTTGTCAGTCCCCGGCGATTCAGCAATTCGGTGAAAGGATCTATCTCACAGTCAATTTCAAGCTGACGCCGACGAACATATTCCGCTGTAATGTCCATAACAATACCAAGAATGGCATTATTTGAATTAATTTCTTCATATTTTATATATTTTTCCGTCTTCCCATACAGGCGGAAAATATTTTCGTCAGGGGAAACAGCGTCAAAAATATGAGATTGCATGTATTGCTTAAAACGGACGCAATCATGAGAAAAAATCTGAATCTGCTCATCGTCCAGAGAGAGAATTTTAGGCACTTTTTCCGTGAAACGAACCGACTTCATTTTTTCATTGTATTCATAAACGCCAATCTGTAAATCTACTTTATCAAGTACATAAGATATTTTAGCGGTACTGGCTAACAAAGCGCTAATCATTTCGTTAATGTGTTCGGATAATTCAGAAAATTCAAGACAATTGGAAACATTAATTTTTTCATCCAGATTGCCCCCTGAAATCTCGGCAAGTTTATTGTTAATCGTGCTGATTTCGGTAATTACTTCTTTGTTGATAAAACGCTTAATGGCTGTCAGTATAATCAGTATAATAATAATACTTGCTATTGCTGATATAATGATTATCATTTTCACATTGCTATACAAATCCTTTGCAGTAACAACACGCCCAATAAAGTTATCTCCGCAGTCAGCAAACATACAAAAACAAAGCTGTCCGTCAACAACTGCATGAAAGCCATCGCTATCCGATAAGGCACGTTCATGGGAAATGCCGATTTCTGAGAGATTTTTTCCTGTTTTCCCCTCCATGGTTGAACCCAGAATTTTACCGCTTTTCTTATCTACTGCATACAGATTTATATTATTATTTGCTCTAAGAAGAGAAAAAATATAAGGAAGTTCGTTCTTTTCCGTGACTTTTTGTACATTTTGCTGTGCCATGCCAACCTGAACAAAGAATTTTCCATTAGGACTCCATACGGCAGAATACTGAATGAATTTTTTTTCTGCTGTGTTTGGAGACAACTGCTGTACGAGTTTTAGTGATTTGTCTTCGAGCATTTTTTTAAAGAAGCCAATCTGTTCGCCATCATTAACGCTCATATCATAATATTGCGGATGTGTGCCATTGAAAATAACACCCTCCTCATTAAAGAGATGGATTTCATCAACATTGGTGATATCCGCAATATACTTAAGGGTGTCTACACTGTTTAGCACTTTCGGATTATTTTGGATAATATAGGCGATTGTCTCGGCATTGTCAAGACATTGTTCACTATATTCGGTGCGTGTCATTTCAAGTTCTCTGGAATTTTCATCAAGAACACGTTTAACCTGAGTAAATATTTTTTCTGTGTCAAAGCGGTTGCGCTGCTGCTCACGAAAAATTTGGACACCGGCGGCCATTAAGACAATAAATAATGCCATGATAAATCCGATAATATATAAATGTTTTGAGACAATGCTTTTCATTTTTGGCATATCAAGTTCAACCTTTCAAAATTGACTTTGATAAGCACCAAATGATGTAATTCATTCGGTGCTTTCTTTAATCTAAAACTTATTTACCATAACTTTGCGCGACATCTAACAAGTCATACGGAACAGTGATTAGTAGTACGTTACAATGTCTTCCGGTTTTTTTCTCTTTGGCATCTCCGGCTCCTGCTCTCCATATCCGAGCGCAATCACAGCCACTATCGTCTCCGCCTCTGGAATTTGCAGTACTTCACGAATTTTCTTTTCATCCCGAATACCCATAATCAAAGTATCCAGTCCGATTTCTTTTGCCTTTAATACAAAATTTTCATTATGTAATCCCAAATCATAGAAACCCCAGCCATTACCAACTTCGTTATCCGGCTGTCCCTCGCGGTTAAATCCCGCGCGGTTTGCTACAAAGGTTGTGACAACCAGCGCCGCCCCCTCTGAATTTTTCGCATTAAACTCAGGAAGACAATCGTTCAGCATTGTTTCTGTCAATTCATCCGACAGTACGACATGATATCTGGCCGTCTGTGAATTTTTCCATGAGGGAGCCTGAATAGCCGCCTGCACGATTTCCGATATCTGTTCCTTTGTCACCTTTCTTGATGCGTCATACTTGCGGACGCTTCTTCTTGTCTCGATTACTTTTTGTAACTCCATCCTGTCTCCTCCTTTTAAACTAATACTTTTGATAAGAAATCCTGTAACCTAGGATTTTTCGGACTGCCAAAAAATTTGTCCGGCGATTCCTGCTCCAAAATTTTACCCTCATCAATAAACAGTACTTTATTTGCGACTTCTTTTGCAAAACCCATTTCATGTGTAACGATTACCATCGTCATCCCCTCTTGGGCAAGCGCTTTCATTAAATCCAACACTTCACCGACCATTTCCGGGTCTAATGCACTCGTCGGCTCGTCAAACAAAATGACGTCCGGATTCATCGCCAGTGAGCGGACAATCGCTACCCTCTGCTTTTGTCCTCCCGATAGTGTCGATGGATATACATCCGCCTTATCCTGCAAACCAATCCTCTCTAACAAATGCATTGCCTGCTTCTTTGCCTCTTCCACTACTTGGCGTTTGCTTTTCGTAATCTCTATCGGCGTCTTTTTCTTGTCTTTGCTGCGGAACAAATTTGTAAAAGGAAGAAAAAAGTTACTTCGCTTTGCCTTTCTCAAATCCTGACACTGCACGAATACTGGCGCCAGCATAATATTTTCCAATACTGTCTTATTGTTGTACAGGTTAAAATGCTGAAACACCATCCCCATATGGCGTCTATGCTGGTTAATATCCTCTTTCATGTCGACAATATCGACACCATTAAAAATAATCTGGCCGCCAGTCGGGTCTTCCATACAGTTCAAACAACGGAGAAAAGTACTTTTGCCTGAGCCGGACGGGCCGATAACTACTACGATATCACCCTTGTCAATAGTTACGTCAATGCCGTCAAGAACTACATTGTCGCCAAAGCTTTTCTGCAAATTAATTACGTCTATCACTTTTTCTCAGGCTCCTTTCCATAATCTTAATCCCTAAACTTATCAGCATGACGAGTACAATATAGATGAGCGCCATGACTAAATACGGAACCATAAACTCATAACTGTTGCTTCCGATATAATTAAATGCCACGTATAAGTCCGCCGCACCGACAAAACTGACAACAGATGTTTCTTTTATCAGTGCAATAAATTCATTTCCCAATGTAGGCAATATGTTTTTAATTGCCTGTGGAATGACAATTTTGCGCATCGTAGTTGCAAAACTGAGACCAACCGCGCGGCCTGCTTCCATCTGTCCGGCGTCAACTGATAAGATGCCGCCCCGCACCATCTCCGATATGTAGGCGCCGCTGTTCAGTCCGAAGACAAGTATGGATACTTGCACGCCTGTCATATGATATCCCAAAATGGGAAGAAGCACATAATAAAAGAGCAACAATTGTACAACAACCGGCGTACCACGGAAAAACCCTACATATACCGAACAGATACCGTTCAGAATACGTGGTATCCAGTTATATTTGGGCACCACGCGCACCGTGGCAATTACAATACCTATCAATATTCCAATCAACAGACCCAGTACGGCAATAATAACCGTATTTTGTAATCCCTCAATTACCTTTTCATATCCATTTTGCTCAATGAAAACCTCTGTAAATTGATTCCACTTCGCTGTAAAATTTCCCATAACAATCCTCATATAACATAGGTTCGCATTGCTGCGAACCTATGTGCTCTTCCTAATAAATTAATCCACGGTTTCCATTTACTGAACTTTATTGATTGCTTCCGTAATACATTTCGCCGGAGCGGAATCAATAATTACATAGTCAAGATTTTTGTTCAGCAAATCCTGTACGGCGAGAGAACCGTTTTCATATCCTTTTGTCGTTACCGAAAAGCCCTCATATTCCATTTTCTTGTCACCCTCGCAATAAAACTGTCCGGTTGTACCAGTCTGCACACCTATTTTGACGCTTTTATCCTTTGTCTTCAAAATCTTCTCAATAGCTGCCACATCTTTACATGAATCAAATTCCTTACAATCTTCCCTGACAATCAGACGTTGTGAGGCATTGTAATAAGAATCGGCAAAATCTACATATTTTTTGCGGTCTTCCTGAACCGTCAGACCCGCCATGGCAATATCGCATTTATGCTGCCCAACCGAAAGACATACAGCATCAAATTTCATATTTTGAATGACTAATTCTTTCCCGAGTTTCTCTGCCAGCATAGCGGCAAGTTCCATATCGATACCGTAGTAACTGTCGCCCTTTGTATACTCAAATGGCTCGAATGCAGCATTGGTTGCCACTACTAACTGATCTTTGGATGGATTTAATTCCGCCGATTTAATTGGCGTCGGCTCAGCGCCGCCGAAATATTTATTGCAGACTTCATCAAACTTTCCATTTTCCTGAATTTCTTTGATAAATTCATTCGCTTTCTGCAACAGCTCTGGCTGGTCTTTGTCTACACCAAATGCATATTGTTCTTTTGTCAAATCTACATCAATTACTTTTACTTTGTTTGCTTCACCAGCTTTGTTAGCGTTGTCTGCCTGCTGAGAACCAGAATCGGAATCAGTACTGCCGCATCCGCTTAACATAACTGCCATCATCGCAAAAACGAGACTTAATGTCAATAATTTTTTCAATTTTAATTCCTCCTATTCTACATTAGTCAGATTATCATACCATGAAATAGAACATTTTGCAACATATCGTGTAACATTTCCTATGGTAGAAGTGTTTAAAAATCGAGTAAAGTTCTTTCATCATAACCAAAAGGGGCGATTATCATCTCGCCCCTTTATCTCTCTTTGTATGCTTTATTCTTAATTCAGTTCAAATTCGGATACTATGCCATTGAGGTCTTTAGCGCTCTTCCTGCTCTCGTCCATAAAGGCTCCTGTTTCTTCGATTTTCTGAGCCATTTCACAAGTCTTGCCGGCAATATCCGATACTCCTACTGCTGATTCTCCTACCGTATCATTAATTTCTTGTGTTGACACGGTAATTTCCGCAATCGCACTTACAAGCTGCTTAATTGCATTATTAATCTTTTCCATTCCCTCTTGATAGGAGCCGGCGTCTTCGTCATAATTCTCACCGATATGCTGGAAGTTTTTGTAATCTTCCTGTACCGTGCTATCCAGAAAAGCCATGGCATTATTCAGACAATCGGTCAGGCCTGATACTGCCTTATTGACCTGTTCAATAATGTCATTAATATCCGTCACCGCATCCTGCGTCTGGGAAGCCAGCTTTCCAATCTCTGTTGCCACAACAGCAAATCCCTTTCCTGCTTCACCTGCTCGTGCCGCCTCAATGGAGGCATTCAACGCCAGAAGATTTGTTTGGGAAGAGATATCCATAATATTCTGTGTCAGCTCATTAATTCGCTCAACTGCCTGCGCCTGTTCCATCGCCTCTTTCGAACTGCCACGTACCTCTTTGTACATTGTTGTCGTACGTTCTCCTGCTTCCGCTGTCATTTTCTTAAGTGCAACTGCCCGCTCTTTTACCTGCAGGGAATTTTGCGCTCCCTCACCGGACAACTGCTCAATATCTTTGGCATTCTGATCTACCTGTTCAATCGCATGTTTTACCATGTCGGTCGCACTGGCCGCCTCTTCCATGGCAGCCGCCAGTTCTTCTATCGTAGCGGAATTATTACTGCATATTTCGTTTACGTTAACCATGTTCTCATTCAAATCTGTCACGTTATCTCCCAGTGTCAGACCCGTCGTCTCTATGAGATTTACCATATCACGCAGCTTCTTGCGCATCTTACGGATGGCCCGCGCCATCTCCCCGGTTTCATCCTTGATTTGAACCAGTTTTGCACTGTTCGGATTCTGCCGGAAATTCAAATCTGCCGTATCCTCTACAATCTCGGTCAACTGCCGAATCGGTGTGACCAGATTACGGCTAAACAGGAACGCTACTAACAATCCATATAGAACAGCAACTAACATGGCGATACAAATCCAGATAAACAACGTTTTTGATGATTGCTGTATTTCTGAAGTAGGCGCTGCCATAACCAGCTTCATGCCGTTATTCAAATTAACAAATGCCGCCGATTCCTTTTCACCTTTGTTTGAATACGCCAAAACCGATTCACCATCTTCTCCAGCGAGAAATGCTTCCAGATTTTTATCAATGTCCGACACAGCGCTTCCATATTTTGCGTTCGGATGGCTCATAATCTTGTTTTCCGCATTAACCAAAAATCCATATCCATGACCAAAACTTTTTGCTTCATTGACCTGTTTCTGCACTTCCGTAAAATCAATATCCATGCCAACAATACCCACTTTAACATTGTCAATGACAATCGGCACTACATAGGATATCATGTATACATTAATGTTCGAATTTAAGTATGGCTCCATCCATGTGGGCTTGCCGTTATTAACTGGAATATAATACCATCCGACATGCTCCAAATCATCTTTATCGTAACTGCTGAAATCCGTCGGAGTCAGTGACTTAAATTCAGCGTCCACACTTTCTTTCGATGCGAATAATCCGGAGGTAGCCTCCGTAAAATCCGGATTATACCGTATGTAATAAGTCATTGCCCCTTGTGTGTTGACGGCGCTTTCCAGTGCAATGTCCTGTAGCTTATCCGTACATTTTTTCACATATCCGGCATCTTTCTGAAAACGGTCGATATCATCAATCGTACGAATCGTCATATTGGCAAGCGTATTTACAGACGACTCAATTTGAGATAACGAATTATCAAGCTTTAAACCATTCTCCGTTGCCACATCCATCAACATTTTTTTTGCATCCTGATTGGCAACAGAAAGTGAATTGAACATACTGACCGCACCGCAGATTAATGTTCCGATAAGTACGGTACCGACTATATTCCGAATCACTCTGAATTTTAAAGATTTCATAAGCAACCCCCTCATTATTGTCTATTTATCTGATTTCTATTATAATCACCCTTTTATCATGTTTCAAGACTTTTATGAGGTTTTATTCATAATTCATCCATAGGTAAAATCAGATAGGGAGAAAACCAACCTATTCACTATTGTTGAAATCGCTTGTCCAATGGTAAAACCGCCTGTTGAAATTGAAGTCTGCCCTGTCATCTGTGCGGATTTTCTCAATGGTGTTTTCATCAACTCCATGCTCCCGCAATATTTTTTCCTCCAAACTCCAAAAACAAAGTTCAGAGGGAAATAAGGTATGACAAAACATCCCACCATAACTCCGTTTTTTATGTGGTGGGTCGCAACAATAAGCGATGATAAGCTACCATTTCTTTTTGGCAATTTCTATTGCTTCTTTTCCTGTCATATGCTCAACAGACAGTTCCATCATGCATAAAGGGTTCCATTCTCTTGCAATTTCTTGATTCCTGTTTTCAATGCTATCTGTTGGATGATATTTAATTGCTAACTTTTCAATTGCTTCTCTAATTTCATTTTCATCCTCCAATATGCGTATTTTACCAAATACAATTACACTCCTAAAATATGTTGTATATTCTTCTGGGAATATCTCGTCTTGGGCAATTACGCAAAAGGATGCTTTGCTGCATTTCCTTATGGCATCTATTTTGTGTCCCGCTTTTGCACCGTGAAAATAAACTTTAGAATTTTCATAAACATAACTGATAGGAACAGCATATGGGTATTCATTATCACCCAGTAATGCTAATACCCCAGAAGTTCCTTTCTCAAGTATTTCAATATTTTCTTTATTGCTTAAAATTTGTTTTTTTCTTCTCATTTCTCTGAACATATCTCTTTACCTCTTTTATCCTTTAATTGTTCACTACGACAATGCAATCGTTTTCCTGGCGTTTCTGCATTCTTGACCAATTGATAAATCCATAAATATCATTTACTAAAAACACAACAAAACAAATAGCAACAGATAAATACGATATATCAGAAATTGTTGCTAACACCCATAGAATAATAAGTACAATATCATTTGCGGCATAACCGATTGCATAAAATGCACTCCTTCTAAAAGTCAGATAAACCGCAAGAAAACTTGTTGTGACAGATATCGTGCTCGGTATTAGGTTTGCCGTATGAAAAGCCGCCAAAATATAATAAAAAACAAGTGTAATGGTTGCTGTCAATATCATCATAAAAATAATCTCTTTTGTTTTTAATCTATTTACTTTTACTTCTGCTTTATTTCCGTTATACGGATTTCTCAACCATGAGACTAATGCAAAAACAGCCATTGGGGCTGTCATTCCCAAGTAGGTTATCATCTCCCCATAATAAGCAAACGCAAAAGATATTACCCCATATAATATACTAAATATAACCATGAGAAACTGTCCGAACGGATTTCCCTTTGCATTAAAGATTAGCGATGTTACACCAATGAAAGAAGCAATAAGTGTTAAATAATTTTCTCTGTCAAATAACAAAAATGATACGACAATTAAAGTCACGGAAATACACCATAACAATATCTCTCCTTTTGTAAAATAATCAAATAATGATTTTCGTTCTCTCGTGCGCATATAATTACCTCCCAAAATAAAATAGGCACCCGACTACACATCTTCAATGACCTAACGATGTGTAACGAATGCTTTCGCTTCTCTACCCGGTGGCAGACTATTATTTACTTAACTTCAGCAAGTATAGCACAGTAAAACTAGGAAGTCAATAATTTTCATAAAGTTCTGCAATTATTCCACCAAAATTCCAATCCGTTCAAGTTATTATTCTGTGTTCTTTCACCCTTCAATTATAGAACATCCCAAGTACCAGCTTTGTGCTCCACTCCAATATAGGCTATTTTTTCTGGTCAGCATAAGCGTAGAATCAGTCGCTGCATATACATGCTTAACATTCTTCATAAGCAATACTGGTTTACTGTTCCAGCCTTTTTTATAACGATTTGTAAATGCGTATCCCTCTCCATTATAATTATTTCCAATCCCATATGCCTTATGGTTCTTCTTTAGGTATACTATAATTGAGCGAATTGGCATGCTCCCTGCTGTTGATACCGCTACCTCCTTAACATTGTTTGCTATTTTTCGGGGCGTGGCAGAATATTTTTTCTTCTTTGATTGAATTGTTCTCCCCCATGTCCATAACGTATTGTTCTTTTTCACCACGGCAACATTATTAATACAGGCGGCTATCTGCTTTACCCCGCCATCAATAATTTTAACAAATTGGGGATAATTTTTCTTTTTTGAATTGGAAATCAGC
The DNA here is from genome assembly GCA_910577295.1 of uncultured Eubacterium sp. Classification (GTDB taxonomy): domain Bacteria; phylum Bacillota; class Clostridia; order Lachnospirales; family Lachnospiraceae; genus Eubacterium_F. Next base: position 168,255 of record CAJTLS010000002.1, read on the forward strand.
TTTCTGTTATTTCTCCCAATTCCCCACACGCTTCCGTCCTGCATTAATACAAAGATATTGCACCCTGACGCAAAATCCTGACAGCACACTACCTGCTGGATCTGATTTCCTCTTCCTTCAAAATAGGTCTGCACCGTATCATATTTGTAACAACCATCACCTGTTTTTCTAACAAGCTCGCCCATAATACTTCCCGTAATATACAACGCATTATTCTTCACATACGCAAACATATTATTGTTTCCCCATGACTTTTCCACATCGGTTTCCACCACCTGATCTATATAAGGATGTTTAAGATTATATGCTTTATCACATTCCTTCTTTGATGTGTGTTTTACAAAAAAACCGCATGTATAAATGCCGGTAAAAAGAACCCTGTTGTTTTTATCCACGGTTATATTTCCATCTGGCTGAGGATAAATATTTTTACAATTGGCAGCTACCGTATATTTTTCATACTTCCCCCCCTTTTTCTCTGTTAAGCGAACCTCTTTCACCTTCTCTTTTTGACGTATATAAACCTGCCACTCATCTGGGTGTACCCCAATATATACCTCCGAAACATTCTTTGCTATCAGACCGTATTTTGCACGCATAACCGCTTTGTAGTCATCCCCCATATATATAAATTCCGCAGGCTCTTTCTTTTTTACTTTCGCAAAACCGTAAACGGATACACACGGAAGCAGTACACTGATTAATAAAACAAAAGATATCATTCTTTTTTTCCACATTTGCTTTTCCCCCTACTTAATTATTTTAAACACAATTAGACAACGAACCAACTTTCTATTTACCATAAAAATTAGTAACTATTTTATCTATGTTCTTTGCCTTTTTTACCGTCCCCGGCTTTCTCTTGTTTAGCGTTTTCTTTATTTTCTTCAAATAATTTTCTGTTGCTTCTACGGTTTTCTTAAATCGTTTATTTTCTTTCCATTTAGAGACTTTTTTAAACTTAGGATTGAACAGTCTTTTTCTGGTCTTAAACGGTTTTCCTTTATAATCATATGTATAGTTATCGGTTTTTCCCACATGTTTAATATTTTCAGATTCTAATCCGTGAGCGTATCTGTCCTGACTTGCATGAAGCCATAAACCGATTAAGGCCATCCTTTTCTTTGTCTTTTTCTTGCCCGCTATCTTTTTTCCCATTTTTCTCGCTTTATTATACTGTTTAGAACTAATTGTATGTAAATGTGGCTTACGATAACCAAAATGATTTGTTCCTTTAGCCAAACTTCGATACATATTATCCTTGTAATCTCCCCTATTTATCGTAATTGATTTATTATAATTCGGAATGTTACTTATTTTTAATTTCCAGTCCGCTACTTTCTTTTCATAATGGTCTGCACCGTTACATCCTTTTGCAATTAAATAGGCGTCCTGTTTTGAAAATCCCATACCTTCTGCTATCTTTTTTGTCAAATTTTCATGTACGTCTTTTCCCCAATGCCCCGTCGGGTCTACCATATTCACCCCATCATTCTCACAATAAGTATACAA
>CAJTLS010000003.1:0-73629 GCA_910577295.1 uncultured Eubacterium sp.
GGGTGCATCCGGGTTTAGCACAGAGATGGGTCTGGGAGCAGTCGAACCGGTTTGCGCAATCGTTGAAAGCATGTCCCATGCATCCTTTTTTCTGAAAGAGAAGATGGTTGCGAACTTCCTTTGAGATGGTGGAACAGTTTCTGTCTAAGGTTCTGCCGATTGCCTTAAAGGACTCATTTTGACTGAGCATCTGTTGTATTGTTATTCTTTCATCCAGTGATAAATGGGTATGTTTTGCCATAATGGTATCCTCCTTGTTTACCGGCATCACTGTATGATAAATATACAATATGTGTAAAGGTAAAATCTACTCTTTATTTGTAAGGATAAGTTCTACAGGGAGAGGACTCAGGGGTAGAAATTAAATTTTCAATTGAGTCATATCCAAAAAAATAGGCTTGGTTTTGGGATTTTGGTTGCATTTTTATAATAACAGTGATACAATAAGACTACATTCAGAGTGTGTAAGTGTCTGTACATACTATATAAAAAAGGAGGATTAAAATGAGCAAGACACCAAAAATGGTCACAAAGCTGATGACTGTTCTTCTTTCGTTGGCGCTGATTGTGACATCTTTGTCTGTCACCAGCACGACTTCTGATGCGAAGAAAGCAAAGATTAAGTCCGTGAAAGTGACAAGCCCTGTTACAAACGGTGGCAAACTGGTTTTGAAAAAAGGCCAGAAAAAGAGAATTAAAGTAAAAGTAACCAAATCAGGAAAGATTAGTAAAAAGGTTACATACAAATCCAGTAACAAAAAAGTTGCTAAGATTGTTAAGTCAAAAGGGAAAGTATATGTGAAAGCAGTAGGAAAGAAAAACAAGACTGCCAAAATCACAATCGCTTCCAAAGCTAACAAGAAAAAGAAAGCAACATTAAAGATTAAGATTGGTACACCGATTAAGAAAGTTTCCGTAAGCAAACTGAAAATTTCTACAAGTGTAACAAATAACAAAGAAGCGGATGCATCTAAGCGTACGAAGACAACGAAAAAGACAATTAAATTTGTCTCTACAAAGAAGACACCGCTGGAACTTACCGAGCAGTATGATGATAAAGCAGCCGATACAGGCAATCAGCAGCTCGCAACCATCAGTGTGAAATATTCCCCGACAAAAGTCGGTTACAAAGGAATGAAATGGAAAGCAAAGAACAAGAAGATTGTTTATGTTTCTCCATATGGTGTAGTTACCCCTGTTAAACCGGGTAAAACCGTAATTTATGGTTATACGAAAGATGGTACAAACAAAAAAGTTAAAGTAAACGTAACCATCAAATCCAAACCAGCGTTAGCTACGCCGACACCAAACTATGAGCCGGAAGATAACAGAACAAAGACAGTTGTTGAAGATTTTGAAGATTATCCGGTAGGTTATGACTGGGAGAGCAATGCATTAGAGGGTACTTCCGGTAAGGCAACAAGAGGTAAAGAATATGTAGGCAAGAATATTGGTAAAATGACGGTCGTACAGGACCCTGAGAACCCGAACAACAAGTGTTTGAAAGTCGAGTACAACGGAAATACGCAGGCATACGATTATGCCCCGATTTTCAATCTGTCACTCAGAAAATCATTGGATGACTACTCTGGCGTTATGATTCAATCCCGTGTTGTTTCGAGTAACACAGGAGATTGTCAGCATAAAGCAGTAGCTGCATATTTCAGTAAATATAAGACGATTACGCCAGAGCATTACTTTGACACGACTCTGACGGCAGACGATGCTAAGAAGAAAGGCGTTTCAGAAGATTTAGTTAAGTTCTCTGCAGATGCTTCTCATGCAACCGGTAAGGACGAGACATATAATGTCAAGGGCGGCGAGTTCGATTATATGACGTATAATAACCATTCGTTCCCGATGTTCTATAATGACTGGTCGAAAGCAGACGGCAAGAAGCCTGAAAACCGTACGGTAGGTTTCAAAGAGTCTGAAAATGACAAGTACAAGGCCGGATGGCATCAGAATAAGCTTGGCTTTAATAAAGGAAATATTACCGAAGAGGGTGTATTGTCCAGCAAGCGTGTTTCTATGGTAATTGGTAGTACTTACTCTGGTATGTATAACAATGCAAGCCTGACATTGTATTTGGATAACTTGACGCTCCTTGAGGGAGAAACTCCATGTACTGGCGTTAAATTGGAAAATGTGCCGACTAAGATTGCCAAAGGGCTGAAGATGTCTATTGCACAGGAAGACATTGTTTATCAGCCAGAATCTACAACGCAGACACAGTTGACATGGTCTTCCAGTGATGAGAAAGTGATTAAAGTGGACGGCTCTAAATCCAGTCCGGTAATGGAAGCAGTAGGTACTGGTAAAGCGACGATTAAGGCTGTTGTTACGAAGAATCCATCGGTTTCCATGAGCTTTACAGTAGAAGTATTCGAGCCGAAGAAAGCAGCACAGGATTTGGTTGTGGATTTGACTAAGATAAAGATTCTTCCAAAAGTTGCAGAGGGAGACGATCAGACGAAAGTGTTCTCTTCCATCGACAGCATTAAACAGGATGCAAACGGCTTGAATATTACCTTTACACAGGCAAATAACGACCACGTTGTATTGGATTTGGGTCAGTCTTATGACATGACTCAGTACAAAGGCTTCCAGATTGTAGGTGAAGCAACGGAACAGATGAGTTTAGAGTTGTACGCAGACAATGTAGATTTGCGTCAGGATAAGTTCTGGATTAAGCAGGTACAGTATGCAGGATATCCGTTCTTTGGCGGCTCCCATGCACACCGTTCGTTTGAGGGAACCAGTTGTGGCGAGCGCGGTGTAGAAGAAAACTTATGGTCAAACTGGGTGGCAACACCGACGGCGCCATCTACGGCAGTACCGGGCGGCGATATGACAAATGTCCGCTACATTGTATTGAAAGCGAACAAATATGATCCGTCTCTGCATGAGCACAAATGGTTGGTTAAGAGCCTGCGCTTCAAGGTAGACGAGTATGTAAATAACAATCCTACGGATGCCGAAATCGAGGCAAACGGTGGACAATGGTTTGAGAAAAAGAATTAATTTTCCGAATCAACAAAGTTACTAAAGTGAACTTCCTGCTCTGGCAGGAAGTCCGCTTTAAAAATAAAAAACTAAAATTATAAAATAGGAGGTAACAGTTTTGAAGAAGAGTGTCAAATCTGTAATAGCAAAATCTCTGGCTGTCGTAATGGCATTCAGTGTTGCGGCAATCGCACCGGCTGCTTCTTCGGATGCAGCAGCTAAAAAACCTACTTTGGCAAAGAAATTAACCGTTAATAAAGGTAAGTCAAAGACGTTAAAAGTAAAAGGGAAAGCCAAAGTAAAGAAGACAACATGGTCTTTGAACAAGAAGAGCAAGAAGATTGTATCCATTAGCAAGAAAAAGAAAAAGAGTGTAAAGATTAAGGGTAAGAAAGTTGGAAAGGCAACTTTGACGGCAAAGATTAAAGTTGGTAAGAAGACATATAAGAAAAAATGTACGATTACAGTAAAGAAAGTGTCTGCTAAGGCTACTCCGACACCAACGCCACCGAGCGGAAATAAAGCTACACCAACCCCACCAGGCGGCAATAACGGCCCAACTCAGAGACCGAAAGTTGACGTTGTAGACGGTAAAAAGGTAATTGAGTCAAACACGTATCCGATTACGATTAATGAGCAGAACGAGACAACTTTGACTTGTATTTCCAAGAGACCGGAAGATGCAGATGAAGTTGCCGGTTATACGGACTATGGTAAAGACGGCGTAACATTTACTTCTCTGGTAGATTATAACTCGGGTGTTTCTTTCTACATTAATCCTTGTACAAGTGATGATCAGTTAGTAGATCTGCCTAAGGGCGAAGGATATCTTGGTTTCCAGGATGCTATCAAGGATATGTCGGACTACGATTATATCCGTATGGAAGTAACTTCAGAAAATGAGTTGAACTTCCGTACTTACAATGAGTATGATGCATTGGAAAGCGAGGGCTTCCCTGGCACATGTACAACAGAGGTATACGAGGCAAAATGGTCTGGCCCAGTTCCTGCTGCTGATTATCTTGTAGAAGATGGCGGTATAGGTAAAATGGTTAAGGATGAGTATGTAACACGTACAGTATTTGTTCCGATTGAAGATTTGTACTCCGGTAAAGGTTCTGAAGCTGGTTCCGGATGTGATTTCTCCACTATTTCTGCCATTGCTATCAGCCCACAGCGTGCGGGTATGGAAGTGACAGTTCACTCGATTGACTTTGTCAAAGTAGAGAGACCGAATAAAGTTTCCGGCATTACGGTAACTTGTGAAAAAGATACAGTAGCAAATAACAAGACTGCCACATTAGTGGCAACGGTAAATCCGGAAAATGCTTCCCGTAAAATTGTAAAATGGACATCTAGTGACCCATCATTGGCTACAGTTAGTTTCCAGGGTACTGTTCTTGCCAACAATCAGGACAAGACAGGTGAGTGTACCTTTACGGCGACAGCGACTGACGGAAGTGGTGTGGCCGGTTCCATTAAATTAAAGATTGGTGATGAATCCGGAGAACCGCAGATTATTACAACCCAGAAAGTGGACTTTACGGACGCTAATGTTACAGCGGCCGAGGGAGCTGTAAAATCGGCAGACGGAATTAAGTTTGCGGCAGGAACAAATCAGACTTTTGTAAACTTTAGTAAATATATGGATGCAAAAAATATTGATTTGTCAAAGTATGATTCCTTAAAAGTAGACTGGGAAGTTCAGGATGCCAACGGCAAAGCGCTTGAGGATTATTCCGATTATCCGGATGCCTCAGTACCTACAAATGGTAAAATTGCTTTTGCAGCCGCTAGTTCACTGAATGGTTATAGTAACGGCGTAGATACAAACTATACTGGTGATGACGATACGACAAAGGATCAGATGTTCCTTAATGTCTATACCGGTGATACTAATATTCTGACGATTTCCAACTTGAATCCGACAGAAGTACCTTTGATAGCAGGATTTAATCTTCAGTTGACAGATGCCATTCCGGCGAACTGCCATATTGTAGTTAAAGCTGTTACATTCGTTAAGGATGAGGCTTAAAAAATTGTAAATCAGATAATAAAGGGAACTGTTTTATGGCAGTTCCCTTTTTTATTGTATAGGAAACTTCAAGTTGTGCGGAGCAAAAATTAAAATGAGGGTAAATAATTAACAAATGTAAACCGAAATATATAATAGAGGAATATAACTTCTTACAGGACGATTGTGAGATAAATTTCAGAAACTTTGGAAATGAGGGGTTGTATGGGGATGAAAAACGATTTTTTGCCTAGTGAGACGGAGTGGCAGCTTATGGAAGTATTATGGGAGAGTGAAAGTTCCCTTTCTTCTTTGGAAATTATTCATCGGATCAACCAAAAACGGAAGATGTCGCCGAGGACGGCGCGTGTATTGCTAAATCGCTTAAAACAAAAGGGTATGGTAGATTTTACAATAGATGAAAAAGATAGCCGAATCTATCATTATTTTCCGAAACGGACACGCGAGGAGTGCCGTCAGGAGAAGAGCAGACAATTTGCGGAAAGTTATTTTGCCGGAAATCAAATGGGAGTTCTCGTATCGCTGGCCGAATCTTTTGATTTATCAGAAAAGCAAATAGATGCATTGCGCAAAGTATTGGATGGAGAAAGTGAATGAGGTGTATCAATGTCGCTATGGTTTCTTAATCTGAGAGAAATAATCAGCTTTGGCTGTATGTATTATACGATTCAGTTAGGCCGCTGCGTGCTGTTTTCTGTGCCGATATTGTTATGCATTTATATGTTGCGTAAAACGATGTTACGGCGTTGCATATTTGGGAGAGTAGTTGTGTGGTCGGTTATTGTTATTTTGCCTTTTTTGGGGAAATTGTATGCCTGTTATGAAAATCCCGTGTTTGTGAAAGCTACGTACTGGTGGACAAAGCTGTGTTTTGAAATTGCCGCGCTTAAATGGATTTATATCGGCGGTGTTGTTGTGACGGCAGCGTTTTTGCTTAGACAGAAATACCGTCTTTTGCGTATGATAAAAAGATTGCCGGTCGCCTGCTGCTGCGGTGTCAGAGTTTATGTGATGCCAGAGGCTGTTACGCCTTTTACCATTGGCTGGATACGTCATCGTATTGTAGTGCCAGAGGTGTTTTTACATTGTATGTCCGAAGAAGAGCTCGAGGTAATCGTATTACATGAGCGCGTACATATCCGGTTAGGGCATCTGTTGATTTTCGGGATATGGAACTGTATTCGCTGTCTGCTGTGGCTTAATCCGCTGCTGGCTGTTGCTGTCAAATGGCTGAAAGCAGATATGGAAAATTGTTGTGATGCGTTGTGTATGCATTTGTCAGATATGAACGCAAAAGAATATGGAAATCTGCTGCTGAAAAGTATACGTCTGCTGCAGGAGGGAAAAGAGCAGAAAGCATTATATGTTACGTTTGTCGGTGAAAAACAGTTTCAGAATCTGGAGGAGAGATTTCGTAACATAATGAGGCGCCGTCGAATCCGTATGAGGCATGTGGTGGCAATCGGTATTTTGGCTTTTACAGTAGCCGCAGGCGCGCTTACGGGAGTGAGTGCCGTGTCTTATCCGCGTTATAATGAGAGCCGGTATATAACCGTAACAAACCATGATGCTACAAAAGAATTGCTTCCGGACTGTGCAGAAGTTCGTTCCGCTATATCCGTTGAAAAGAACCGATTGCTGATAGATACTAATAAGATGAATGAATTGCTCCGCAAATATAAGGTAAAAGAGAAACGCTTTTTTCTTCTCTTTGGAGGGTATATGAAGATGCCCGGTATGGGGGGAGCAAGTAACGGCGCTTTTGTCGAATATGATGAAGCAAAAAATCCTTTAATAGTTCCTTTTAAAGCGAACGGCTGGGGCCCGATAATGAAATATATGTAACATTTACAGTGGTTGTGTTGTGTTTCTCCTTGAGAAATATTACATAACCCTATATGGGCGCCTGCAGCAGGCAGACGTCCATATAGGGAAATTAGTTATAGGTATCATGAGATAAAGAGATGCTTTCTTGTTTTGTTTTTCCCACATATACATCGAGGAAAGTCTTTGCCTCCTTATCCGTGATTTTCTCGCTTCTTGGTCTATATGTCTTTCCTTTCAGGGCGTCTTGATATGATTGAATCGCCACGGCCAGGGTTCCCTTTTTTGTTTGGGACAGAATCAGGATTGGCACATCGAGAGTATTTCGGATGACTAAGTCTTTGCCACCGACGGAAAGCGCTGCGTCTAAACCCAATTTAGAATAGCCAACCGGCATGCTGTGTGGATATCGTTTTTCCGGTAAAATCCCTGCGAGAAGAAAGGTGTGGTAAGCAGTTGTGGAAACCTGACAAATACCGCCGCCTTCTGCCTGAACAACGTCTCCGCGGAAAAAGGCATCAGATTTTTTGTAAGATTTCTTATCCTTTTTGTTGTAAAGAACATCAAGGAAAGAAATGTCCTCTCCGGGAAGAAGGCAGACGCCGTTAAGGCGGGAAGCAGCCAGACGAATGTTGTAGCCGCGGGAAGTGTTTTCTTTAAAAGTAGTTGCATGACGGGCGATTAGTGTGTTGACCTTTTTTAAGTCTTCAGGATACCAGACGGGTTTGACTTTGGTTGTTTTGTATCCGCCCGAAAAATTTTTTGTAGTTTGGCGATTAAGGTAAGTGCGCAGTTCTTTGGCAATCGTCTGGGTATCCAGTACGCATCCCTCCTTTGCCGGCAGGACAACATAAGAAGAGGTAATGCGGGAATTTTCAGCGGCAACATCATATTTTTTGGACAGGGCCCGTATTATTTTATTGAGTTGCGCTTCCCGGCACTCGCATTGAATGGAAATTTTCAGCGTTGTGGCTTCTTCATTTCCCTTAATAATATCATACTGCTCTTTAATGGAACGCTTTTTGTCTATAGATATTATGTATTGGGCAAGAGCGTTTTCTTCTCCCGATTCGAACGTCGAGCCGTCGGAACATTTGTAGTAAATATGCTGTCCCAAATCTTTCATTTTGTATTTGATTGTGTCGTTATTGATTTGCAGCGTCGCGGTGCTGTCATCATAAGGCTTGCGTTCTTTTTGCAGGACGGCAGTTAGTGACGCAGCGTTCATGCGGGTCAGATTGACGCTCCCGATACTTTTATTGGGATAAGAAATGTCTTTATATAAATCTACTGCCAGTTTCTGTTCCTGAAGTATTTTCTGTTGCTGCAGTTTCCAATAGGGAAGATACAGATAAAGCGATATAATGCCGCAAAACGTAAGTAGCGCCAGTATTAAAATGGCAAATATGCTCGTATGTTTTTTCATATTTACCTCCTCCATTCAGGTATAGAACTTAAGTTCCATGCTTTTGTATAAAATAAGATGTTGGGACAAAAAAGAGATTATCCCGTCAATGGATACTGAGGATTGATCCGTATTGATTACATTATAACATATCGTTTATAGGAAGCAAGGATTTTGATATGTGTAAAATGAGCATTTTGGTTTGCCTGATGATAATTTTGTAAGATGGAAAACTTATGTAAATACTCTTTTCCGTTTGCTAGTCCAACACTTCTATGGTAAGATAGGAATAACAGATGAAAGGAGTACGAATATGACTGGGATTATATTAGAGGGCGGTACGTTTCGTCCTATTTACAGTTGCGGCGTAATGGACGCACTATTATCGGAAAATATTTTGCTTCCTTATTGTATTGGAGTATCGGCCGGAATTGCGGATGGTGTTTCCTATATATCGAAACAGCCGCAGAGAAATTTGGAAATTGTACAGAAATACCGGAATGACAAGCGATATATGAGTCGACAGAATCTGATAAAAGATAAGAGTCTGTTCGGGTTGGATTTTGTATTTGGTGAAATTCCCAATAAACTGATTCCTTTTGATATGGAGACTTTCCGCTCTTATGCGGGTACTTGTCTGGTAGGCGTGACAAATGCTGCCACCGGACAGGCAGAGTATAAGAATGCGATGGATATGGACGAACAATATACGATGCTGCGGGCTACCTGCGCACTGCCCGTGTTTTTTCCTGCGATTGAGATGGATGGACAGAAATATTACGATGGTGGATTAGCAGACCCGATACCGGTTCGAAAAGCGCTGGCGGACGGATGCGATAAAGTAATTATTGTGCTGACACAGCCGCAGGGATATGTCAAGCATCTCGGAAAATATGACAAAATGGGAATCCGTATACTGGGAAGAAAATATCCGGAGATAAAAAAAGCAATCAAAAGTCGTCCGGAACGATATAATGAGGAGGTGAAATTTTGTGAACAGCTTGTAAGGGAGGGAAAGGCAATGCTTCTCCGTCCTAACCATCTGCTGAATAGTTTTGAAAGTGATGTGCGCAAATTGGAAATGGCATATTGGCATGGCTTTCGCATGACAAAAGAGAGGATGAAAAAGATAAAAAGATTCTTAAGTGATTGCTGAATGTATCAATAATTATGCCATATAGTTCAATGGAAAAGAAAGGCGTCAATGCTATACTTAAATTACGTTTTTCTATGTGAAAACAACATATTAAAGGAGGATGAGACAGTGAAGAGACAATTCAGAAGTATTATTGTTTCTGCCGTGGCATTTTCGATGATGATTCCTGCCATTGCTGCACCGGAAGCTCAGGCAGCGGCTAAACCAAAGCTGAAAGGCGTTTCCGTACAGGTAGGAAAGACAAAGAAAGTTACGGTAAAAGGGGTAAAGGCCAAGAAAATCAAAAAAACGAAATGGTCTTTGGCAAAGAAAGGGAAAAAGATTATCGCTCTTTCCAAGAAAAAGAAAAATAGTGTAACTGTTAAAGGTAAAAAAGCAGGTAGTGCAAAGCTGACCGCTAAGATTAAAGTTGGTAAAAAGACTTATAAGAAGACATGTACCGTTAAGGTAAAGAAAGCATCGGCTAAAACGACGCCAACACCACCAAATAGCGGCACAAATGCGACACCGACACCACCAAACGGCGGCCAAAATGCAACACCGACAGGTGGCGACGGCCCTACAGCAACACCGACACCGGGCGGCGGACTTCGCAAACTGGATGAGAGTTACAAGACAGCTACCGCACCAAAACAGTTGGATCCGAATACATTGCCGACGACACCACCGAGTCCGGCAGTAGACCCAGCAACGGCAGTAGCTTACGAAGAAGACTTTGAGGGACTTGAGATTGGTACGAAGAAGAGTGCCTGTGATACTACGGAAGAATGTCCGGACGGTATCAACCGCTTTATCCTTCGTTCCTCTGCAGAGGATAACAACACGGATAAGGATTATCTGGAAGTTATTGATGCCAAGGATGTACCGGAATCAACGAACAGCGCTTATAAACCGCGTACTGGTAAAGTATTGAAGTGCTATCGTGATAAGGATTCTAAAGAGTGGCAGGGACCGATGATAAACCTGAAAGGCAAATTGGAAGCTGGCGCTACATATGAGGTAAGTGTCTGGGCTTATAGTCCGACAAGCACGCTGAACTTCAACGAGCAGGTAAAAGCAACCGAGTTTACCGATGAGACATATGCTTATATGCCGGACCGTCTGACAGAGACACGTTGGACATGTAAAGGCGTCTGGAAACAGTTCAAGGCGAACATAACTGTACCGGATGATATGTATTTCTATGGTTTCTATTTCCAGAGTGACGATACATCAAAAGGTGAAATCTATGTAGATGATGTTAAGATTACAAAAATAGGAGCTACAAGCAGCGATAAGAACATCGCTTCCCTGAAAGAAGTTTATAAGGATATATTTCCGATTGTTGCAACCGGAACCGGTTCTGACGCAATCCTCGGAGATAAAGGTATTGAGTTCATTACGAACCAGTACAATGCCATTACACCGGGTAATGAAATGAAACCGGAATCTATCATGGGTAAAAAAGAAATGACAGAGATTACGGTAGAAGAGGCAAAGGCAAAAGGCTTCCATATTCCGGAAGGTTATGAGCAGGATGAAGACAATAAGAACTCCGAAGGAAAAGTTGTACTTCCTGACTTGAAACTGGATATGATTGACAAGATTTTGGAGGTTTGCCATGAGAAAGGTCTGAAACTTCGCGGACATACGTTGTGCTGGCATGCACAGATGCCTACTTATTTCTTCCAGAAAGCATGGAGACCGACAGCAAGTAAGAAGTATAATACTTCAAAAGAAAATATGGACCGCCGTCTGGAGTACTTTGTAAAATCCACGCTTGAGCATATCGTAAAGAAAGATTTGGAACTTGCCGGCAACGACAAGAGCAAATGTGTACTTTATGCATATGATGCCGTAAATGAGTACTTGCACAGTAAAGGTGCACAGGGCACATATTTCCATACGATTTACAATACGCTTGACCCTGAGGCAGGTACTGGCGTAACACTTCGTCCATCCTTTGTAAAGGATACCTTTAAGTGGGCACATGAAGTTTTGGAGAAGTATGACCGCAAAGATGTGAAATTGTTCTATAATGATTTCAACTGCTATCAGTGTCCAGAAGAAATTGTACATTTGATTGATTTCATTAATGAAGATGGCAAAATCTGCGACGGTATCGGAATGCAGTCCCACCTGACAACAGGTGATGCCGCTCATTCAGCGGATATGTATGCACAGGCACTGGAGTGCTTCCGTGTAAATATGCCGGAAATGGAAATTCAGGTAACTGAGTTAGATGCTACCGTTAATGGTAAAACGGATCAGGATCAGGCTGCATACTATGACCAGATTATGGGTTCCCTTCTTCAGAGCAAGAAGAAAGGTGCAAATATTACCGGAATCGTTATCTGGAGTCTGCATGATGGTGTATCGTGGAGAGCAAGCGGTAAACCGTGTCTGTTCAGTGGATTGTTTGCACCAAAATCAGCGTTCTATACAGTAATCGATTCGAAGAAACGCTATTGGGATTAAACAATCATACGATAAGTTATGAATTATGAGAAACTGCTAAGGGGCGTTCTTATAGAGCCGCCCCAGCAGTTTCTTTTTTGATGGAAATATGTTATAATGTAATGGTCTAGGGGACAAAAGGTATTTTGCCCCTGACTTAAATCCGCCGAGGCGGATACCGTATATTATCACCAGAGAGGGGAATGCCCTGTGAAACTTATACATTGTGCTGATTTACATTTGGATTCGGCGATGACAACACATCTGTCAAAAGAAAAGGCGCGGGAACGCAAAGCGGAGCTGCTTCGCACTTTTGGGCGGATGGTAGAATATGCAAGGGAGAATGAGGTTGAGGCAATTTTGATTGCGGGAGATCTTTTTGACAGAAAAAATGTATCGGCAACTGCCCGAAAGGCAGTCAGACAGGCAATAGAAGAGAATGAGGAAATTACATTTTATTATTTGCAGGGAAATCATGACGAAAATTTCTCCGCAGCAGAAGAGCAGAGTTTGCCGGTCAACTTAAAACGGTTTGGGGAAGAATGGCGCAGTTATATAAGAGAAGAAGAGGGAAAGCGTCTGGTTATTTCGGGATTGGAACTGACAAAAGAGAATGCTGATTATGCCAGCCATTCGCTGTCGCTGAATTTAAAGGATTTTAATATTGTCATGCTTCACGGACAGGAATCCGAACACGAGTCGAGAGACAGGACAGAGGTGATTCCGCTCAGTCATATGCGGAACAAAGGTATTGATTATTTAGCTTTGGGCCATGTTCATGCATACAAAAAGGAGCGTCTGGATTCTCGGGGAACTTACTGCTATGCCGGATGTCTGGAGGGGCGGGGGTTTGATGAATGCGGCGAGCATGGTTTTGTTCTTTTGGATATTGATTTGCAGCAGGGTATGTATTCGTCTGTATTTGTGCCATTTGCATATCGGAATTTGTATGAGGTTCCGGTTGATATTAGCGATTGTATGAATACAAGCGAGATTATGCGCTGTGTAGAGGAGCGGTTGCAATTGTTGTCTTATGATAAACGACATCTGCTCCAGATTGTTTTACAGGGAATGGTCGATATAGAGTGTGAAAAAACCTTGGATTATCTTGTGAATTGGCTGAAGGACGAATACTATTTTGTTCGTGTTCGGGATAATTCCAGTATTCGTGTTGACTATGATTCGTTTGCTTCTGATATATCGCTGAAAGGAGAGTTTGTGAGAACTGTTCGGGCCGGAGAAGATATGTCGGAAGAGGAGAAAGGGGCTATTATCCGCTTTGGCATTCAGGCTTTGGCTGGGGAAGAGATAGATTAAAAACGTTCAGAAATGGAGATACAGATATGAAACTGATAAGCGCCAGAATAGAAAATTTCGGTAAGCTGAGCGACGTCTCATTTGATTTTTCAGAGCATTGTCAAGTATTTTGTAAGGAAAACGGATGGGGAAAGAGTACGTTGGCGGCTTTTCTGTGCGTCATGTTTTATGGTTTTGACGGAGAGAAAAGAAGAGATGAACTTGTGAATGAGAGAAAGCGTTATCAGCCGTGGCAGAAAGGAACTTACGGCGGAAGCGTTGTTTTTGCTGTGGGCGGTAAAAGCTATGTAATGACAAGAATTTTCGGGAAAAAAGAGGCGGAAGATGAGTTTCGTCTGCGCAGTCTGGATACCAATCTGGAAACGGCAGATTACAGTAAGAATATTGGCGAGGAGTTATTTCTGATAGACAGGGAATCGTTTCGCCGCACTATTTTTGTCTCCCAACAGGACTGTGAAACTTATGCGACCGACGCTGTTAATGCCAAAATAGGGAATCTGATTCATCAAAGCGATGACCTTAATAATTTTGCCGCTGCGATATCCAGACTAAAGGATCTTACGAATAGCATGCGGCCGAATCATAAAAAGGGGTCGCTGAACCGCTTAAAAGAAGAAATGGCGGATTTGGAAAATCAAATTCGCAGCGAAGAAATCTTATCCAAAAGAATGGAAGAGACGGATTGTCTGCGTCTGGAACAGGTGGAAAAGAGTAAAAATCTGCAAAAAGAGCTGATGCAGATGGAAAAGAGACAGCAGGCGCTGTCAGGGGAATTGGATTTACAGAGTGTTCGCACGGAGTATAAAAGTCTCTGTGCTCTTTGCGATGAAGAGAAAAATAATTTGGACATGGTGGCAGGGCGTTTTCTTCGACCGGATGCGATTCCATCTGAAGAAGAAGTGGAGGAATATCAGGAGCGGGAGAAGAACTGCCGGAAACTGGCAGATTTTATTAAAGCGAACGAATTATCGGAGCAGGAGCGGGAACAGTATTATCTCCTGACAGAGAGATGGGGCGGGCAGTATCCCGCCGAAGAGCGAATTGCAGAACTGGAACTTGATAACCAGAAGCTTGGCAGGCTGCGGAGAGAGATGGCTTCTTATGCACTGACGGCAGAGGAAGCAGAGTACATAGAGAAGGTGAAAAAACAATATCAGGGCGATGTACCATCTGTGGATGTTGTCGGGGATATGCAGAGAAGTCTGCGGGAGGCGAGACAAAAGGAAGAGACATTGACGGCAAAAAAGGCGACGCTGGCGATGTTGTCACAGATGGAGAACGATAAAAAGAGCATATTACCGTTACTTCTCGTCAGTATCCCCGCACTTTTGTTTGCTGTGGCAGTGATGATGTTTTATCTTGCCGCCGGTATGGTTTTGCTCGCAATAGAAGCTGTCGGTATCGCATTTGCTATTATGCATAGAGGGAAGCGCGTATCGGCCGGAGCGGAAAACAGGGAATTGCGGGAGCTGCGTGAACAGGTGGTGCAAGACGAACAGTTTGTAGCGATAACATACGACAATATATATAATTTTATTTCAAAATATGAGCAGGACGCAGAACGGGATAAGCTGGAACCGCTTTTAGATTCATGGGCGCGCAGGATACGAAGATATCAGGAGTTGTCGGAGAAGAGAGGCGATACCGACGGGCAGGAAAATGAGCGGCATGCGCAGCAGTTAGCGGCTTCCATCCGCGCTTTCCTGCAGCAATTTGTCCCGGAAGTACAGGAAGAGGAAAGCTGGGCGACCCAGCTTGCCGCCTTGCGTGTGGAGTGTGCCAATATGAAACGCTGGACGGAGAAGAGAGACGATGATAAGAGGGCGAAAGAGGCTTATGAGGAGCAATTTGGCGAATTACGGACATATTTGACTTCACTGGGATACGGGGATGTTTCAGATACGGAACATATATTACAGGAATTATGGAAGAACGTGCGGGATTATGAGGCGGCGGTGGCGCGATATGATAAGGCGCTCGGGCGTAAGGAATTATTTGAGAAAGAGCATGACAGAGAAAGTCTGCTGCGTGAAAGTAAAGAAGAGGCAGAGGATGAATCTCTTGCGGAACTGACCGAAAAAATCCACGAGGCAGGTGAGCAGCAAAAAACGGTAGAGCAACTGATTCGACAATATGAGAGTCGTTTGCTGCAAGATATGGAACAATGGGACTTGCTGCAGGAGATGAAAGCGGAGCTTGAAGAAAAAAGAGAGCGTTATGAAGAGGGTTTGCAGAAATACGAGCGGCTTTGTAAAACAATGGAGTTACTTCAGGAAGCAAAGGCTCAATTGACGGCCAAATATCTGGAACCGGTAAAACGAGGGTTTCAGAAGTATTATCAGATGATGAGCGGAGAGGGGGCAGAAGGGTATCAATTCGACGCAGATGTGAATCTGACCGTAACCGAACATGGACTGCAGCGTGAAACAAGATTTTTGAGCGAGGGGTGTCAGGATTTAGTTGGCATTTGTACGAGACTTGCGTTCGTGGATGCCATGTATCAGAAAGAGAAACCGTTTCTGATTATGGATGACCCGTTTGTCAACTTAGATGCGGAGAAGACAAAACGGGCGCTGAATTTTTTGGAATGCATAAGCAGAGATTATCAGGTCGTATATTTTAGCTGTCATACAAGCCGGACAGGAAATAAAGACGGACAAGCGCCCTTATAGGAGGGCGTTTGTCAACTTCACCTGTAAGTTGTAATGAAACAGCACCATTCTTTCATATGTTCTACTGACAGTATATCAAAATTATTTTCTGTCAGGGCTTCCCTTACTTCCTCTTCCTTTGTGTTTAATATGCCGGAAGTAATATAGATTCCGCCCTTTTTCAAATGTTGCCCGATAACGGCGGTCAGGGGGATGATAACATCGGCAAGGATATTGGCTACGACAATGTCATGGTTTGTTCCGGCTCTTACTTTGAGAAAGGCATTGGATATTAGATTTCCGTCATAAAGCGAGTATTTGTTTGTGGGAATTTTATTGACGGCAAAGTTTTCTGCCGCAACTTTGACTGCCACTTCGTCGATATCAATAGCGGTGGCGTGTCCGGCTCCGAGCTTAATCCCCGCGATGGACAAAATACCGCTTCCGCAGCCGACGTCAAGGATGGAATCGCCGTCCTTGACATAAGTATCAAGAGCCTGAATACAAAGTCGGGTAGTCTCGTGGGAGCCGGTGCCAAAGGCAATACCCGGGTCGATTTCTATGAGAATATCCGTTTCTTTTTCTTGCTTATAGTCCTCCCAAGTCGGTTTAATAACAATATCTTTTGAGGCACGAAACGGCTTAAAGTAAGCTTTCCAGTTATTTATCCAGTCTTTATCTTCCGTCTCGGACAGGCTGACGGTTCCCTTGCCGATTTCGCAGTATTCTTTTATCTCTTCAAAGATATCCTGGACCTGAAGCATAATTGTTTCCGGCACGCAATTTTCCGGTTCCATATAGAAGTGTACTTTAGCTGTACCGTCATTGTCTTCCTCGTCGGGAAGAATGTCGACAAACATCTTTTCCTTATCGGCATCGGAAAGCGGCAGTTTGTCCTCAATCTCAATGCCCTCTACCCCTATTTCATTTAATTTATAGCTGAGGATATCAACTGCTTCCGTATGGGTGTCAAGTGTAAAACGAATCCATTTCATGGCGAATCCCCTTTCTGTCGTATGTTATGTTTTCTATTGTATCGGGATTGGCATAGAAAATCAAGGGGAAAAAGGAGTGGTATAATTAAGAAAAATAGACTATACTCAGAGGTAGAGAACAAGCAGAAGGAGAAACATACATATGCGTGAACGATGGATACTGGAGACAAAGAAGGCGGATTTTGAAGGTCTGGCCGGCAAACTTTCCGTGCCGCCCCTACTGGTGCGCTGCATGGTAAACCGCGGCTTAGAGACAGAGGAGGAAATGCGGCGCTATCTGTACGGCGGGTTAGAAGATTTGCACGACCCCCGACAGATGAAAGGTGTTTTGGAAGCGGTAGAACTGCTGCGGCAGACAGAAGCACGGGGGGAGAGAGTCGGCATTGCTTCTGATTTTGACTGCGATGGTATTTTTTCTGCTTATATTTTGTGGCTTGGATTTCGGCAGGTTGGGCTTACGGGAAACATATATACGCCTGACCGCATAATTGAGGGCTATGGATTAAACCGGCGTATCGTAAATGAGGCAAAGGCGGCGGGAGTGACTGTGCTTGTGACGTGTGACAATGGAATAGCGGCAAACGAAGCGGTGACGTATGCGAAAGAGCAGGGGATGGCGGTAATTGTTACCGACCACCACGAAGTTCAGGAAGAATTGCCGCCGGCCGATGTGATTGTCGATCCGAAGCAGGACGGGGAGACTTATCCGTTTTGTGGGCTTTGCGGCGCCGGCGTGGCATTCAAGCTGATTTGCGCACTGTATGATGCCTGTGGTGTGGTTGAAGAGGAAAAATGGAAGTTATTAGAATACACAGCGATTGCCACGGTGGCTGATGTGATGGAGCTGCGAGATGAGAATCGCATTCTTGTGAAATGTGGTTTGCAGCAGTTGGAGAAGACTTCTCATGTCGGATTACGAGCCTTGCTGGAAGTTCAGGGAATGGCTGGAAAACGTCTTAATGCCGGACATATTGGGTTCGTGATTGGCCCCTGTTTTAATGCAGCGGGGCGTATTTCAACGGTCGCGGCGTCGTTTGATTTGCTGATGGAAACGGAGTACGGGGAGGCACTTAAGAAAGCGCAGAAGTTAAAGGAGATTAATGAGGCGAGAAAAGCGATGACGGAAGAAGGGGTAAAACAGGCCTTTGCGATGTTGGAGGACAAACCGCTGAGTGACGTGCTCGTTCTTCTGCTTCCCGATGTTCACGAGAGTCTGGCTGGTATTGTGGCGGGGAGGATAAAGGAGAATACGGGTCATCCGGTGATTGTATTCACACGTATATCGGACGGTAACGTAAAAGGCTCCGGCCGCTCGATAGAGGCGTATCATATGTTTCACGAACTGCTTTTGTGTAAGGACTTAATGAGCCGTTTTGGCGGGCACAAAATGGCCGCAGGGATGACGCTGCCGGAAGCGAATCTGCCGGAGCTGACGAGGCGTCTGAATGAGCAGTCTGTCTTGTCCGCACAAGATTTCTGTCCGGTAGTGAAAATTGATGCGGCAATGCCGGTTGGCTATGCGACCGAACGGCTTATAGAAGAGTTCGAGAGAATGGAACCCTTTGGCGTAGGGAATCCGAAACCGGTGTTTGCGGAACAGCATTTTTCCGTTTTGCGGGCACAACAGCTTGGTAAGGATGGCAATGTGCTGAAAATGCATGTGCAGAACCGTCTTGGAAATCGGTGCGAGGCCATGCTCTTTCGTGGGAAAGAGGAGTTTGAACAATTTCTTGTGGAAAACTTTGGCGAGCGGGAATTGAAGCGCATGTACGAGGGCAAGGAAAATGATATTGATGTGGCGTTTACTTATTTTCCGATTTTAAATGAATTTCGTGGCAGCCGTACGGTACAGATACAGGTGAGCGGATATTGCCGCATTGAATAGGAGGAGCAGAGAATGGTAGAAATCAGTTTATGCATGATTGTAAAAAATGAGGAAAAGGTGCTGGCAAGATGTCTGGACAGCATTGTTGGTCTGATGGATGAGATAATTATTGTCGATACCGGTTCCTCCGATAAAACAAAAGAGATTGCCAGAAAATATACGGATAACATATATGATTTTGAGTGGATTGATGATTTTGCGGCGGCAAGAAATTTTGCCTTTTCCAAGGCGACGAAAGAATATATTTATTCGGCGGATGCCGACGAAGTTCTCGACGAAGAAAACTATCGGCGCTTTGCCGATTTAAAAGAGGTGCTTTTGCCGGAGATTGAGATTGTGCAAATGAAATATGGCAACCAGCTTGCCCACGGTACTGCCTACAATTTCGATGAGGAATACCGGCCGAAACTGTTCCGGCGTCTGCGGAGCTTTACGTGGATTGAGCCGGTGCACGAGCAGGTACGCCTCGACCCTGTAGTCTTTGATTCGGATATTGTGATTACCCATATGCCGCATGAGAATCATGCGAAACGGGATTTCCATGTTTTTCAGACGAAAATAGCACAGGGCGTCCGGCTCTCCAAACGGCTTCATCATATGTATGCGATGGAACTTTATATTTCCGGTGATGCCGATGATTTGGCGCAGGCAGAGAGTTTTTTTGCGGAGAGCGCTGTTGATTCGGAGCGGAGTCTGGACGAGGTGAAAGAGGCTGCCTGTATCGTCTGCCGCAGCGCACGTATGCGGGGAGACAGCCATACGATCTTAAAGATGAGCTTAAAAGACCTTTTGACCGAGGGGTCGTCGGAGATGTGCTATGAACTGGGAGAATATTTCTATGAGCGGGGCGATTATGCCGAAGCTGCCATGTGGTACTATAATGCGCTCAATGAGACGCAGAGTATTTTGAATATTCACACGTCTGAGGACTGGCCGCAAGCCCGCCTGTCGGAGATCGAGCAGTTGTAGGGTAGGATATCGTATGATACCCGCTGTATGGATATCAGAGCTAACAACGGGGGAAATTTTTGTTGCCGAAATCTCCGTTTTCATGTATAATAATGTACGTGTGTGATTGCGATTGGCGCACGGAAATCATTGTTCACGAGATGGATTGGAGGAATGGCTATGGTAACAGCAGTTGTTGGAGCGAACTGGGGAGATGAGGGAAAAGGGAAAATTACCGATATGCTAGGAGAGGAATCTGATATTATTGTACGCTTTCAGGGCGGAAGTAATGCGGGGCATACGATTGTAAATGATTACGGTAAATTTGCTCTTCACATTTTGCCTTCGGGGGTATTCTATCATCATACAACGAGTATTATCGGAAATGGTGTAGCGCTCAATATTCCAGACCTTTTTAAGGAAATTAAGGACATTGTGAATCAGGGTGTACCGATGCCGAAGATTAAAGTTTCTGACCGGGCTCAGATTGTTATGCCATATCATATTTTGCAGGATGAGTACGAGGAGGAACGTTTAGGAGGAAAGTCCTTTGGTTCTACCAAATCCGGTATAGCGCCATTCTATTCCGATAAATATGCTAAGACAGGTATTCAGGTGTCGGAGCTTTTTGACGAGGCTTCCCTTCGTGAGAAAGTAAAAGGTATTTGTGAAAAGAAAAATGTGCTATTCGAGCATTTGTATCATAAGCCGTCTTTACAGGTGGATGATTTGATGGCAGTGCTGGCCGAGTATAAGACGATGGTTGAGCCATATGTGTGCGACGTGTCCGCCTTTTTGTATCAGTCTTTGCAGGATGGTAAAAGAATATTGTTAGAGGGGCAGCTTGGTTCGTTAAAAGATCCTGATCACGGTATTTACCCGATGGTTACTTCGTCTTCTACACTGGCTGGGTACGGAGCTATCGGCGCTGGGGTGCCGCCTTATGAGATAAAGAGAATTGTAACGGTCGTAAAAGCCTATTCCAGTGCGGTAGGCGCAGGAGAATTTGTTAGTGAAATTTTTGGAGAAGAGGCGGATGAATTGCGCCGGAGAGGCGGTGACGGCGGTGAGTACGGAGCCACGACAGGCCGTCCGCGGCGGATGGGATGGTTTGATGTCGTAGCCAGCCGTTATGGATGCCGCGTGCAGGGAGCTACGGAAGTGGCACTTACGGTTCTTGATGTACTCGGTTATTTGGATGAACTGCCGGTATGCGTCGGATATGAAATTGATGGCAAAGTTACGAAAGACTTTCCGACAACGAATCTGCTCAAGAAAGCGAAGCCGGTTTATGAGGTGCTGCCGGGTTGGAAGTCGGATATTCGGGGAATTACGGAATATGCAAAATTGCCTGAGAATTGCCGAAAGTATATTGAATTTATTGAGAAAGAGCTCGGTGTGCCGATAAAAATGGTATCAAATGGGCCGGGGCGCCACGAAATTATTTATCGCTAAAACTTTTTTGCCCGTTCGGATAGAAAAGGGCATTTTATGAAAATCTTGTCATCAAATATTTTGTGTGGCAGGATTTTCACCTTTTTTGAACCTTTTTTTATTTCGTTACAATATATAAATAAAGAAAGGTATACCATGCAGAGAAGGAGGTGAAAGTTATGGACAAGGGGAGATTTTGTGAGATAATTTCAGAGAGCGGAAAAGAAGTTTATAGCTTTTGCCTCCATCTGACAGGGAGCAGAGAGTTAGCGGACGATCTTTATCAGGATACCTTTCTTAAGGCGTGGGAGTTATCTCATAAAATATCCATGGACGGTAATCCGAAAAGTTATATTTTGGGAATTGCAATTAAGCTCTGGCAGAATCAAAAAAGGAAGCAGGCGGTAAGGCATAAAATTATTCCGATGGAAGAATACAGGGAAGAAAAGGGCAGAGAGAGGATAGCTATATATGAGAATCTACCGGAACAGGAAGCGCTGCGCAAAGAGCAGCAGGAACGAGTCAGGCGGGTTGTGGAAGAACTGCCGGAGAAAATCCGTACGGTGATGTATTTGTTTTATACGGCGGAGTTATCAGTACAGGAGATTGCCAAAACGCTGAATATTCCGACAGGAACGGTGAAAAGCCGACTCAATAAAGGGAGAAACCAAGTGAGGAAAAGAATGGAGGTGTATATGGATGAACAAGCAGCCAATGGATGAATTGCTGAGAGATGCTTTGCGCGCAAAAGAGAATCCGACACCAGAATTGAACGAATCCATTTTGTCCCGAATTACAATGTCTGAAAGAAAGAGCAGATTCCTGCATAAGTCAAAGGGGATTGCAATTGCAGCAGGTTTTGCGTTTCTGTTTCTCGTACTGGGAGGAACTATTTTTAAAGATAATGTGAAAGCCACGATGGAACGCTTGTTTGGGCCAATTACCGAGAGTTATGTGTACGGTGATAAGGAAAGGAAGAAGCAGGCTGAAGAGGAAGTGAGCAAGGTAGGGGAGACGATTTATAAAAATGGTCTGGCTGTTACTCTGGAGGAAGTTTTAGTAGATGCCAATAAGGTGGCCTTTTGTATTAAAGTTCACTCCGATGAGCGTTGGGGGCTTCCGCTGACATATGCCAATATCGTCAGCCATGTTTATATAAACGGCGAAAAAATCGTGGATACTCCGAGTTATACGAGCTGGACGGCGGACGACCATACACAGATAAGTGTGGGAGAGGTTGCGCTGAATTCGGGAATGGATGTAAAAGGGAATGTTGAATTGCGTATACAGGTATCAGATATTTGTACGACGCCAGCGATATCCGATTCGTGGGATTTTAAGACGGTTGTCAATGTGGATAAGGCAAATAGCCATACAAAAAAGGACTTGACAACTACGACGATGAAACTTTCTACCGGAGATATGCTGACGCTTCATAAAGTCGTGTGTACGTCTACCGATTGTAAAGTTTATATGACATACGAACCGAAGAAAGAGAGAAGCAGTACGGAGATTAACCTTTTTCTGCAAGGAGCGGATAATCTTGGCGAGCGGGTTTTGAATGATGATTGCATTGTGCGGAAAATGGGGAAAGAGAATAAATTTGAAGTAATTATGAGTTTTACCGGCGGCTTTGATAAAAAAGTCAAAAAATTGAGGCTGGCGCCTCATTGGATGAATTATGAAAAGCACAAATATAAAAAGGTCGGGGAAGAATTTACGGTCGTTTTAGCCTGACGTTGATCTGGTTTTTATAAGTAGTATGAATCAGCGAGCCGGTCACACGGAAAAGTGAGAGTGTGACCGGCTCTGGTTTTTTTATTTTTTCGCTGTTTTTTGTATTTTTTCTAAATCGGCAATGAGTCCCTTTGAGTATTCGGCAACTTCCCGATAGAGATGTTCAGCTTCTGAAAATGCCCCGCTGTTAAGAGCTTCAATAACCGAAGCGCCATATTTGTGGAATTTTTTATGTTTCATTTCAAGTGCATCCCAGATTGGCATAATGGTAGGGATCCTCGGTTTCATGGAATAGTAAAAGTGACCGAAACCGCACTTGGATGAATCGAGCTGAAGAGGTGTGATGGTTTGTGTTTCCACCATTTTTTTCAGATTGCTGAGCCATGTCTTGTGGGCGGAAATCGCATCGTGGACGTACTTGGCAAATGCGGAGTTTTCCATGTGATAAAAAGCGTCTTCTGACATATGGCCCATCTGCTTAACGGTATCATCTAATGTTTTTTCGATGTCAACAACTGGTTCTATTGCCTTTTTCAAATCAAAACTTACCTGATTCATAAAATTGGTGCTGTTTCGTAACTGATTTTCCATTTCGTTCATAGAATGACTGATATCTTCACTTACAGAAGCGATGGAACGAATGGCATCGTTTACTTTGGAAACACATTGCTGGCTCTCCTGATTGATGTCCCAGACATGATTTATCTTTCCAGACATTAATTCTAAGGAATTAACGGTGTCGGAAGCGCTATGGACGCTCTTTTCAGAGGCCTCCTTAATAGTTCCCACAAATTCTTCCATGTCGCTTGTCAGTTTCTGGGTCTGTCCGGCTAACATGCGGATTTCTTCAGCTACAACCGCAAAACCCTCACCGGCTTTTCCAGCTCTTGCCGCCTCAATGGAAGCGTTCAAAGCTAAAAGATTTGTCTGCAGGGAAATGTCGTTAATCTCATCAATGACATTGCTTATGTAGTCAAGTATTTGGAGCAGTTTGTCCATATCTTTTTGCAGACCTAAAGATACATCGATGGTTTGACCGGAAAGTTCCCGAATTGTCGTCAATTCGTTTTGTCCCGTCTGAATTTTTTCAAATACATCATTGGTATCCGTAGATACTTCAACAATCGTATTGGTCAGTTCCTCGTGTTGGTTATTTGCCTGTCCGGAAACGGATGAGGCGCCGAAAATGGTCTCTGTGGCATTTGCTACGTTGCGGGAGATTTCAACGATTTTCTCCGTCTGATACTGCATAGTCAAATCCAGAGAACTTATCTGCATTACTGCTTTTATATTCTTGTCAAATATCTCCCCAAATTGCTTTCTTCCATCTTGTAATCGTTGGTAAATGTCATTCAAATCAGCATCTTTTGTATAATCCGCTTCCTTTAATTCCGAAACTGCCTTTACAAGCGCTGATTTACCTGTTTTAATTGCCATTGGTCATCTCCTTTTTAAAAAATTAATTCCCGCATGCGGTGTAGCAGATAGAGGTTTGTATTCCCGTGAATACGGATGCGGGAGATTTCACTGAAACAGTTCTCTGTGCTGCGCGCACACGGGAACTAAGTATATACTTTCATAATAAGGGATTCTGTATATTTTGCAAGCTTTTTTTCGTAAAAGAGTCTGTTTTTGGCAAAAAAATTGCTGAACGTTTTGCCGCCCTGTTATCCCAGCTTTTATTGCGTTCTGTTTTATCAGTCAAAGGCGGCCGCATCCGAAAATACCGGAGTGTGGCCGCCCACGGAAATATTGGATTAGTTAATTTCTATTTACAGCAGTTTTTATCAAAATCAGGATTGTATGCGTAGAAGTTCTTCTTGTTCAAATCATCTTGTATCAACCGGAGAGCTTCACCGAAACGCTGGAAGTGTACTAACTCCCGCTGGCGAAGAAAGCGGATTGGCTCGCAAACTTCCGGGTCTTTAACAAGACGAAGGATGTTGTCGTAAGTTGTGCGGGCTTTTTGCTCTGCCGCGAGGTCTTCTGTCAAATCTGTGATAGGGTCGCCCTTGGATTGGAATTCGCAGGCATTAAACGGAATACCGGCAGCAGCCTGAGGCCAAAGCGCAAGCGTGTGGTCTACATAATAATCGGCAAAGCCCTGTTCCTTAATTTGTTCCGGTGTTAAGTCTTTTGTCAATTGATGAACAATGGCACAAATCATTTCAAAGTGCGCCATTTCTTCAGTACCGATATCCGTCAGTACACCGGCAACCTTGCGGTTTGACATCGAATAACGCTGGGACAGGTAACGCTGGGAAGCGGCAAGCTCCCCGTCGGGGCCACCAAATTGTCAAAAGTTGCAATAACTTTTCAGGGAAAATAGAAGTATAAAATAGTGATTGAAATAGCCTGCGGTTGCAGGCTATTTCTTTTAGTGTGTGCAGTGTTTAGAGCCGCTGTGACGGCTTTGTTTATGCTATTTCGTATCCATGTTTCTTTGCCCAGTTCAAAGCACCTTTTTCTGTTTTCCAGTTGTTTGGGGCATAGTGTAAAACCTGATTTTCTTCCTTGTTTTTCAATCCGTAGTACCGGCTTGATGTTCCTTTGTTAATGATGTATGTTGTGACCTTCATATCCGTTCCCTCCTGTGGTTTGTGGTTTGCTTGTTTCTATGGTTATATTATACTCTAAAATTAGAATAATGTCAATACTTTTTTATTCAAAAATTAGAATATTTTTCGGATTGACTTTTTGCGGCTTGAATGGTATTCTATTAATATAAAATATGGAAGGAGTGAAACAGATTGGTTAAATATAAAATAGATGTGTTTGAGGAATTGAAAAAGCACGGGTACAACCAAACACGCATACAGAAAGAAAGACTTTTGCCAGCACAAACAGCGCAAAATATCAAGGCAGGGAAAAGCATAACGCTTGAAACGCTTAATAAAATATGTATTATGTGCAAACTGCAACCGGGGGATATTGTGGAAGTCGTTCCGACGGACGAAGAAATTATAAAATATTATTGAAAAACTTGTTGACAATATTCTAATATTAGAGTATAATATAATTAGTCCAAGAGATAAAGGACTAATAACCCGAAAGGGAGAAAGGGGAACAAATGGAAGATATGCCAGTATTCAAAAGTTTTTTAAGGGAACAGTTGGAGAACCAAAAAGAACTAGAAAAGGCAATCAAGGAAAAGGATTTTGAAAAATCCGAAGAACTGATTGCAAAGATGATTGACCGGACACAGAAAGGTATCGAGGACAACTAAAACGGTCAAGGGAACCAAAAAGGGCGGCGGACACACAAGCCGCCCGATTTACAAAGATTATAGCAGATAATGAGTATTAAATCAAATAAATTTTAGGAGGATAAGACTATGAGATATTATATAAACTATGGTACGGGTGCAGGAGACGAATACGTGGATGGAACGATTGATGACGCAAAGAAAGTAGCGGAGGACGGACTTGCATATACACAAACGGATGCCAGAATACAGACCGAGGATGGTGAGGACGTAGCAGTACTTAAATGGTATGGGGTAAAGCCGGAGGGAGATGACGTTGTAACGGCACAGTTTGGCGATTATGGATTTTATGGAGAGTGGGTAGATTGTTGATTATAACACTACTAAATTGAGTACGTGAAATTTTTATACTATTTTGTATCTAATATAGTTGATTTTTTTACATCTGTGTGCTATTATGTATACTACTAACAAAGGAAAATAATTTATAAATTACTAGATTATTGTCATTCTCATTAAATGCATGAGTAAATTGTTAGTAAGAAAATAAAGGAGGATGATACAATATGAGAAAGGATATCGAACATTAAAAAAATGGAGCAAATGATAAGTAGTGTAATAAGTGGTGTTATTGCATCAATTATTTTTACAATAATACAAATTGCAATCAGACCAAGATTGGAAATATCAAAGAATATATGCATATCAAAGAGTGATGAGGGTTTGGTTATTGCAAAAATAAAAATAGTCAATTTAGGCAGGAAGATGCTCAAAGATGTGCGATATACGTTGCACTATTGTGTAGACTATGACGATGGACTTTCGGATATAACAGAAGTAGCACCAAAGAAAAATTATCTGTCTACAGTGGCAGCGTACTCCAAAGAAAATACAGATTATGCGGTACGCATATCGTATGAGTGGGATGAGAAGAAATATCCAATGGAGGAAAATACAAGATTTATATTTACGTTACAAGGCTCTCATCCACTTTCAAATACATCTAAATGCTTAAAGAGAGAGTATAGGAAAGATGATTTGAAGATAGGTTCTTTTGAGACCGGAAAGAGTTGTAAGTTTATTTTAAATCATTAAAAATGCACAAAGTACTTTAAAGTCCAAAACAGCGCATCATTTCAAATTAAGAAGCGATGTGCTGCTTTGGACTTTTTTATTAGAAACGATAAAAGAACAAAAATTCGTCTGTTTCCCTGTTATACTCCATTTTTTCCAAAATTGCTTTTAGTGCAGTATGTTTGTCAAGTATGCTGATATTTGTGTCTTGCAATTTATTAATTAAGTCGACAATATTAACGTGTACTTCTTTTTTTGTTTGATGTTCGGCGCCGGAAGATGTAAGCAACTGTAGTTTTTGATTAAGCTGCTCCAGTCGCTCCCGGATTAGGCGCCGGTTTTCTTTGTATTCTTCCTTTGTGTCGATACCGTCCAAATAGGCATCTTTGGCACGGAGTTCCCGCAGATTTAGTTTCTTTATTTCTTCGCGGCATGACTTTATGTCTTGCTCGATGGTGTTTCCGGTGTCGGATACCGTAAATGTAAAGTCAGCGTTTCCGGCGGAAACAAATTTTTGTAATGACTCAATCAATGCATCTTCGCATCGATTCACGGTGATATAGCTGCTGTCTCGGTGGTAGCCCTTTGAGTAACGCCAACAGTTAAAGCTGGGATAAGATTTTTTTTGTTTAGGACGCTTACCGGAGGTATAGCTCATCGTTGCTCCGCATAGGTGACAACGCAAAAGACCGCCAGAAAGGTAGTGCGGGAGTTTGGATATGGCATGTTCGCGCTTTCCGGTAGAGCCGGGGGCATATTTTTGCATAATTTTAGTAATTTGCTGCCACTCCTCTTTGCTGCATAGGGGTTCATGCACGCCGTCAACGACAATGATATCTTCTGCATTATTTTCATGATATTCTCCATGTGCGGCGCGGTTCCAACGTATTTTACCGGCATAAAAAGGATTGCGCAAAATATAAATAATAGTACGTGCCTCAAATAGGTTGCCTCGGTGGGTAAGATACCCCTTATCATTCATTATCCGGGCAATCATGGTAGGAGTTATCCCTTTTAGGCAGCAGTCCTTTATTTCCCGATAAATTTTTGCTTCCGGCTCAAAAACAACAGGCACAGGGTTTCCCTCTTGTTTACAATAGCCAAATGGCGGGTATGATTGATAGCCGCCCTGTTTTGCTTTTGCCGTCATGCCGCGGCGTACTTCGCCGGCGAGGCGGATGGAGTAGTATTCATCCATCCATTCGATGATACGTTCAACGAGTCCGGCAAAAGGACCATCAGGGAGCGGCTCACTGATAGATACTACCTGCACGTTGTTTTTCCGCAGCAGTGATTTGTATACAATGCTTTCTTCCTGATTTCGGGCAAAGCGGCTAAATTTCCATGTTAATATATAATCAGGATGTTCCTTTTCTTTGGCAAGAGATATCATTTTTAAAAAATCAGAACGTTTGTTTGCAGATTTTCCGGAAATCCCGCTATCCTGAAACCATGATGTGATTATGATATTATGGTCGGCGGCCCATTTTTGTATCTCGTGCTTTTGAGCTTCAGGAGACAGTTCTTCTTGCATGTGGGTTGAAACACGGATATACCCAAATGCAGTCTTTAGTGCTTCGGTCGGTTTTGGCATATAATCATCCTTTCTAAGTCTAAGGACCTTTATTATAAAAGATAACAAAGTAAAAATCAAGATAGCCTTAAAGATAAAGAAACATAGTGCTTATAGCACAAAAGCGATAAAAAAACACACAAAAGCATTAATATCCACTCTTTTCCAGTACCATTTTTTTCATTTTGTTGTAAAATAAAGGAAGAGAGGAGGAAACGTATGATTAACGTGGCAGTATGTGATGATAACATTATAGTAACAAAAAGAACAAAAGAAATCATACAAATGCACGAATTTAAAGATGAGTTAATGATAGATACGTTTTCGGATGGGGAGGAACTATATAAAAACGCAATGAATAAAAAATATGAAATACTGCTAATGGATATCGAATTAGGACAAGAAAACAAGAACGGGATGAGCGTATCGGAAAGAATAAAGGCGATTTATCCGGATGTGATAATTATATTTCTTTCCGGATATCCCAAATATAAAAGTGCATTATTAAACTTCGAGCCATTTCGATTCATACAGAAGCCGATAAAAATAGAGTATTTAATACAAGCGTTAGAAGCGGCAATGGAAAGAATCAATGGATGGAAAAATAATTTTTTTTATTACCGCAGCGCGGGCGAATTAGTTAAAATCAGGACAAAGAAGATTATGCTTTTGGAATCGGTGCGGCCATACATATACATAAAAACCATAGACAGCGAAAAAAAGTTAAAATACAGAGGGAAATTAGATGAAGCACAAAATGAAATAGAAAAAATATCCAATGATTTTTTACGCGTAAACAGGAGCATATTGATAAACAAAGATTATATTCAACGGTGTTCTAAGCGGGAGCTGCAGATGATAGACAATGAAATTATAACTATAGGACGAAAATATGCACCAATCGTAAATAAGTATATTATGGATTTCTATTGAGCTAATGATATAATATACAGTAAGAAATTGTAAGAAGTTGTGAAAAAATGTATCTTGTAATCCAAACTTACATATGCTATAATGCCGACAGGCAAAAGATATGATAGTTCCGTGTGAACGCAGAGAGGCTTCAAACCGTAGTAGCGTACAGTTTGGAGCCTCTTCTTTTCTTTTATAGTGGCAAAGCACCCACTAGGCTATTTGTTGTCCTTTTGGTCGCTGTCAAACCATTTATTTTTTTTGAACAAAAAAATAGTTTATAATTTGTTAATGAATTTTATAAAAAAGTTATAATTAGTTTGAAATCAATCCAGAAAAAAGCAATAAATTTAATGTTTTTGCAGAATTGCACGAATTTTTTGTAATTGTGTGCATCACCCTTTAAATCCGTGCCGGGATTTTGTAAAATTTATTTACACGGTGCCGGAGTAATTATGACAAAGGGGGAAAATAAATTGAAAGAAATAAATAACGAATGCACGGAAGAACATCAGGCCTCACAAAGAGATATTTATAAAAAGAAAATCGTTGAAATTGTTGCAGCAATTGAGAATGTAAATATGTTAAAAAGGATTTATCAACTAGCAGAATATATCCATATACATAAGATAGAGTAGGCCAGAGCCTACTCTATTGAAAATTTTTAAAGAATAGCAGAGTTATTCGTAATTTTTGGCAGCAGCAATAAGTTGTGTCTTATAATCATACAAGTTTACCAAATCATCGAGATGGAAACGTGTAAAATTTTTATTCTCGTCAGGTATCATCACATATTTTTTTCGTACATCCAAATTCAGACGGCAAATTGGTTTTCTATTGTTATCGTCATAAAGAACACCAAAGTAGCTTTCTGTATCACGATATGTAATTTTTGACAAATCAATTTCCTCTGCAAGTATAGCGCGGATAATGTTAAATGCCTGTAATTCATCGTCTGTTGTAACAATCTTTTTCTTGGGAGACGTTGGTACGTCTGCTTCATCCTCAGCTTCATCAGGCGTATCTGGCGTTAAAGCAGAAGAAATTTTTTCATTAACCATGTTGTTGATATAATTATTGAAAGTCTTCTTGATAATGGGTTTGAATTTATCTATTATTTTTTGTGTTTTAAATCCATCATAAATATCCCCTAATATAACCTTGGCAAAGTCGTCACTAACAGTGTCGGTTTGTTTAGTAAGCCACTCATGTATCAAGCTGGAATATTTCAACTCGGATGCAGTGCTAAGAATATTGTCCTTGTCAAAAGCGTCTTTACAAAATTTCTTTAACTCTGAGATAGTTTGTTCTTTCAGATTCCGGATATCAATAGTTAAAAATGGGGTTAAGTCCATTTTGTTTTCTTCGTTTAAATCTGTATAAAACCTATATTCCAGACCATTGGTTAATATAGCAAATTTAGCCGAAGAGGTACTAAAATATCGGAATAACTGCGAATCATGCTTATCTAATTGTTGTCCGCACCATTTGCATTCGATAAGGACTTGGGGAGAACCGTCTAATAGAATAGCATAATCTACTTTTTCACCCTTTTTTATTCCAACATCTGCCGTATATTCAGGACAAAATTCATTTGGGTTAAATACATCATACCCCAAAATTTGAAAAAAGGGTACAATCATGGACATTTTAGTCGCTTCTTCTGTTTGTATTCCCTCCCCAATTTGACTTATTCTTTGTGCAAAACTTTTAATTTCGTCGTTGAACCCCATAAGAAAACCTCCTTAAATAGTGTATATTTTTGGCTTTTTACATTTGTATAAGCACTTTAAGTCAAATATTATCACCGATAGGGCAATATGTCAAATTATGCTGATTATTTTGCAGTTATCTATCCATTTGCAATGTTTTTAATTAACTTTTCCAGTACTGTCCATTCGGAATCATCAAGTTTCGCAAATTCTCTAAATAAGTTTTTCGCAAATTCGTTTTCGCCGGTCATTATGTAGTCTATTCGGGCCATAGAATCAGTGTCAAATTCAGTGTACATTGGTTCTATGCCATCCGTAAGCCAAAGATAGCTTACGTTAAATTCTTTGCATATCAATCTAATTGTTTGTTCTGACGGAGTATTTTCTCCGTTTTCTATTTTCCACACAGCGGAGCGGGATATAGAAATTTTCTTACCAAATTCTGCCTGATTCATTCCTGCATTCATTCTTACTATTTTTACTCGTTCTTTCATTTTGCACCTCCTTGACGATAGTATATACAAAAAATTACATTAAGTCAACAAAAAGTTATTGACAAGCACATTAAATGTGATATAATGATTACATTAAATCAACAAAAGGAGGGATTAGCATGAGTGGAGAAAAATTAGAAGCCATCGAAAAATCTGTTGATGAATACAAAAAACTGCCAGAAGATAAAAAGATGTTTGTCTTAGGTTTTATGCAGGGAGTTTTATCTATTCAGCAGGGAGAGCAAGGGGAAAAAGAGAATTTTGCAAAGGGATTTGCACAGGGAGTTACAAAGGGAATTGCAGGGAGAAAGGAGGGATAGGAGTGAGTTTGTTTAGGAGAATAAGAAAGCAACCTGTGGAGGTGCCAATACGACCAGAAAGCCCCAATCATCCAGTAGTTCAGGACATGGGGGCATATGAAGAAACTATCTGGTATGCAGATAATAGGGAATATGCACAAGCACTGACAATTTATTTGTCAAGCGAAGAATGGAGCAAGTTTGCGAATCAGGAGTTTTATCAGGATATGATTGAGTACCTCCATAATGAAGAAATCGAAGTAAGAAAACTATCAAATGAGGGGAGAAAGGAAATGAATAGAGAGGAATTAAAAAAAATCATACTGGAACAGGCGGAAAATAGAAAGGAAGACAATAAATTGAAAATTAATCAAATGGCAGAAGAATTTGTTGAATTACTAAGAGAAGAAAAAATGTCTTATAGAAGTGCGAAAGAAGTATTAAGGGAAGCACAAAAAAAGTTACAGAAATTAGCAATGGAAAGGCCTTTAAATTAGCAGAGCAAAACAAAATTAACATCATTTTTGAAGTAGAAGACAAGTGTATATTCAGAATGCAGTGAGGAGGGATAGGAATGATTAGAGAATGGATTCCGCTAATAGTATCTATATTAGCCCTATTTGTCGCATACACCAAAGCATAATATCATCGATGCCAACATTGTAAGATTTAATCAAAGCAAAAAAGTGAAATGATAACAGGGAGTTTTATTTAGCAGGAGGAAAGGGGGGATAGAGATAGAGAAAAATAAGATAAAAGAACTTATTTGTAAACGGTTACAACTACTCGAACAGGAATTAGGCATCCATCATACGGCGGATTTGTATAATGCAAACGATGTTAATGTAGCAGAAGTAAAAACGAAAGGGAGGCAGACGATGGGAAAATATGAATTAACAGACAATTACAAAATTGTAAAGGACATAAAAGTATATCAGATTAGAGCAATAAAAGACTTTGATTTTATAAAAAAAGGGAAGTTAGGAGGATTTATCGAAAAAGAGGAAAATTTATCAAATAGCGGAAATGCGTGGGTGTATGAAAATGCCATAGTGAGCGGAAATGCGCGAGTGTATGAAAATGCCATGGTGAGCGGAAACGCGTGGGTGTATGAAAATGCCGTGGTGAGAGAAAACGCGTGGGTGGATGGAAATGCCATAGTAAGCGGAAACGCGCGGGTGGATGAAAATGCCGTGGTGAGAGAAAACGCGCGGGTGGATGGAAATGCCATAGTGAGCGGAAACGCGCGGGTGGATGAAAATGCCATAGTGAGCGGAAATGTGCGGGTGGATGGAAATGCCATAGTAAGCGAAAACGCGCGGGTGGATGAAAATGCCGTGGTGAGAGAAAACGCGCGGGTGCGTGAAAATGCCGTGGTGAGCGGAAACGCGTGGGTGCGTGAAAATGCCGTGGTGAGAGGAAATGCGCGGGTGCGTGAAAATGCCGTGGTGAGCGGAAACGCGCGGGTGCGTGAAAATGCCGTGGTGAGAGAAAACGCGTGGGTGCGTGAAAATGCCGTAATAGGTGGAAATGCAAGAATTAATAAACATGAAGATTATACGACAATAAGTGGGTTTGGCTTGGAAAACAGAACGACTACATTTTATAGGTGCGAGGATAAAAAAATAGAAGTAACCTGCGGATGTTTTGCAGGAACGATTGAAGAATTTAGAAAAAAAGTGAAAGAAACGCACGGAGAAAACAAATTTGCAAAAGAATATATTGCCATTGCGGATTTGATGGAAATGCATTTTGAACAGGGTCAGGACAGGCAGCAGTAGCGTAGGATATGATGAGGTGATTTTTTTGGCAGTAAAAAACATGATTTACATAAACGGAAAATATGTAGAGCAGGAAAAAATTCCGGAAGATGAACTACAAGAAATACGGGAAAGGCTTTTTATTACTTTTGCGAAAAGATTGGGATATGAAAAATGTGAGGAAAGTGGGCAGCAGTAGGACAAGACAATCTGGTTTTGGATGGGGAAAACTGTCCGGCAGGAGTGGACAAGCTGTCCGGCTTCCAGAGACCGAGGGGGAATAAGAGTGAGAAAGTTTGTCTGGAAACATCGAAACGATATTGTTTGTTTAACATCCGTGGCAGCAGTCTTTATATGTGTTTTGACGGCAAGGGGATTTAGTGCAAGGCGACAAGAAACAATTTTATTTACGGTGTCGGCGGTATGGCTGGCAATCTTTATACTGGTAAATTGGAAAAAATTATGGAAAGGATGAGGAAAATGGGGAACGCGGATATTTATGGGAAAATTATGGAAAAGGCGGCAATGCTGAATGATTGTGACGGAATAAATGTGTATGTCTGCATGCAGGGAAATACAAACGTACTGGCCGTTACAGTAGAAAAAAATAAGACACAGATATACAGCCGCAAAGAATTTATGAGAAACAGGGAAAAAATCTGTCAGATGGGAACGGATATCCAGAAAATGCTTGATTATACGGAGGGTGGAAATGAAGAAACAAAGGCAGAAATTTTACAGTGACGGGGTTACAAGGATAATTGACCCTTTTTACAAATGCCGGTGCGTCAACGGACATCAGTACTGGAGCATTACCCCTATAAGCATATGTAGTAAGTGCGGCGGGGAAATGCGCTGCGCTCCGGCAAGCGAAAAAAAAGAGAACCCGGCGTAAAGCCGAGTCCTCAAATGATGATATGTTATACACCAAACCTATAATTAGTATAACATATCGTTCACGAAAAAACAAGCGAAAATATGGGAAAAATCAACGTTTTTACGCTTGATAAGGATATTATTTTAAGGACAAGGAGAACGATATGCCATACATCGAAAAAATAACAAGGGCGGGGCGCAGCGTATTATATGAACGGACATATACCACGCATATCCATCCAAAAGGGATGAAACGTGCAGAAAAGAGCAAAAAAACAACAGAAGCACAGTTGAAAGTAAATATAAGAAAAGCAGCGAGAGAAATGACAATCCTGATGAATGAGAACTTTAAGGGTGGGGATTACCATGTGACACTGACCTATGACAAACACCACCGGCCGGAAGATATAAAAGAAGCGCAGAAAGACCGGAGCCGGTTTATAAAATGTGTCAACCGGAAAAAACGGCAGAACGTGAAATACATCATGGTAACAGAGGTCGGAACAAGGGGGGCGCTGCATCATCATTTAGTCATACAACAGATACCGGTTGACTGGATAACCAAATCATGGCCGGCTGGTCGGGTTGATATACGGCCTTTGGATGATACGGGGCAGTACTCAAGACTAGCGGAGTATTTCGCAAAGTACATATTTTCTTTTCGCAAAAAAGGCGGTACCGGAAGAGGGTACACGAGAAGTAAAAATAATTTGCGCCGGCCGGAGACAAAGATAAGGATTGTAAGAGATAGAGGGTATTTTAGGGAGGAGCCGAGGGAAAAGAAAGGTTACTATCTGGATAAAGATACAGTAAGGGCAGGGATAAGCGAATTTAGCGGATACAGTTTTTTGAGATACATATTGGTAAAAACGAACAGGGAGGGGAGGGCGTCACCATAGGCGGACAGACAATAAAAATGTGAAGTCAAAATTAAAGTAGAAGTCTGGAGGGATGAAAATGGATGAAAAGATTGTTGCGCTAAGGTATCTGGGAATATTTGGAGATATAAAGCCGAGCGAGTTGGGATATAAAGAGGATTATACATATTTGTACCCTAAAAAAGTTGTCGCCCTAAGGTATTTTGGAATATGTGGAGACGTAAAGCCGAGCGAGTTGGGATATAAAGAGGCGTATAAGTGCCCCAAATGTAAAGGTAGGGGGCATACCGGGCAAGGGTGGTTTTTAAATGGAAAATACGCATGTAATTTGTGCGGAGGAGCCGGATATACAGAACAGGAATGCAAACCCCAAATAGTACAAGACGGCTGGAAAACAGTAAAAGGAGGAAAAGAATATGAACCAAAACAATACAGTGAATATCAAAATTGAAGATATCTACCCTCATCCGGACAACCCGCGAAAGGATTTGGGTGATTTGTCGGAGTTGGCGGACTCAATCAAAAAGAAAGGAATAATGCAAAATCTGACAGTTATTAAGGGGCATTTTATTACTGGCGATGAATGGTTGGAAATGGAGAAAGAATACAAAGAAAAACCTACGGAGGAACTAAGGAATAAAATGAACACCATCCACAGTGGGGAATGGCTTGAAAGCGGGTATACGCTGATTATCGGACATAGACGGTGCGCAGCGGCAAAGCAGGCAGGAATCGAAGAGTTACCATGCAAAGTCGTAACCGGAATGAGCAAGAAAGAACAAGTGGCCGTTATGCTTGAGGAAAATATGCAGCGGAACGACCTGACAATATGGGAGCAGGCAAACGGATTCCAGATGATGATTGATTTAGGACAAAGCGAAGAGGAAATAGCGGAAAAGACAGGCTTTAGCAAAACAACCGTACATCACCGGTTAAATATAGCCAAGCTAAATCAAAAAGAGTTAAAGAAAAAGGAGCAGGATGAAAACTTCCAATTGTCACTAAAGGATTTGTACGAATTGGAAAAAGTAAAAAATATCCGGACACGGAATAAAATTCTGCGGGAGGCTTTTAATTCGCAAAATTTAGCAAGCAGAGCCAAAAGCGCAGCAGCAGAGGAGAAGAGAGACGAAAGGGAAAAGACTATCCGAAAGATGCTGGAAGAAAAAGGAGTAAAAAAAGCGCCGAAAGAGGCAAAGAAGAACTATTGGGATGCTTCAGAGTGGGATACAATACAAAGATACAGTTTGGATGAAAAACCGCCTAAATCAATACGACTGAAAAAAACAGAAGAACAAAAATTTTACGTGAGAAGCTACGGATATTTGAATGTAATAACAAAAACAAGAAAAGGAAAAAAGGAGTTGTCACCATACGAGAAGCAAGAACAAGAGTTAAAAGCTAAGAAGAAGAAAATCAAAAATATCCTAGCAGAAAGCACAGCCAGAAGAAAGAGACTGATTGAGGATATTATCGCAGGGAAAGCAGACAAAGTAAAAGACGAGACGGGGGAGATAAATTTAATATGGCAGGCAATGTTACAGATGGATACATGCCTTTTTAAGAGGAGATTGATACGATTTTTTATTGAAAAAGATGAATATAAGGCAACGGATGAGGAAAAAAAGGCGGCGCAGGAAAAAATAGATAAAATCGGTACATTATCCCATCAGATGTTGATTTTTATGCATACAGAAATGACGCAAATAACCGAGCTGATTAATTATAAATCAGAATTTAATCAGGAGAGAGGGGAAGCTTTGCTGCAAGGGTATAAGGCGCTGGAGCCGTATGGGTGGTACTTTGCGACGGAGGAAGAAAAAAGCATTTTGGACGGAACAAATGAAATGTATAAAAAGGAGGAGGCAGCAGAATGAAAGAGAATGAAGCGATAAGAATATTAGGAGACACGACATTATGTACACCATTAGGACAAGCTGCTTTTGTAGGTATTGAAGCTATTAAGAAACTCCAGCAATACCGGGCAATCGGCACAGTCGAGGAATGTCGGGAGGCAATGAAAAGGCAGAGTGGGAAGAAACTATGATAGAGAAATGCTTGAAGATGTGCTGAAAGATTATTTATAAGCAGACGTGGGAGGAGGTAAGCAAAATGACATATCGCAAGACATGGCAACTAAAACAAATGCAGTCCTTACCCATACAAGCCAAAATCCAAATGACAAGGCAACGTATAAGGGAATGGATTGATGAATTTGGCGAAGATGGTGTATATGTCAGTTTTTCGGGTGGAAAAGACAGTACGGTTTTGCTTGATATAGTCAGAAAAGATTATCCAAACATTGAAGCGGTATTTGTTAATACAGGACTTGAATATCCGTCTGTCAGACAGTTTGCATTGTCAAAAGAGAATGTGACGGAACTTAGACCGAAAATGAATTTCCGTGATGTGATTATCAAGTATGGGTATCCGATTATCGGGAAAGAAGTGTCACAAGTGGTTCAAGAGGCACGAATCGGATTAAAGCGTGGTGATGGTTCATATCAGTTCCGCATTGATAGGATATTAGGCAAAGGGCATTATGCACCGCTTGAAGATGGCACAAAAAGCCAGTTTGATGTGTCTGCATACAAATTTCTGCTCGACGCACCATTTAACATTTCTGATAGGTGTTGCAAAACAATGAAAAAAAATCCTGCAAGGAGTTATGAGAGAAAAACAAAGAAGAAAATCATACTTGCGACAATGGCAGAAGAAAGCAGACTAAGGAGGCAACGGTGGCTAAAATATGGTTGTAATGCTTGGGATGACAAGAAACAGCAATCATCCAATCCCATGTCTTTTTGGACAGAGCAAGATGTTCTCACATACATACATACATACAACCTTACCATTGCAGACGTGTACGGTCAAGTGGTTGTGAAAAATGATGGTGTTGACGGACAGATGAACATAAATGACTATTTGGGCGATTATCGGGATTGCCAGTACGAAACAACAGGTTGTAAGAGGACTGGGTGCGTGTTTTGCCTTTTTGGTATTCGGCAGGATTTAGAACGAATAACAAGGCTGTCCGAGCAAGAGCCAAAGCTGTGCGATTATGTCATGCGTGGAGGCGAGTTTTCCGAAAGTGGAATGTGGCAACCGAGTAAAGACGGACTTGGCTATTGGTTTGTTCTGGAATGGCTCAATGTACATGGAAATCTGAAAATCGGCATACCGAATAGGGATTACTACATGGACAAGTATTGTGCGGAGGAAATCAAAAAATATTTGGGTGATTAGGCATCCAAGAGAACAAATCAGAAAAAGGAGGATGAATAGGACAATGCTAATTTTACAAATCAAAAGAAAGTGGTTTGACATGATAGTATCTGGAGAAAAGAGAGAGGAGTATCGGGATATTAAGCCGTATTACATATCAAGATTTAGAGACATATCTTATGATAAAAGGCACCTTTCCAGCAGGGAATTTTTAGAAAGATTAAAGTATGAAACAAATAGACATAAATTTTATATTTGTTTACGCAATGGCTACAGTGAAAATTCTCCCTCATTCGTTGTAAAGTGTACGCTGTCAGTCGGCACAGGAAAGGAAGAATGGGGAGCAGAGAAAGGGAAAGAGTATTTTATATTAACAATACATGAAATTCAAACACCAAATTTTATAAATAACTCAATAGAGAGAAAGGATTGCGGAAATTGCGGATTTGATTTGGAAAACAGCCCGCACTACAAATATTGTCCTAATTGTGGATTTAAGATATGGAGATTGGAGGATATGAGGAATGAAGAGACTGACTAAGAGAATAGGCAAGAGCATAGATTTTTCGGATGATATTGTTTCTAAATATATCAAAAGGCACAAAATAGGAGTAAGAGAATTATTTGAAAAACTGGCAGAATACGAGGATTTAGAGGAACAAGGAAAACTGCTGAAACTGCCTTGTGTGGTGGGCGATGATGTTTGGTATATTTCAGAAAAAGTAGAAAAGCAAGGAAGAAAAAAGATTGAAGTGCCGTTTGTTGACAATGGAACTGTTGATAATATCACTCTTGGACACATGATGATTCCTAAAATCACTGTATGCAATAAAGAAAATGTATGGACGACATTTGACAGCGTGGAGGATTTTGGAAAAACCGTTTTCCTCACACAACAAGAGGCAGAGCGGGTGTTGGCAGAAATGGAGGAGAAGAATGACGGAAAGTGAAGCAATTAGTTGGTTAAAAACACTAAAAAGAATGTATAGAGCATATCCAAGCGAAGTAATAAAGGCGTGGGATGTGGCAATTGAAGCATTAAAAGAAGTACAGAAATATCGGGAAATCGGCACTGTTGAGGAATGTCGGGGTTGCATGGATATTTTAAATAAGGAAGAAGCGGTATTTGAACTTGCAAAAATCGCTGAAGAATGGATTTTGTATCATAAAATCGGCACTGTTGAGGAATGTCAGGAGGCAAGAGAAAGGCAGAGGGGAAAGAAACCCGTTGAATATGAGGATAAGTATTATGCGTGTCCTGTTTGCAACAATGTTTTGATGTATAAATGGGGAAAATATACGTCACGACTTAAAGATAAGAAATGCGGATTACCATATTGCCTTTCATGCGGGCAAGCTATCGATTGGTCTGAATAGGTGCGGAAATTTGGAGAGAAAGAGAGGGGATGGAAAAATGCAACTGTTAGCAAAAAATATGAACCACAAGAAATTAGGCATCAAAGTAGGACAAACATTTGAAATTGTTAAAATAGACAAAGTAAACCGACAAAAAAGAGTCAAAAAAGCAATAGTAAAAAAGTTGTATCCAAGGCATGCTCTATGTTTAGTAAATGGCAGATTCCGGGAATGTTTTACATACAACGAGTTAGCATGTCTTGTAAATAAAAAGAATGAACAATCATAATAAAATCAAAAGGGGGATGATAATTATGTTTATCAACACTAGCATACTGAAAAAAATGATAAAGAATGCATATGCCGGCGGAGGGGTAAGCGTAGCAAGATTGAGACAAAAATACGTGATTGCGGGCGACTGGTGGTGCATAAGAGTACGGGCGGATGCATTTCCGGCCAAGGACAGGGCAGCAGTAATCGAATTTATCTCTGATTTTCCCCAGATTGGGAAGAAGTTTACAGTAAGCGTATCGGAAGAAAAAAATTATGGAGAATTTAATGCAAGATGGAGAAAGATGGCGGATGAAGAATATGTACAGTCTGTTCCGGACAGCATAGTTTCGCCGATGCCGACGTGCTTGTTTTTGGAGGGAACGGAAAATATGTGTCGGGTGTGGCAGGAAGAAGATAAAAAAATATTTATCGTACCAGCGCAGGTGGATAATCTTGTCAGCAGTAAACATATTGACAAAAAAATAGAAATGGAGCCAGATGCACCAATATCAATAATTCCAGAAGCGAAGATGAGCGATGCGCTATACTGGAAAAATAATTGCTGTGAATTGTGGGTAGCGTGTGCAAGAGGAATTTTAGATAAATTTGATGAAAAGAAAGACCGGGAAAAAGAGGAGGCATTAAAATATACGGACTGGCCGAAAACATTAAAAGTATTATATTGATGGGAGGGAACTGCGTGGACGTAAATGAGATTATACAAAAGACGGTAGACAGTACGGTTATCAAATTAAAAATGGCAAAACTGATTAAAGACGATGATTTGTCACCATACGAAAAGACAGTACAAATACTACTAAGCTACAATATGTTAAAAAAGGCCGGCAGCAGTAAGGCAGCAGCATTAGTAACAAACGTTGACAAAGCACTAGAAACAATGAAGCAGGACCCGTATTACCAAATTATACCAATTATGTACTTTGACGGCAAATCGAGGGAATACGCAGCGGAGCAGATGGACGTTAATCCGACAACGATATCACGCAACAAAAAACGTCTGCTATCCCAATTAACGGTACTTTTGTTTTCGGATGAGTACATAGATAAACTGATATTTTAGGCGTCTAATGGGGCGCCTTTTTTAATTTGCGTGCCACATCTGCGCCAC
Source organism: uncultured Eubacterium sp. (assembly GCA_910577295.1). GTDB lineage: Bacteria > Bacillota > Clostridia > Lachnospirales > Lachnospiraceae > Eubacterium_F. Next base: position 41,596 of record CAJTLS010000003.1, read on the forward strand.
ATGTGCGCCCTTGCGTGCATGGTATCTAAATATTAAGATAAAATCAATAAAAAATTGAGGGGGTGATGAGATGAGTCAAATTACCGGATACATACAAAAAGAGCTGATTATATTGGTTTTTGTTCTTTATTTTGTCGGGGTTGGACTAAAAAAAATAAAGATTGTACCGGATAACTATATCCCGCTCCTGATAGGGATTGCCGGAATTGCATTAAGCTGCCTATACGTGCTGGGGATGCAGGGATGGTCCTATAGTTCTGTTTATTCTGGCATTTGTCAAGGGATTTTATGCGCGGGGATGTCGGTGTATGCAAATCAGATTTATAAACAGCTAAAAAATAAGGGGGATATATGAGAGATACAATTATTGTTGCGGCGATGAGTCTGACCGGTACTCTTTTAGGCTCCTTTGGTGGCATGAGGCTGATGAGCTACCGGATTGAGCAGTTAGAAAAAAAGGTAGACAAACACAACAACTTTGCAGAGCGGATACCAGTAATTGAAGCAAAACAAAAAGTAGCAGACCATAGAATAGATGATTTAGAAAAAGAAAACGCAAGGAGGGAAATGAGTTGAAAATAGCAGTAATAGTAGGACACTCACTACTGAAAAACGGGTCATATACAAGTGCGGACGGAAAAAGATATGGAGGATGTAATGAATATAAATGGAATCGTGCTTTTTCAAAGCAGCTTGTATCGGCGCTAAAAGCGAACGGGCATAAAGTCAAAAGAATTATTTGTCCGGAAAAGAAGTTTACATCGGCAGCGCAGGAGAAGAGTTATAAATTGAATTTGGTTAATTCGGGAGGATACGACCTAATTATCGAATTGCATTTAAACGCTGCTTCGGTAAATGCCAAAGGTACGGAGGTTCTTTATAAATCTGATGCCGGAAAGAAATATGCACAGAAGATACAGAAGCAGTTATCTACGGTATTTACGAATCGTGGCATTAAAAGACGCAATGATTTGTACATGCTCAACAGCACAAAGCCGACGGCGCTCATTTTGGAGACGTTCTTTTGTACGAATAAGTCAGATTATAAAAAAGGGAAAGGACTGGCAAAAAGAAAGAAGCTTGCCGGATTAGTTGCCAAAGGAATAGGAAAATAAAGACAAAAGGGGCAGCAGAGCAAATCAAAGGGGGGATGATATGGCGAGAGACAAACCAGATATCAAACCCCAGTACAAATTAGTGGCAGCAAATTATATCGGGAAAGCTGCCGGAAATGCTGAAAAAGCGTGCATTATGGCAGGTTACTCAAAGTCATATGCGCGTGGAAATGCCTATAAAATAGTGGCAAGAAAAGACGTCCAAGAATATATGGAGTATCTACAAAGCGTTATAACACAACAGGGGGAAATAGCGTCAATTGAGGAAATACAAACATTTTGGACAACGATAATGAATGACAAAGGAATTAAGCCGAGAGACCGGTTAAGGGCATCCGAGTTACTAGCAAAGGTGCAGGGAGCATTTAAAAAGGAGGAAGACTGGTGAGAACATTAGCCACATTTTATAAATCCAAAGACTGGAGAAAACTGCTGCAAATAATCAAAACGGAGCGGCTTACGGCGTCTGGAGAGTTGATTTGTCAGCATTGCGGAAAACCGATTGTATATGCATATGATTGCATTGGACATCACAAAGTACCACTGACGGAAGAAAACGTCAATGATGTAACGATATCACTCAATCCGGACAAGATTATGCTTGTACATCACCGGTGCCACAACCTGATACATAATAAGTTGCAACAGCAACAACAGAAAGTTTTTATTGTGTATGGTCCTCCATTAGCGGGAAAGAGCACCTATGTAAAAGAAGCGATGAATAATGGGGATATAGTACTTGATATAGACTCCATATGGGAGTGTGTGAGCGGGTTGCCGCGCTATATAAAACCGGCAAGACTTAACGCCGTTGTATTTGGGGTACGAGATTGTATTTTAGAATCGGTCAGGTACCGGCGCGGGAAATGGTTAAATGCATACATAATTGGAGGATATCCGCTTTCTTCCGAACGGGAAAGACTGTTATCGTTACTCGAAGCAGAAGAAATATTTATTGATACGAGCAGGGATGTTTGTCTACAACGGTTGGACATGGAAGAGGACGGAAGAGACAAAAAAGAATGGAAACGGTATATCGAACAATGGTTTGAGCGATATACCCCCCCCACTTTTGCCGGAACACAAGCCATAGGAGAACTGTAGAGCAGATTACGTCTCTCGCAAAAAAGGAAATTTTGAGATTTTTCAGTTTTCAAATTTTGGGAAAGGGGAAAGATATTGAAAAATTACATCCGGATTAATGTGGAATCCGATTTTTTCCCGATTGTATCCTATGACGACGGGGAAAACGCAGTCATTTTGATATTTGAAAACTATAAAACCGGAACAAAAATTGAGTTGTATCATGGCGGACTCTATTTTGGAAGAATAAATCTGAAAAAGGAAGCCGCAGAGTATGAATATAAAATTCCGGCGAACTATTGTTTTGATGGACATATCATGCATATACGGGGAAGTGGAAGAGAAATCCACATCATAGGAGACGAAAAAGCGTTTAGCAATTTGAAACTGACAAAAAGGACAGACCGCATAATTGTATGCGAGGGAAACCTAAAAATCAGGAACCAGACAGGAGACGGAGAGTTGAAAAAGAAAGTTGTTTCCAAATTGCCGGATAAGTCGGAGGCAGATGCCAATACCATCTATTTTCTGGCAAAAAAATCAGAAGATAAAGAAGATGTTTACGAAGAATATGTACTAATCAACGGAGCGTGGGAACGGTTTAGCCAGCGGGAAGAAAAAGAGAATATAGATTTTTCAAATATGTTATAGGAGGAGCGGAATATGGGATATATCTCAAAAGAGTATTTAACGACACAATTCCAGAATTTTGCTGACCGGATAAGCAATGTATTTGCCAAAAAAGCAGAGATAAGCAATATAAATAACACGGCAGATGCGACAAAGTTTGTAAAAGGCCTTAAGGACCAGCGGCCGACGGAGCAAGGAGTAACAAAGCAGAATGTCGTATTTAGTTCGGCCAATATGGCAAAGAGTGATTTTACTAATGGAGGTTCAATTTTGGTGCATCAATACGGAACAAGCAGTACCCCGGGAACGATGAAAATAATGGCAGCAAGTGTATTAAAAGATATTTTGTCAGTACCAGCACAGGACACGGGAAATATTGATTTTTCTAAATACTTTGTTTGAGGGGTGAACAAATGGGTTTTGTTTCGAAACAGTATTTGCAGACACAATTTCAAAATTTTGCCACACGGATTTCGGATGTATTTGCCAAAAAAGGAACAACAAATAACTCATTTAGTGGTTATGAAGAGGGTACTTGGACACCAAAACATGGTTACACGGCAGACCCAACACAATTTATGCTCACAAACGGAGAGTATACCAAAATAGGAAATATTGTTGTTGCAAGGTGTAAAGTTGCTCCGGGGGCCAAAGATGGAGATTATGGTATATACATAAGTAAAGCCTCAACGCCGTTTGTAATGAAGCATTTTATATTAGCAACATTGCAGGAGATATATAACGGTAAAAAAACTGATGGGTGCGAGGTAGGCGCGATAGGCTCTGTTTATTTTGGGTCAAAGGCATTTTCGCATAGTAACAGTGAGCTGACGACTTATTATGTAACCATTATGTATGCTATTTAAGCGGAGGGCGGACTATGCAGCTAAAAAAGATAGTAGATATGCTGACAGAAGAAAGCGTCAGTATTGTAACACAAAAATATATGCAGTATGAGGGTGAGACGGTTCAGGTTGGCAAAAACCACAGGAAGGGTTATAGCAATTCGGCGGCGGGAAGAACAGAACTGGCAAGGGAAGAACCAAAAGAAGTCGTTGAGGCGGTGTTTGCTATATGGGGAGATACGCCAACGGTATTGGGCGAGGCGCAGGAAAATGAAGAATAGAAGAAAAGAAAAGTTACTGTCCTTATGTGGAGACGATAAAACACAGGTTTTGCAACTGGTAGATGAATTAGTATTTTTGGAAACACAACTGGAGGAAATAAAGAAATTACCATTTTACAAAGTACACCCGCAAATCAGGGAAAAGCAGAAGCTTTTACCGGCCGGGAAAATATATAAAGAACTTTTGCAGCAATACAATGCGTGCTTAAAGTTATTTGCCAGCATAACAGGGATTGAAATGGATGACGAAGAAACTCCGTTGAGAAAGTGGGTGAAAGAATATGCTAATCAAAAACAGAAAAATATGGACGCCGGATAATTCTTTTTTGCTGGAGTACCGTGAGCGGATAAAATGCGGAGAAATTATTGCCGGACAAGAATTAATCATGGAACTTGATAATCTGGCAGAGGACTTTAACGACGATACATATTTTTACGATACGGATGATGCTAACCTGCGGATGGATTTTATGGAGCGTTGTGTACGTTTGACAAAATCACCGTATTACAACAAGCCGATGAGGCTGATGCTTTGGCAAAAAGCATTTATTGAGGCGGTTTACTCCTTTAAGATGGCGGTGGAGAGTAAAGATTTAGGGATGGTAATTGACCGGTTTAAAAAAATCCTTTTACTGATTGCCCGTAAAAATGCAAAGAGTGAGACTTGCTCGGCAATTGGTTTGTCCGAGCTGGTTGTTGGAAATGAAGGGTCCGATTTAGTATGTGCGTCAAACGACGATAACCAAGCGTCCATTACATATGACGCAATAGACACCATGAGAAAACTAATAGACCCTGACGACAAAGACACAAAAAGAAACCAGAGATTTATTATCAACAAAACCAATAATTCAAAGATTTTTAAGTTATCAGAAAGAACAAGAAACAAAGAGGGAAGAAACATCGATTTTGCAATTATTGATGAAGTACATGAAATGATTACCAATACGATAGCAAAATCAATCGAGCAGTCGCAAAGTCTCAAAGATAATCCTAAATTTTTTGAAATTACGACAGAGGGATTTGTCTTTGAGGGCTACCTTGATGAAGAACTGGCAGCCGGAAGAAAAATAATCAACAAAGAAGATGATACCATGGCCGGAAAAAGAATGCTGCCATGGTTTTACACACAGGACAGCGAACAAGAAATATTTACAAATCCAAAATCATGGATGAAAAGCAATCCGACACTGGGGATTATAAAAAAGCAATCCTATCTGGAGGAGCAGGTTGAGAAAGCAAAAACATCAAAGGCAGAACGGATATTCATTTTGTCAAAAGATTTTAACATAAAGCAAAACAGTGTTCAGGCGTGGCTGAATAGGGAAGATTATACCTATGAAGCAAAATTTGATATAGAAGATTTTCGTGGCAGCTATTGTTTGGGTGCGGTAGATTTAGCAGAAACAACTGATTTGACTTCGGCGAAAATTTTGTTGATGAAACCGGGAGACAAAACAAAGTATATATACGGCAAATATTTTATTCCGGAAGGAAAATTGAAAAAATCGGACGATAAGAATGCCGGAGCTAATTATCTGGAGTGGGCAAAACAAGGATACATAGAAATTTTAGAGGGGAACGATGTAGATGCATCCGTTGTGGCAGATTGGTTTTTTAAGGAGTTATATAAAAAATATAATATCCTGTTACTCAGGTGTGGATACGACCAAAAATTTTCGCGGGATTTTATTAGACGTATGGGGGAGTACGGAGCGACAAAAGAAACAGAAGAGCTTGTAATGATATTGCAAAATGCGCAGACGTTATCCGGCGCAATAAAATTGTGTGAAGCAGATTTTAAAAGTCAAATCATTAACTATAATGAAAATCCGGTAGACCGGTGGTGTCTGAAAAATTCGTCAGTCAAAATAGATGAAAAAGGAAACTACTTGTGTGTCAGAACCAAGACATCGGAAAAGATTGACGGAGCCGTATCATTAATAATTTTGTATGAAATGTACAGAAGATACCGTTCCGAGTTTAGAAAAAAAGCGGAAAGGAAGTGAGACCGTGGGTTGGATAAAGGATACGTTAAAAAAGGCTTTTTTAAAAAAAGGTATGGTTTATGCGGATACACTAAGCGGGAATGTTCCGGTATTTTCGCAGTTTGGACAAAATATCTACGCATCGGATGTTGTGCAACAGGCAGTAACGTGCATAGTCACGGAAATGAGCAAATTGCAGCCAACACATATCAAAAAAAATGGGGATGATTTAATACCGGTTATAGGACAAGACAGCTTGCAGGGGATTTTGAATAATCCTAATCCGTTAATGACAAAGACGGACTTTCTGGAGAAAGTGACATGGCAGCTTATGTTGAATCATAATGCATTTATCGTACCGGTATTTAAACAATGGAAAGAAAGCAAGAAAATAAAAAGAAAATATATGGCCTTGTATCCCATTCAGCCGCTTCAGGTTGATTTCATTGAGGACGCAAGAGGCACATTGTTTGTAAAATTTTTGTTTGCTAATAACTTTGAAACTACGCTGCCATACGCAGACGTTATCCATATACGAAAAAATTTTGCAGTAAGTGAATATATGGGAGGAAATGAGAGCGGACAGCCGGATAATGCGGCGCTACTCCAGACATTACAGTTAAATAGTGACTTGTTAAAAGGGATTTCCATGGCAATGAAAACATCTTTTAATATCAATGGTATTTTGCAAGTAGGGTCAATCATAGTAGAAGACGACGTAAAAAAAGAAATAAGAGAATTTGAGAAAAAATTACAAGAATCCAAAAGCGGGATTTTACCAATGGATATGAAAAGTACATATACAAAGCTACCGCGTGATATAAAACTTGTAGATTCGGAAACGTTGAAATTTATCGACGAAAAAATATTGCGTTTTTTTGGTATCTCATTACCTATATTGACCGGAGATTACACAAAAGAACAATATGAGGCATTTTATCAGAAAGCAATCGAACCATTAGTTAATAAATATACGGAAGCATTCACAAAAACGCTTTTTCTTCCAGAAGAAAAGGAATTTGGAAATGAAGTCATATTTTTTCCGAAAGATTTAATTTTTATGAGTGTTGACCAAACATTAGAAATGGTGCGGTTGTTAGGAGACAGCGGCTCGTTGTTTGAAAATGAAAAAAGAAAGTTTTTTGGACTACGGCCACTCAAAGAGCTGGAGGGCGTAAGAGTACAATCGCTAAATTATGCAAATGTAAATATAGCCGGACAGTATCAAATGAAAAAAGGAGGGGAAAAGGTAAGTTGAAAAAAGAACTGGAGAATAGAGGATACCTGTTTGAGATAAGAGCAGAACACAACGAGAAGCACGGCGACTACATAGAGGGGCGGCCCATCGTATACGACAAACCAACAGACATCGGAGGAATGTTTGAGGAAACTATCTGCGCCGGGGCATTGGATAAAGCGGATTTAGAAGACGTACGATTTTTAGTGAATCACGATGTAAGTAAAATCCCGTTAGCGAGGTCAAGACGAAACAACGAAAACTCGACCATGCAGTTAGTCGTTGATAAACAAGGGTTATCAATCCGCGTGAATTTAGACACGGAAAACAATGCAGAGGCAAAAGCGTTGTATAGTGCCGTTAAGCGTGGCGACATAACAGGAATGAGCTTTTTGTTTAAGATAGAAAAGGAACACTGGGAGGATTTGGATAAGGACTACCCGAAACGATTTGTAATAGCAATTTCAACCGTAATCGAAGTATCCGCGGTGACATTTCCGGCGTATAAGGATACGGAAATTACGGCAAGAAATAAAGAGGCGTTGGACAACGCCAAAAAGGCGGTGGAGACTGCAAGAGCCGACGCCGGAACGCTGGAAAGCGAAAGGCAGCAGGACAAAAGGCAATTAGAATTATGGAAAGAAAAGAACAAAATATTAGGAGGATTTTAAAATGAACAGAAAAGATATTTTGAAACGGAAACAGAAAAGATATGAGGAAAAGCGGGCGGAATTAGTAAAACGCTCCAACGAATCAGAAGACGTAAATGAGGTACGAGCAATACACGAACAATTGCAGGATATTGCCGACGAACTACGAGATATCGCTGACGAATTGTCAGCACTGGAGGAAAACGAAGAGGGTCAGGGCGAGACAGGTCAGGAAGAAGCTGGCGAAAAAGAGGGAAGAAGTATAAATCAGGACGTACCAAGCGGCGCAGAAGTCCGAGGCGGCCAGATTGTGGGCGCATTCCGGCAGCAATCAATTAATACAAATAGCGAAGAAATCGAACCGACGGATACGAAAGAGTACAGAACCGCATTTATGGAATTTGTGTGCAGGGGGACTCCGATACCGGAAAACCTCAGGGCAGAGGTGCCGCAATTGCGGGCGAATGAGGTGACAACAACGACAGATACAAGCGCCGTTATCCCTACGACACTGATGAACAAAATTGTCGAGAAAATGGAAACTTACGGCAATGTATGGGCGAGGGTAACGAAAACCAACATACAAGGGGGCGTAGAAATACCGGTTTTAACACTAAAACCGGAAGCCACTTGGATAGGAGAGAGCAATAGCAGCGACGACAAAAAAGTTAAAGCGGATGAAAAAATATCCTTTAGTTATTATGGCATTGAGTGTAAGATTGCGCAAACACTGTTAGCCAATGTTGTCACCCTGGAAATATTCCAAAACAAATTTGTCCAGTTATCGACAGAAGCAATTATAAAAGGAATTGAAAAAGCGATATTTGTCGGCTCGGGAAGCGGCCAGCCTACGGGAATATTAAAAGAATCGCGGGTACCGAAAGAAAATATTATAACGATGAAGCCGGAAGATATGACTTGGGATGGATGGCATAAAAAAGTAAAGGCAAAAATGAAAAAAGCATACAGAAACGGCCAGTTTTATATGAGCCAAGGTACATGGGATGGCACGATAAACGGTATGGTAGATACTACCGGACAGCCGATTGCCCGTGTTAATTACGGTATCGATGGAAAAGAAATCAACCGCTTTCTGGGCAAAGAAGTGGAGACAGTGGAAGAGGAAATTTTGCAGGATTATGAAAACGCAAAGACAGGTGATGTATTTGCCGTATTTATCAATATGTCCAATTATGCCGTTAATTCCAATTTAAAAATGATAACCGTTAAGTGGATAGACAACGATACAAATCAGGTAAAAAATAAAAATATCATGATTTGCGACGGAAAACTGATTGACCCTAATGGCGTACTGATTATTAAAAAAGGTGCAGCCACGACAAGTACATCAACAAATACGCAACAGTGACAAAAAGAGACAGGGGTGACGTTATATGACTCAAGAGGAACAATTGCAGGCAGTCAAAGAGGGCATGAATATCAGCGGCGATTATCAGGATAAAGCGTTGTTGGTTTATCTCCGGGAGGCCAGAGAGTATTTGCTAGATGCCGGCGTATCAAAAGAAATTTTGGATACAGAAAAGGCAATTGGGATACTGGCGCGGGGCGTTACGGATTTATGGAATTATGGAGCCGGAAACGGGAAATTATCCCCGTATTTTAAAGAGCGGGCAATCCAGCTTATCTATAAATCAAAGGAGGGAAATGAGTGAAAGAGTTTAAACCGGACACGCCCTATAATGTTGCCGCAGTCTTGCAAATTCCCGCGGATAAATATATCAAGGGTGTTCTGAAAAAAGTTTATCCGGATGATGGGGAAATGATTTACATATCATTCCGGACGTTTGGCGGAAGTGAAACAAAATCAAATGGCGTAACGGTAGTAGAGGATACGGGAACAGTAGAAACATGGTACCGGCCGGATATCAAAAGCAACTGCCGACTGCTCATCAACGGAATGCCATATGAAATTTTAGGAACGCCGGAAAACATCGGCAACCGGAATATGTGGCTGGTGTTTAAGGTGCGGGCCGTAAAAGGGGGTGCATAAAATAGGAAAAAACAAAATTGGACTTGCAGTCGACGGAATTGAAGAATTAATGGAGAGACTTGAACAGGCAGGAGGAAAAGCGGAACAGGCAGCAGAAAAATGCCTGAAAGAGTCCGCGAAGATTATCGCTCCGAAACTGCATCAGGACATGAAAAAGCACCACCGCAGCGGCAAAACAGAAGCGGCTATTATTGATAATCCAGATGTGGAGTGGGAGGGAACGACCGCAAGCATTAAAATCGGATTTGATATCGATAACGGCGGACTGGCGTCGGTATTTTTGATGTACGGCACGCCAAGAATGCAAAAAGACCAGAAATTGTATCGGGATATTTACGGTTCCGCTGTGAAAAAAGAAATTAAAGAGAAGCAAGAGGAAATAATGCAGAGGGAAATTGCCGAAGCAATGAGAGGGTGAAACGATGGAAGATTTGTTGATTGCTATACTGGCGACATTTGGGTTGCCGGTAATATTACAAGGCTCCATGAGTCCGGAGGAACAATATCCAGAATCGTTTTTTACTTATTGGGAAAACGAGGGGGATGATTTAGCACATTACGACAACGAGACAACGGCAGAAAAATACAATTATGACGTAAATTTTTACTCATCAAATCCAGAGCTTGTCTACACAAAGTTGCGGGAGGCAAAAGAAAAATTAGAAAGTAACAATTTTTTAATAAGGGGAAACGGCCACAGTGTAATGTCAGATGAAAAAACACATACAGGAAGAGGCATGACCGTTTTATACAGAGAAAATAAGTAATAGGAGGAAATAGAAAATGGAAGAAAATAAGATTGTAGAATACCGCGGTATTCGGGGATTGGTAGGTGCGATATTAAAACAGGACGATAGGGAAACACTGACATACGGTGAAGTTTTTGAAATTGCCGGAGTCAGTGAATTGACAAAAAACAGCAGCGACAGCACGGACGTACATCACTATGACAACAAGGGAGCCGTAGGACTAAATGTACAAGGGGAAGATGAGGTTAATGTGAATGTTTCGGCGATACCGCTTAAAGTAATTGCGAAAATGACAGGGCAGACATATGACGAGAAAACCGGCGCACTGGTAGAGGGGCCGTCAAATGTGCCGTATATGGCAATTGGTTATATAACAACAGATACAGACGGAACTGATATGTATGTATGGAGACTAAAAGGTATGTTTACGCGGCCGGGGTCAACACACAAAACAATTGATAAGGGTACCAGCGCAGACGGACAATCATTAAAATACACAGGGATAACAACAAACAAAAAATTTGTAAGCAATAAAAACCAAGGTGGCAATGCTACTGTAGTACCGGCACAAACATGCGGAAAAACAGAAATGGAATTTTTTGCCACCGTACAGACGCCGGATGATATTATAACGGCAGAAACAGAATAAATAAGGAGGAGCAGCATGTCTTTAAAGCTAAATATATGGAAAAACAAATCAGAAATTGAAAAAACTCTGGAGACAGACGAAGACGATATCCTCTGGGGAACGGTGGAAGACATCATAGAAAAAATTGATTTGGAGACGTTTTTTGATGTGGGCGACGGGAATATCATTTTTGAGTTAGGTAAAAAAATAACAAAGGCGCTGGGATGCGTAAAGCCGTTGTTATTGGATATATTCCCGGAGTTGACGGAAGAAGAACTGCGGAGGTGTAAAGCCAAAGAAATTAGGGATGTAGTTATAAAAATCGTCAAGTATTCGTGCGGAAATTTTGTTGAAATGGGAGACGAAAACGAGGGAAACTGACGTGGTGCAGCGACGATATGACGGCGTATGAGACATTATTTGCTTTAGACATCGAATTGTGTGACAGATTCCGCAATTTAGACCCGATAAAGATACGAAAATATCCATCGGGGGAAGTATTCCGTTTAATTCGCCGGCTGCACAATCATAGTAAATTTTATGATGCCGACGGCAACAAAAAGACAAACGTATATCGTAGACAAGCTACAAGCTGGTTTTAGTTTGTACATTTCCCCAGCGGGCCGGTTGCGGCGTTTTCCGCTGGGGATTTTTAAGGATGGTGGCATAAATGGCAAGAGGGAACGAATCAACAACAAGATTTAGGGTAGATATATCAGAGCTAAAAGCCGGAATGCAGGAGGCAAAAAGACAAATCCGGATGGCAAATGCGGAATTTAAGGCGGCAACGGCCGGAATGGATAAATGGGGCGACAGTGCAGATGGAATAAGCGCTAAAATAAAGCAATTAACGGCAATACTGGACGCAGAAAAGGAAAAACTGGAAAATCTGAAAAAACAATACGAACTTGTGGCACAGGAGCAGGGGGAAAACTCCAGAGGGGCGCAGGAACTACTCATTCAGATAAATAACCAGACGGCCGCAATAAAAAGAACAGAAGCAGGCATAGAAAAGTACAACCAAAAGCTAGAAGAAGTAAAAGGAAGTACGCAGGAATTAGAGTCTGCCTATGGGAAATTGCGGCAGGAAATTGAAAAACAGGAAAAGGATGTAGAGGGATTAAAAAGAGAATATTCTTCTGCCGTTCTTCAGTTTGGAAAAAATTCTGACGAAGCGAAGAAACTGGCAAAACAAATCGAAGATTTATCGGGAGAGTTAAGCGAAAACAGACAAAAAATTGCCGAAGTGGACAGGGAAGCGGACGAACTGGACAAATCCCTGAACAACGTGGAGGACTCTGCCAGAAAAACAGAATCCGGATTTACGATAATGAAAGGCGCCATTGCAAATCTGATTTCGGATGGACTGAAAGCATTAGCAAAAGAAGTAAAAGATACGCTGCAAGAAATGTCCGGAGAGCTGGAGAGCGCACATAACTCCTTTCAGGCGAAAACCGGAGCAAGCAAAGAAGAAATGAAGCAATTTGGCGCCGTGATTGACGAAGTATATAAAAGCGGGATGGGAGAGTCATTAGAGGATGTATCGGATGTAATGGCGGAAATCAAGCAGCAAATGAAAGAAACAGACCCGAATAAATTGAAAGAACTGTCTGTAAATGCGATAACGCTGCGGGATACCTTTGATATGGACGTAAAAGAATCCATAAGGGCTGTAAATATGCTTACGGAACAATTTGGGATAAGCGCAGAAGAGGCGTTTAATCTGGTTGTGCAGGGCGCACAGAACGGATTAGATAAAAACGGAGATTTACTTGATACAATCAACGAATATTCCGTGCATTACAAGCAGATGGGATATAGCGCGGAAGATTTTTTTAATTCTTTAAGTAACGGAACGGAAAGCGGCACTTTTTCGGTGGATAAGCTGGGAGATTCCGTGAAAGAATTTGGCGTCAGAAGTAAGGATACATCAAAGACAACAAAAGAAGCGTTTGAGCTTTTGGGATATGGTGCCTCCGCATCAAAAGAAGAAATAGGTAAAACAAAAGATGAGATTGCCAAACTGGAGAAAAATCTGAAATATGCACAACTGGAGCAAAAAAACTTCAACTCAAAAACAAAAGAACTCACCCGCATGAAAAACGCGGATAAAATAAAAGAATATTCGAAAAAATTAGAGGAAGCCAAGGGCAAATTGAAAGGAATGAGCGGCGAGTCAAAAAAAGGCTCGGAATCAATAGAAGAGCTGCAGAAAAAATTTGCCGCTGGAGGAGATACGGCAAAGGAAGCAACAAAAGAAGTACTAGATAAGCTATTTAACATGAAAGATGCTGTCAAACAAAATCAGATAGGCGTTGGTTTGTTTGGTACGATGTGGGAGGACTTGGGAAAAGAGGGCGTAAAAGCCTTGATGGAAACCAACGGAGAATTAAAGAAAAGCAGTAAGGCAATGGAGGAAATAAAGAAGATTAAGTATGATGATGTAAACAGTCAGTATAAGCAGCTTGGCCGGACATTGCAGCTGGAGTTGCTTGCTCCGCTGGCAGAAAAAGCATTGCCATACATAAAAGGCTTTTGTGAATATGCGATTGAACACATAGACGGGATTACAAAGGGGATAAAGGCAGTAGGCGGAGCGATAGCGGTAGGATTTGCCGTAAGTAAAATAATTGCTTTTGTTAAGTCAATCCGCATGGTTATAACGCTAATGCGTACTTTAACGGCGGCAACGGCAGGGGCGACGGCAGCACAAAAGCTATTAAATCTTGTACAAATGATGAATCCTGCTGCGTTGCTGGTGGCGGGGTTTGCGGCGCTAACCGCAGCCGTTATATATTTTAAAAAAAATACAGAGCAGACGGCAACGGCAACGGATAAAATGATTGATAAACACAACCAAACAAGAGAAGCCGTAGAAAAATTAGAAAAAGCGTATCAGGACGTGGAAAAGACAAGGGATGAGTCGGTATCGGATACACAAAGCCAATTTGCCTACTACGAAAAATTAAAAAGCGAATTAGATACTCTGGTGGATAAAAACGGGAAAATCAAGAAAAGCGAACAATCCCGCGCCAAATTTATCATGAATACCCTGAATGAGGCGTTGGGAACCGAATTGAAGCTCACAAAAAAAGGCACGACAAATTATTTGGACCAGAAAAAGGCGCTTGAAAAACTGATAGAGACGCAAAAAGCAAAAATTATACTGGATGCCAATACACAGGCATACACGGAGGCGATTAACAACCAAAAAGAAGCGTTTGACAATTTAGGAAAATCACAGGAAGACTTGCAGGAGACAACGCAAAAATTAGGACAGGCAGAAAAGAAGCTGGCGGAATTAAAAGACCCCACCACATTACGAAAATGGCTGGAAGAAACGGATTATGCGTCAGCTACCTATACAAAATACCAAAACGCCCTGACGGACGCAGAAGAGGAGGTCATGACGCTCGATGCGGAACTAAAAAAGAACAAAAAAACAGTAGAGAAAACCGAAGAGCAGTGGACGAAATATAACAGCACGATACAAAACTACGAGGGGTTATCGTCTGCCATCATATCCGGAGACGCAAAAAAGATACAGTCGGCGCTTAATAATATGGTAAATCATTTTATAACGGCAAAAACAGGCACCAAAAAGCAACTGGAAAAACAGGTGCAGGCCATGAAAACCAACTATGAAAATATGAAAAAGGCGGTGGAAAAAGGAGCGCCAGGGGTATCCGAAGAAATGGTTGAGTCTGCCAAAAAAATGGTAGAAAATGCAGAAAAAGAACTGGATAAATTGGAAAAGGGAGCGAAAGGAAGCGGTGAAAAAGCCGGCCGCGCACACGCCGAGGGATTTAAGGCCAATAAGGGAGCGGCGAAAAAGGCGGCCGGAGAAGTAGCAAAGGAGGGTGAAAAGGGGCTAAAAAGAGCGGACACAAAAAAGATAGGACAAAAAAAGAGCAAAGAATACAAAGAGGGGATTGAATCCGGAAAGAATGCGGCAGGAAAAAGCGCAGAAGAGATAGGTAAGATAATCAAATCCAGACTAAAAAAAGTAAAATCCGTCGAGGAGGGAGAGAATTTTGTACAAGGATTTATCAATGGTATCAAGAGCAACAAGAAGAATAGTGTATTGTTGTCGGCCGTAACCAAAATAGGAAAAGAAGCACTGGCAGCATTGAGAAAAACGTTGGATGAGCATTCGCCATCTAAAGAAACGGAAAAGTCAGGCGCCTATTTTACGGGTGGTTTTGCAATAGGGATAATATCAAAGATAAAGCAAGCAATGGAGGCTGTCAACGAATTAGGAGAAAAATCACTGATTACCCTGAAAAAAGCGGTGAAAACAGGAGAATTTGAAAAAGCGGGGGAAAAGGTAACAAAAGATTTTGAGGCGGGTATCAAAAAGCGGATTAGCAGCGTAGAAAAAGCAATGGAAGCCGTTATTGATGAAGCAAACAAAAAAGCAAAATCCAAAATAAAAAGCGAAAAAGTGCGGAAACAATATGCGGAACTTGGAAAAGCAATGATGGATTCGTTTTCTTCCTCTTTTGAAAAGCAGGCAGATAAAGCAATCAGCAAAGTCGAGAAGAAAATGAGCCAGTTGACGTCAACGTATCAGTCAAAATATGACGATATCAAGAGTTTGCAGGAAGATTTAGAAAGCAGGTTGTCCGCCGGCGAATTATTTACGGAAAATGAGGACGGAACGATTGTACTTACAAATTTTGCCAAAGAAACGCAGGATATCCAAAAATTTGGTGCCAATCTGGAGAAATTGAAAGCGAAGATATCGCCGGAATTGTTAAAGCAGATTGCGGGAATGGAGACAGAAAACGGATTAAAACTATCGAACCGGCTTTTAGCGCTAAGCGGCACGGAACTCAATGCTTACAACACAGCCTATACCCAAAAACTGAAAGCATCGCAGGAAGTCGCCAAGAAGTTTTACGCCAAACAATTAGAAACCTTAAAAAATCAATACACAAAAAAGGTGGAAAGTGAGATAAAGAAACTGAATAAGTCGTTATCCAAATTAGGTGAGAATGCAGCAGAGGGATTTTTAAAGGGATTTGCAAGCAAAGATAAAGAAATGTCAAAAGAAGTAAAGAAGTTTGCTAACAGTCTGGTAAAGAAAATGAAAAAGGAACTGGGGATAAACTCCCCATCAACGGTAATGCGGGAAATGGTGGGGAAATACATCCCTTTTGGTGTGGCAGAGGGAATAAGAAAGTATGCAAATGCCGCCAATGTTGCCATGTCAGATTTAAAAAGAGGCATCGCGGCGCCTATTTCCGGCATTGAATTGGGGATAAAGTCTTCTTGGCCATCAGGAAGCAGCACGGCGGGAACTACAAAAAATGTACATTATACCATTAATCAAACGAATAATTCGCCAAAAGCGTTAAGCCGGTGGGATATATACCGGCAGACGCAGGGGATTATGAGGGGGGTGTCGAATGTATAAACTCACAGTACAAAACGAAATAGGGGAAACGATGGAATTGACGCATAATCCCCGATACAGTGTCACCAGTATTAGCGGACTTACGCCGGTGCCGGCACAAATCAGTACATCGACAATGGGAATATCGGACGGAGAATACTACAACTCGGCCAAACTGACGAAACGGAATATTGTAATACAAATATATCCGGCTCATCCAATAGACGAAAACAGAGTAAATTTGTACCGGTACTTTAAGAGTAAATATCGAATCAGACTGTATTTTAAAAACGAAGTCAGGAGCGTATATATCGATGGTTATGTGGAGACGTGCGAGGGGGATTTATTTGCCAAAACGCAGATGATACAAGTATCAATCATTTGTCCGAATCCGTATTTTATCGGCGTTGATAACTCGGCCGGCATAAAACTACAAAATCAAATCTCGTTATTCGAGTTTCCGTTCTCTATACCATCGGGCGGGGTATCATTATCAGAATTTGTAAAAGAGGATGCCGTATTTGTTAATAATGGAGATGAGCCATCCGGCATGACGTTTGTATTTACGTTTACTGGTAATGTATCCGGGATAAAAATACAAGATAAGTACACCGGCAATGTATTTTGTGTAAATTACAAGTTTTGCTCGTATGACATATTAAAAATATGCACGGTAAAGGGTGCAAAAGAAATCAAATTAAAAAGAAAGGGGGAAGAGATTAATTTAATTAATTATATAATAAGAGATAGCCAATGGCTGCAAACGAATATCGGCGAAAATTGGTTTGTTTTATCTGGAGAGCGAAACTATACACTAGAAGTGACATGGAGAGAACTGTATCAGGGGGTGTAAAATGAATGAAATGGAGTTGTATCTACTGAATGATAAACTGGAAAAAATTGACGTTTTGGATTGCAAATCGATGATATGGAATAAAAAATATTGTGACAAGGGCGACTGCGAGGCGGTGATACTGCCATCGGAAAAAATTTTGACAGAAATCAAGGATGGCTGCTTCCTGCTGAAAGAAGATACGTCGGAAGTAATGGTAATCGAGAACATACAATTGCAGACAAACGAAGAAACCGGAGATACATTGATTATATCCGGCAGCAGTGCGGAGCAGCTGCTTGACCGCCGTATTGTTTGGGGGCAGGTGTTATTAGATGATGATGTCTGCGCGGCAGCAGAACAAATCGTAAAGGATAATTTAGTAGCACCGGCAGACAAAAAAAGAATAATCGATATTGTACGGATAGGAAAAAATGCATTATGCGGCACCAATATACAAAAACAGATAACCGGCGAAAGTTTGCTACAGTCAGTTATCGGGATATTAAATCCGTATCAATTGGGTTTTGAATTGAAATATGAGACAGCGGATAATGCAGGAACACTTATCTTCACAATAGGAAGCGGTACCGACAGGTCATGGGGAAATAAAGAGGGAAATCCGGACATTGTTTTTACGGAGAAGAATGATAATTTATTAAAATCCGATTATGCGTTAAAGTATACGGATTATAAAAATGTGTGTCTGGTGGCCGGAGAGGGGGAGGGCGACACAAGAAAGCAAAAAGAGACAGGAGACAGCAGAGGGATTTACCGCAGGGAGGTATATTTAGACAGCGGGAGCCTGTCAACCAATGATGGCGCCGTTGGTCCGGAGGATTATGATAAATTAATGGCGGAGGCGGGAAAAGAACATCTTGCCGGCCTGAAGATTACAAAGGAATTTTCGGGGGAGATAATCCAACAATTTGGGTACCAATGCGGCATTGATTTTAATATAGGCGATATAGTGACTATATTAAATAAATACGGTATACATGAAAATGTACGGATAACCGGAAAAGTAGAAAATTTTGATGAAAATGGACATAACACAATTCTAAATTTTGAAAATATTTAAAAAGGAGGTTTTTGTATGGCAATAAAAAGCGGTTTTTTTGATTCGGTTGATGGCGACCGTGTTTATAATGCGGACGATTTTTCGTCCATTTATGAGGGCATACTAAAAAATGGAGTAATTCAGGGGTTGGGCGCAGAGTTAAGGGTAACGAGTATTTACGACTATAAAGTCTTTGTCGATAACGGAAAATGTGTGGTAGAAAACAGATGGTTAAAAAATGAGGGAAGCAATTGCATCCTGACGGTGGAGCCGGCGCACGAAAACTTAAATAGGATTGATATTGTAGTGTGTGGAGTTTTTGAAAGCGAAAGAAAGGCCGATATACGGATTATAAAAGGGGCGCCGGCAGCTAATCCGGAAGTACCGGAAGTTGACTTCCCTCATGTAAAACTAGCTCGAATTAATATTGGGGGAGGAGCTACATGTATAACAAATGATATGATAGAGGATATACGGGAATACGCAGAACTATGTATGGAAAATGAAGCGATAGAATGGCAAAGCGATAAAATATATTTTGTAAGCGATTACCACAATTCAAGGGAAAAAATGCAATTGCTTCCGGCAAAAAAAGGAATTATAATAAAAGACAGAAACAGTAACGGGGTACATAATTTGCAAATAAGCATATCCGCCGAATTAAAAATGGAAGATAGTACTTATTATAGCAGGCCGATGATATATGCGGAAATACCGGAGCAGTTACAGCAACTTGATTTTTCGTCGCTTGTGTATGACGGCTCTATATTAGGCAGTGATGGTATATTGTATAGCTGGCAGGCAAATAAAAGTATAGGGGAGCGTATTATCATTACTAGCGACGATGGGAAAAAAATAATTAGAATATGTCCGGTACTGGATTTTGTATCGGAGCTACCGGTTTTAGCGCCGCGCACAATTAGCATTAATTTATCGGTATTGGCCGCAAAACAGTGGATTAAAAGGGAATATTAAACTATAAAAAAGTTATTGCAACTTTTAGCATTTCAGACCGCCAAATTGTGTCAGGATTACCTTTGCTAACTGGGCGTTAGTCTTGGTAATATTTACTGGGTATTGCAAGTGTTT
This sequence comes from uncultured Eubacterium sp., assembly GCA_910577295.1. Classification (GTDB taxonomy): domain Bacteria; phylum Bacillota; class Clostridia; order Lachnospirales; family Lachnospiraceae; genus Eubacterium_F. The sequence continues at coordinate 61,192 of CAJTLS010000003.1, forward strand.
TTCATACGTCCACATTAAGAACAACCCCCTTCCCAAGGCCAAGGGCCTTCTGTCCAAGTCCAGCCGTCGCATGTGTTGACGCCATTAACCCGTATCGGGCCAAAGTGTTCTTCATAATCGCGAACAGCTTCCTTGTACATCTGCTGATATTTGTTATAATAATCCATTGCTTTTTCATCACAAGGATGAGTGTCGAGATAGAGGCCGACATCCAGTACGGCGAAACAAGTCTCCTGAACATATTGCATTGCCTTTTCCCGTGAAATCATAGTATTCATTAATAGCCGCATCTCCTTCCGTAGGAGCATTTTTGTGGTTTTGACTGAGCGCAGCCGCAAGAATTAGAATGTGGCTGCTGTGGCATTTTCTTTGCCTGACAGGCAGCCTGTGCGCCAACAAACGGGAAAATCAGGTCTTCAAAGATTGTGCCCTGTTTGAGTCCGCAGCCGGCTTCTAAAACATTTTCAAAAGGCTGCCATGGTACATAAGCCATTGCCAATGGTTTGTTAGAAAGCTTCATAGAAACTCCTTAATTTTTTTGTTATCCTATATTTATGTAGAAAAGTGTCGAATGTGACAGAAAAAGTAATGAAATAGATGCGGTTTTTCAGTATTTTTGTGATAAAAAATTTCATAATAAAAAAATAAAAATAATTTAGCTTGACAAACCTGTCTTATACGTGTATTATAATAACAGTAATCATTACTATTATTAAAGGAGCGTGGACAATGTCAGGTCTAAAGTATAGCAGACAGCGGGAAGCTGTTTTAATTTACTTACGTTCCACGAACTCCCATCCTACAGCGGAAAATGTTTATACAGAAATCCGCAAAGAGTTTCCTAAAATCAGTTTGGGAACGGTGTATCGGAATTTGAATCTGTTAGTAGAGCAAGGGGAGATACTCCGTTTAAATTGTGGAGATGGTGTGGAACATTATGATGCCACGATACAGCCACACAACCATTTTATTTGCCGCCAGTGCGGTGTGGTAATTGACCTCGAGATGGTATCCATCGAGCAGGTTGATGAGGAGGCAAAAAGAAACTTTGCAGGACGGATAGACGGACATGAAATCTATTTCTACGGCGCCTGCGAAAAGTGTTTAAAACCGTTTAAATCGAATGGAAAGCGGTTATAATAAAAAAATAATATATAAGGAGAGAATTTATCATGAAAAAATTTGTATGTACCGTATGTGGTTATGTTTACGAGGGAGAAAGTGCACCGGAGCAGTGTCCGGTATGTAAGGCTCCAGCAGAGAAGTTCAAGTTACAAGATGGAGAGAGAGAATGGGCAGCAGAGCATGTAGTAGGCGTTGCCAAAGGCGTGAGTGAGGATATTGTTGCTGACCTGCGTGCAAACTTTGAGGGTGAGTGTTCCGAGGTAGGTATGTATCTTGCAATGGCGCGTGTTGCTCATCGCGAGGGATATCCAGAAGTTGGTTTATACTATGAGAAAGCTGCTTGGGAAGAGGCAGAGCATGCTGCTAAGTTTGCAGAATTGCTCGGAGAAGTAGTTACGGATTCGACAAAGAAGAACTTAGAGATGCGTGTTGACGCAGAGAATGGCGCTACAGCAGGTAAATTTGACCTTGCAAAGAGAGCTAAGGCAGCAGATTTGGATGCCATCCATGACACCGTACATGAAATGGCAAAAGATGAGGCAAGACATGGAAAAGCATTTGAGGGCTTGCTGAAGAGATATTTTGGATAAGAGAAAAGTGGCAGAATGAATATAGAAGAGGAATAAGCGTATGAACGCTTATTCCTCTTTTTCTATCGTATGGGAAAAAGAATCCGATCCTTTCGGGGAGACAAAAATCTTTCGGATGATAATTACTAAGGCGACGCCGACAATTGTCAGGAGATTTTCCAGTGAGGAAGTTTCGTGTACAATCATGTGTCGGGAAATACAAAACATCATTACTTCCAGAACGGTTCCGGCGCCCGGACGACAGAGCATTTTAAACAGCTCAATGCCGATAATAATATCCAGTACCCGTTCCATAAAACTGCGAAGTGAAGCTGTCTCCGTTCGATGTATCCAAAAGTTGTAAAAAGGCTCCCACAGGGAAATGATGGCAATTATGACGGCCGCAATCACGATAATTGCCATGAAACGCTCTAAAATTTCACCTAACTTATTTCCATATTTTCGTAATTTATCTGTCATAAATCCTCCCCAATTTTCTTATAAGTCGTTCCATTTTATACAGCCAGTAAATTCAGTATACCATTTTTTCCCTTATATTCAAAGTTTTTTTCGGGAGGAAATGCCCGAATTTTACTTTTTGTACCATTCGCGGAGAAGAATTAATAATTTGTCTTGAAGCAGGACAGTCTTTGTGCTATACTATACACTTGAGTAATGCTAGATGGACATACTCAATGAAGTTCGAAAGGAAAAGGAGATAAAGAACATGAATAGCAAGGTAAAGGGCGTATTACAGATTCTGCTCGTCCTAGTGTTGATTGCTGCATTTGCTTTTGTGGCAGGAAAAGGATTAGGAGCCGGACATCGAGGTAGCGCAAAGAACATCCGACTGGGATTAGATTTGAAAGGCGGCGTCAGTGTCACTTATCAGGCTTATGTGACAGACGATAAGGGAAAGAGAACCGGCGAAGCGCCAACAGAGACGGCAATGTCGGATACGATTTACAAGATGCAGAAACGTGTTGAGAGTTTAGAGAGTACGGAAGCTGCCGTATATCAGGATGGAAACGACAGAGTAACCATCGATATTCCGGGTGTAAGCAATTCCAAAAAAGTTTTGCAAGAGCTCGGTAAGGCGGGAGCGCTGCAGTTTATTTTGTTTACGGATTTAAAGAAAAAAGATGGCGGTACTCCATCCGAAGGGGATGAAGTAGTCTATGAAAAAGATAAAGTCCTGATGACAGGAGATATGATCGAAGATGCGAGTGCCGGAACACAGCAGAAAAACGGTACGGGAAGTACACAAAACGTTGTTCAGTTGAAGTTCAAGGGCAAAGGGGTAAAGAAATTTGCTTCTATTACCGGCGACCACGTAGGCGAGCAGTTAGCGATTGTCTATGATGAAAAAATGGTTTCCGCACCGACGCTGCAATCTGAGATTTCGGATGGCGAGTGTGTGATTGAAGGTAAATTTACGTTTGAAGAAGCCGACCAGTTAGCGTCGACACTTCGTATTGGCGCCTTGCCGTTAGAGTTGGAAAATATCCATGATAATATTGTAGGTGCCACGCTCGGTAGTCAGGCGTTAAATACAAGTTTGCTGGCTGGTGTGATTGGTCTGATATTAGTAATTATCTTTATGATTGTTATGTACCGTGTACCGGGGGTAGCTGCCGGCATTGCGTTGATTTTTTATGTAGGAGCTATGCTGCTTGCCCTCAATGGCTTAAATGTCACACTGACTTTGCCGGGTATTGCCGGTATTGTGTTGAGTATTGGTATGGCGGTAGACGCCAACTGTATCATCTTTACGCGTATTCGTGAGGAACTGGCAACCGGAAAGACGGTTTCGTCAGCGATAAAGAATGGTTTTTCCAAGGCTTTGTCAGCGATTATTGATGGTAACGTAACTACGTTGATTGCGGCTCTGGTGTTGTACCTTAAGGGTACGGGTACTGTTAAGGGCTTTGCACTGACATTGGGAATTGGTATTATTCTTTCTATGTTTACGGCCATCTTCATTACAAGAATGTTAATGAATGCTTTCTGTGCACTTGGTTGTACAAGTGTTAAGCTGTATGGTGTACAAAAAGAACGTAAGGTGATTAATTTTATCGGCAACTGGAAGAAATATATTATTATCTCAGGAATTGTCTTTGCGGTATGCATCGGCGGATTGGTAATTCGTGCTGTATCCGGCGGGCCGTTGTTTAATTATAGTCTGGACTTTGCCGGCGGTAATTCGACGACCGTTGCTCTGGCGGACGGGGCGGCTGTGACGGAAGATGATAAATCGGCAGCAGAGAGCGTTACGAAAGAAGTGACGGGAGAATTGCCGGAGATATCCGTCTCGGATAATACAAAGCTGGTTGTTCGCACGAATGAGTTGAGCGAAGAAAAGGCAGCGCAGTTGAAGACGCAGTTGGCGAATCATTTTAAAGTTGACGAGGAAAAGAGCATCGAGACGTCATTCATCAGTGGTTCCGTCAGTGACGAGATGAAAGTAGACGCTCTCGTGGCAACATTGATTGCTACGCTGTGTATGCTTCTGTATATTTGGATTCGTTTCCGGAAACTTGCCACCGGTGTCAGCGCGGTACTGGCCTTAGTGCATGACGTTATTGTTGTTCTTACCGTATATGTGGTTGCCAGCGCTATCATTCCAGTGGGCGGTACATTTATCGCTTGTATGTTGACGATAGTCGGTTATTCGATAAATGATACGATTGTCATATTTGACCGTATTCGTGAGAACCGTCAGAAAGCGTCTTCCCGCACCAGTCTGGCAGAGGTAATCAATAAGAGTATTACGGAAACATTATCACGTTCCATTAATACTTCCGTGACGACGTTTATTATGGTATTTGTATTGGCTGTGCTTGGTGTAGATTCGATACGTCAGTTTGCGATACCGTTGATTGTCGGTATTATATGCGGATGTTATTCATCGGTTTGTGTCGCTTCTCCATTGTGGTATCTTTTGTCTGGAAAGGGAGAAAAACAACAGAAAAGTGTCACATATTCAAAGAAGAAATAAATTGCGTTTCATGTTGAAATTGAGATAGTAGAATTGTTTTATCTTTCTGCTCAAATATAAAAAAGAGTTCCTGTCAGCAGACGAGTTCTGCCGGCAGGTTTTCTTTTGAATAAGCGCCGCAGAAATAAAATTGTTAGGGCACTCGCTTAATCATTTGTCATTTCAAATTTGTGCACTGCGCGGTTATCATGCGGTATCGTTGTCCTTGTATCACTCCCCGAAAAATTATTATTTCTTTTCGTTTACAGAGCGCCGCCGAGCATTGTCTGAGATGTCTGCTGTCGTTTTTCCTGACTTTTGACAGCCCGTTTGCACTAGACCGCTACGCAACGGTGCTAACGCACCACCAGAACGATTGTGTTCTTACTGCGGGCAGATGCGAAGCATCTGTTCATGGAAGCAGGATGTCACAAATAAATACATTTATTTTTAACATCCTGCTTCCCCGAATCGGCACCTTCGGTGCCACCCCGCAGTAATGAGTAACTAAGGTGGTGCGTAAGAACCGGCGAGCGGTCAATGCTGCAAAAGTCAGGAAAAACGACAGCAGACAGCGAGTTTTGCGAGGGGGCGGCGAAAGATTTCTGTAAACAAAAGAAACAATGTATTTTTCGCTGGGAGTGGATACCGGATGAGATACCGCATGATACCCGCTGCCCTGAAAATGACAAATAATTAAGCGATTGCCTTATAGAATTGTGTCAAAAAGTTGATAAAAATAGGGAAAGTATGATATACTAATAAGAAATCTGTACGTGATAACATTCGAAATGGGCTGGAAAGCTAAAACTAAGGAGGATTCTGAAATGGCAAAGAATCAGAAAAAGAAAAAAAAGCAAGTCGTTGAACTGACACCTGCAGAGAAATTTGTTCAGTTAAAAACGTTGAAAAAGGCAACTCGCTGTATGTATGTAGAGCAGGATGTTTATGATGTATATAAGTATTTGGTAAAATCTTTTGCTGAATTGAGTGAAATTGGGAAAGAGACTTCGTTTGAGGGGTGTGAACAGTGCGCTGCGCTCAGTCAGGAGTGTGAAGTTTTGGCAGAAGAGTGGAAAAAGAACCATGCGACAGAACGTGTGGAGGAGTCCCGTACGGTTACGACATCGGCAAAAGAGCGGGAGGCACAGGAAAAGGGAAAGAAAAAGAGTGCCAGCAAGTGGGTAACGATTGCTGCTCTTGTACTTATTATCGGATTTACCATCTGTTATCAGGTGGACACAACAAGATATCAGATTGCCAGAATAGGAGAGGCGGCGGGATTTACACAGTGGGCAAAGTCCTCCTATGTGGCGTTGGACGATTACAAAGACAGCAAAGCCCGCATGCTGCAAATACAGAAAAAGATAATTCGTGATACGAAAAAGGGGCATATTGTTAAATTTGGCTCTACTCCTGTTATAAATGCTAAAGGAGAGACGGTTCGAACAGATTGTTCATGGATTGTTCTGGACAAGCAGGAGGATGCTGTATTGCTGACAAAGCAGAGTGCAATAAATGACATACCCTATCATAATACGGACGAGCCGGTTACATGGGAGCAGTGCGCACTGCGTCAGGAGTTAAATACGACGTTTCTTGAGCAGACATTTTCGCCACAGGAGAAAAGCCTTATTATGGATACTCAGGTGACGTGTAACAACAATGAAACATATCAGACCGGAGGCGGTGGGGCGACAACCGATAAGATTTTTATTATGAATGAGGACGAAGTCCGACAATACCGCAAACAGTTGGGTGCGAAGTTGAAGACAATGCGGCTGCGCACACCGGGAAAAGAAAAGGATACGACTACTTACGTTTCTGCATTGGGTCAGACGGGGGACACGGAAAAAGAAGTGGATATTATTGATTACGGATTTCCGGTAGAGCGAAACGGCGCCTGCATCCGTCCGACGATGTGGGTGAATTGTAAGTAAAATGACGATGTTTTGCCATTATTACATGATTTAATGAAACTGCCTGAAAGAAATGGCTATTTGGTCTTATTTCTTTTCGGGCAGTTGTGCAGTTTATCAACAGCGAAAAGAAGAGGGAAAGGAACGGTTAAATATGAAAGCAGTTAAAAAAGCATGGATAATGGGAGCGTTTGCTTTAATTGCATCGCTTGCTTTGGCGGGGGCCAATGGTGAAAAGGCAATGGCGGCAAAGAAGAAGTCGTTGTCAAAAGCAAAAATTACTCTCTCAAAAAAAAGTTACACTTACGACGGGAAAAAGAAAAAACCTGCCGTTACGGTGAAGCTTGGAAAGAAGAAAGTAAAGAAAAAATATTATACCGTAAAGTATACAAAGAACAAAAAACCGGGAACAGCGAAAGTTACCATAAAAGCGAAAAAGGGGAAAAAGGCCCAATATCAGGGAAAGAAAGTAAAAACATTTAAAATAAAAAAAGCGAGCCGTAAACTCGTTCCGGCGAGAAGTTCATATTCTGCCGTAGAGGGAGACGGCGCATTCCAAATCGTGGCGAAACCATCCAAAGGTTCAGGAACCGTCACGTATTCCTGTAGTACGTCAAACGTAATTAAAGTGACGAAAACAGGGAAGGTAACTGTCGTTAAGAAGTTTGAAAAAGGTTGTAAAAATCTGTCCAAACAGACAAAGGATACAATCAAAAAAGCAACGGCGAAAGTGAAAATGAGTGTTCCGGCTACCGCCTATTATAAGGCGGCGTCAAAAACTGTCACTGTAACGATTAACAAAAAGCCGGTTCGCAAAGTAAACACGGTGGAGAGTATAAAAAATTATAAATATCCGACGCTCCCTTATGCCTGTGAGACAAAGAAACTGACGGATTTGGATTGGTCAGTCGTGTCAAAATATCAGGTGCCGGGACTTGCTCCGACGGCAGATGACGACTGGATTAAAGAATACGTGCAGTGCAATAATCTTTGCCCGCAGGGAATTTGCATTGCCGGAGACTATATGCTGACAACGGCATACTGCATGGATAACATCCATAATAGCTGTATCTTTATTTACAACAATAAAACGGGAGAGTATTTGCGTACGTTAGTGTTGAAAGATCAGAAGACGCATGTCGGCGGTATCACGTATGACAGCAAAAACAAGAATGTATGGGTTTGTCATTCCAAGAAAGATAAAGTGACGGGACTGTATTCTTTGCAGAAAATTACTTATTCGGAATTGAAACAATATGCGGCAGGAAAGAAATCCTGCATACTTTCCAGTACGGCCAATCTGCAAAAGATACCGACAAAACCATCGACCATTTCTTATTGTGAGAAAGACGGGTATATATGGGTGGCGCAGTTTAGCGATACCGCATTGAGTCAGAATGATAACGATGAAGAGGATGAGGAAGAGACGGATAACGACGCTACAAACGAGCCGAAAATGTATGCCTATGAATATAAAAACGGTACATTGTCACAGGTGAGACGAATCAATAATACGGCAATCGAAGATTATCTGGGAGTTCATACGACGGATGAGACGAGGGAGATAGAGCAAAACGGAGAAACAAAAGAAGAAAAGGTAGTTGTTGTAGATGAAGTGTACCGTAACACGGGTGTTCTGGCAAAACAGGATTTGAAAAAGGGAGATATTTTGTATAAGGCCGGAGGCCAGCGGATGGAAACAGGGGAGCAGTTAGAAAACTTACTTGCCAAATGTAAAGACGGCGATAGGGTAGAAATCGAAATCCACCGTACTGTTTTGCAGCAGGACACGGTATCCGGTTCTTCCGTACAAGTAGAAAAAGCAGAAGTGCTGACGGATCAGTTAGTCATTGGAACCCGCGGTGAAATTGTATTCCGCATCATTCCACCGTACGTGCAGGGAGTAACTTTTACAAAATCGGGCAAAACGATTTTCAGTTGTTCTTATGGACGCAATACGACTAAGAAAAAATTTATTTCACAACTGCTTGTCTATGGAGCGACGGAAGCTGACAATCCATCAGGAATGGGAGAAATGGAACTGGCAGTAGCTCTTCCGCCGATGGTAGAAGAGGTAGAAATGGTAGGCGAAGAAGTGTACATGATATTTGAATCAGCAGCTTCTAAATATTTAGAAGGTACGGATGGAAAAGGTCAGAGTATGAATCCGATCGACCAGATTGTAGCAGTGAAATTAAAGTTAGATTAAAAAAAGGCAATCCACTAACCGGTTGGCAGAAGTCGGGAATTACTCGGAAAACTGCTGCGGATTAGTGGATTTTTCCTTTTGGGCGGGGAGCGGCTGTCGATAGGAAAGGATGGCTAACGTTCCTTTTTCCACGCTTATATAAGCGTTTTTGCCAGTAAACGTATTGCTGATACCAAGCGGGAAAGAGTTTGTGAGAGTAATATCCGACACCTCATATTCGAAGCCCTCAATGTGTACATTTCTGCTCTCCTCGCTCAGAGAAAAAACGGAACAGATGTTACCTGCTGTATTTTCAGGCAGGTCTTTGGAAAAACTAAGAGAGCCATTCGTAATAACCTGAATATCGAAATCCTCTCCCACAAGGAGACCGTGAGCGCCCTCACTGGCGATGTATGTCAGAACCTGTATGTTAGCGAGCGTATGGTCAAGGCGGCCGCCGAGGCCGCCGTAGATGACAAATTCGGTATATCCTTTTTCTAAACCGAGTTTTACTGCCAGTACGAGGTCGGTGTCATCTTTTTTGCTCGGATAGCGGATACAATCCGGCGGTAGATGGCGATTTGTAACGGAATCAAAATCGCCTAACACGAAGTCGGCATGTAATCCTAAGGCATTGACGTAATCAAAGCCGCCGTCTGCGGCGATTATCATGTCGGACGGCGCTAGTTTCACCGTACAGCCTGTCCGTTCACCCGCACCAAAGATATAGCAGACGGGCGTTTCAATTGGTTTTGTTTCCGTTTGTTTCATGCGTTTCACTCCCTTTGCCGATATTGTGGTATATGAGATGAAAAATATATCTTTACCATAGTATGAAAGCATTTGCTTTGTCAAGATGATTTGTTGCAAAAGGCAGGGGGTTGTGATATTATCGAGATAATAAAGGAAACAGAAAAAGAGGGAGGCGCCAGAGCATGTATACGGTTTCATTGAAAAATTTTATCGAAAAAATGGGAGTAAAGAATTTAACACCGGAGGTGGATGTAGACGCATGCGAGATTACGCAGGCGGATATTAACCGGCCCGCACTCCAGCTAGCCGGATTTTTTGATTATTTTGACCACCATAGAATACAGATTATCGGACAGGTTGAGCATACTTATATGGAGAAGCAGGGGATTGAAAAAAGCGCTGAGATGATGGGAAAGATAATGTCATATAAAGTACCGGGGATTGTATTTTGCCGCGATTTGCCGGTGCCGGAAGAGTTTTTGAATTTGGCAGAGGAATATCAGATTCCCATTTTGCAATCCAAGTCGGACACCTCTGCATTTTCTGCGGAAGTGACCCGCTGGCTGAAAGTCGAACTGGCGCCGCGGATAAGCATTCATGGAGTACTTGTTGATATTTATGGCGAGGGCGTACTGATTACTGGTGAGAGTGGTATAGGTAAAAGTGAGGTGGCGCTGGAACTTATCCACCGCGGGCACCGCCTCGTTTCGGATGATGTCGTGGAGATTAAGAAAGTCAGCGATGAGACACTGATTGGTTCGGCGCCGGATATTACTAGACATTTTATCGAACTTCGTGGTATCGGTATCATTGATGCCAAGACACTGTTCGGCGTGGAGAGTGTGAAAAATACGCAGTCGATTGATTTGGTCATCCATTTGGAAGAGTGGAATAAGGAGCAGGAGTATGACCGGATGGGGCTGGATGAGCAGTTTATCGAGTATTTGGGCAATAAAGTCGTATGCCATTCCATACCGATTCGTCCGGGCCGTAACGTGGCGATTATATGCGAATCTGCCGCTGTCAACTTCCGCCAGAAGAAGATGGGGTATAATGCAGCGCAGGAACTTTATAACCGTGTCACGAACAATTTAGCAAATTCATAAACAGAAAGGGAGAGCATGTAGCATGGGACAGTATTATGTAGGAGTAGACGTTGGCGGAACGACAGTAAAGATGGGACTTTTTTCTGATGTGGGAGAACTTCTCGAAAAATGGGAAATCCCTACCTGTCTGGAAGACCATGGTTCCCATGTGCTTACAGATATTGTAGACAGTATAGAAAGCAAGCGTTGCAAATGGGAGGGCAATATTCGGGGAATTGGCGTCGGCATTCCCGGGCCGGTTACGGATGATGGTGTTGTTCTCAAATGTGCCAATCTCGGCTGGGGAGTATTTTCCGTTAAAAACGAATTGGCCAGTCTGACCGGAGTGGGCAACGTGAAAGTTGCTAATGATGCCAACGTAGCCGCCCTCGGTGAGATATGGAGAGGAGGCGGCCGCGGTTACGACAGTATCGTCATGGTTACACTTGGAACGGGCGTAGGCGGCGGTATTATCCATCAGGGGAAGATATTGACCGGAAGCCGGGGTGCAGGCGGAGAGATTGGCCACACAAAAGTAAACCCCAATGAAACGCAAACGTGCGGCTGCGGTAATCGCGGATGTTTGGAGCAGTACGCATCAGCGACCGGCATTGTCCGCATGGCGAAGGAACACCTGCCGGAAAATAGCTGTCTTTTTAATCAGGAGATAACAGCCAAAACCGTATTTGACGGAGCTAAGGCGGGAGACGAATATTGTAAGGAAGTAGTAGATAAATTTGGCAGGTATTTGGGATTGGCATTGAGTAATGTGGCGCATGTCATCGACCCGGAAGCTTTTGTCATCGGCGGAGGGGTATCTGCCGCAGGACAGATTATACTGGATGTGGTGGAGAAGTATTATGAAGAAAATTCGATGTACGCGCTGAAAGACCGTAAATTCCATCTGGCGGAACTGGGAAACGATGCCGGAATTTACGGAACCGTAAGGATGGTTATGTTTAAATAAAAGATAGAGGAGAACGCAATGATTAGACTGCAGCAGGAGCCGTTAAGCAATCATACGACATTTCGCATTGGCGGTCCGGCGTTACATTATCTGATTCCGGAAACGATGGAAGAGGTTTCGGAGGCGCTTGACTTTGCGAGGAGCAATCACTATCCCTTTTATGTAATCGGAAAAGGAAGTAATATGCTCTTTTCTGACGAGGGTTATCCGGGAGTGATAATCGAGATTGGAAAAGGGTTGGAGGAAATACAAATTGACGACGACGGCGTTGTCACGGCGCAGGCGGGAATTACACTCAGCGCTATGGCTTCCCGTCTGGCGAAAGAGAGTTTGTCCGGTTTTGCCTTTGCCAGTGGCATCCCCGGTACTCTGGGCGGAGGAATCACAATGAATGCCGGGGCCTATGGTGGTGAAATCAAAGACTGCATACGCAGTGCAAGAGTTTTAACGGCGGAGGGTGCGATACGGGAACTGTCGCGGGATGAGCTGGAACTTGGTTATCGCACGAGCATTATACAGAAAGAGGCCGATATCGTTTTAGACGCCGTTTTTCAATTTGAGCGGGGAGATAAGGCGGCAATACAAAAAGAAATGAGAGACTTAAATCAGCGCAGGCGGGAGAAGCAGCCGCTGGAATTTCCAAGCGCGGGCAGCACCTTTAAGCGGCCTCAGGGATATTTTGCAGGCAAGTTAATTGAGGATGCAGGGTTGAGGGGATATCGCGTAGGCGGCGCGCAGGTGTCTGAAAAACATTGCGGATTCGTGGTAAACAAAGGTTCTGCTTCGTCTGCCGATATTTATGCGCTCATCAAAGAGGTTCAGAAACGGGTGAAAGCGAGTGCGGGCGTCGATATT
>CAJTLS010000003.1:73639-162169 GCA_910577295.1 uncultured Eubacterium sp.
GTGGCTTTGTCATTAATTGCGGGCAGGCTACGGCGGATGACGTGAAACAGGTAATACATGACGTACAGCAGAAGGTGAACGAGCAGTTCGGTGTCTTACTTGAACCGGAAGTGCGGATCATCAAATAACTGACAGAAAGTGAGGGATTCGGATTGCAATTTGTAATCGTGACAGGAATGAGTGGGGCAGGACGGAGTTCTGCGATGAAAATTTTAGAGGACGACGGTTATTTTTGTGTAGATAATCTTCCCGTATCCCTTTTGCCAACCTTTATACAGTTGACAGAAGATTCTAGTGAGCAGATAGAACGTGTTGCACTTGGACTCGACATACGCGGCGGGCACCGCTCCTTAAAGGAGGCAGCCAATGTGTTAAAGAAGATGCGCGAAGGCGGGTATCGCTTTGACATACTCTTTTTGGAAGCCTCTACGCCGGTGTTGGTGAAGCGCTATAAGGAGACGCGGCGCATGCACCCATTGGCGCAGGGCGGACGCATGGACAAGGCGATTGAAGATGAACGGGCGCTGCTGTCAGAGTTAAAGAAACAGGCGACCTATATAATAGATACAACGACTTTGTTGATTCGGGAATTAAAACAGGAGATAGACCGTATCTTTGTCGAGGACGAGAAGTTTTGTAATTTTTATCTCACATTTGTTTCTTTCGGGTTTAAGTACGGGATACCATCCGATGCCGATTTGGTATTTGACGTTCGTTTTTTGCCGAATCCCTTTTATATTGATGGTTTAAAACCCTTAACGGGAAACGACCGCGAAGTGTACGATTATGTAATGGACTCGAATAAGGCGAAAGAGTTTTTAGCTAAAATGAAAGATATGCTTGATTTTCTCATTCCCAATTATATTGTGGAGGGGAAGACCCAGCTTGTCATTGCCATTGGCTGTACCGGAGGGAAGCACCGCTCCGTGACACTGACCAATGCTATTTACGGAGAATTTGAAAATACGGAATATGGTTGCAAAAAAGAACATAGAGATATAGAGAAGGATCGGTTACGGAATTTATGTCGTTCGCAGGAAAAATAAAAGAGGAGCTGCTCGAACAGACGGGGAAAGCGCAGCATTGCCAACTGGCAGAGTTAGCGGCGCTTTTTGCCTTTTGCGGGCAGATTATAACAGAACAAAATGGGATATATTATGTAAAGTTTGCAACGGAGAACTTGACAGTTGCAAAAAAATGCTATATCTTAATTAAGAGAGTTTTTCATATTGTGCCCGATATTGATTTATGTGGACAACATTCCTATGGTGTTTATTTATGGGAGGGGCAGGCAACAGAGGCCTTTATGGAACAAGTTCGAGTGATGGATGAAGCATTGCTTGTGGCTGATTGTCTGATTGACAGACAATGCTGTAAGCGTGCTTTTTTACGGGGGATTTTCCTTGCGGCAGGTTCTATTACTGACCCGCGCAGCGGATATCATCTGGAGCTGGTGGCAGGGAGTCTGGAGCGAGCAACTCGAATGAAGGAGATTATGGGTATTTTTGGTCTGCAAGCAAAGATTGTAGGGCGAAAAAAAAATTGTATTGTATATTTGAAAGAGGGAGCGTCTATCGTTGATTTTTTAAATGTGATAGGTGCGCATGTGGCGTTGATGGAATTTGAAAATGTCCGTATCTTAAAGGAGATGAGAAATTCCATTAACAGACAGGTTAATTGTGAGACGGCTAATATTAAAAAAACTGTTTCAGCAGCATCAAGGCAGACCGCAGACATTCAATATATTCACGATACCATTGGTATTGGGAGTCTTTCAGAGAATCTTTCACAGATTGCGAAACTGCGATTGGAGAATCCGGAAGTGACACTGAAAGAATTGGGAGAGATGCTTGAGCCGCCAATCGGGAAGTCAGGGGTGAATCACCGATTGCGCAAATTGAGTGAAATCGCAAACGAATTGCGAAGACAGGATGGAGGAAAAGATGATTAAGAAAAATATTGATGTCAGTTTAGGTGGAGATGAGACAAGACCAATCGCTATGCTCGTTCAACTTGCGAGTCAGTTCAAAAGCAGGATTGAAATTCGTCAGGACAACATGGTAGTGAATGCTAAAAGTATCATGGGGATGATGACACTTGGTTTAGTGCAGGGCCAGAAACTGGAGATTGATGTTGAGGGGGAAGACGAAGAGAATGCGATGCTGGAAATGGAAAATTTTCTGACGCATAAAAATTAAGAAGCAACATAGAACAGGGAGAGGCTGTCTTGTGAAACCAATTAAAGAGGTTAGGGTTCGCAAGGCGGCTTTTTCATTAACACAGAGTGAGGAAAAGATGAATTTTACACATTTACATGTTCATACGGAATACAGTCTTTTAGACGGTTCTAGTAAAATAGGAGAGTTAGTTAGTCATGCAAAGGAATTGGGCATGGATAGTCTGGCAATAACCGACCATGGCGTGATGTACGGGGTAATTGACTTTTACCGCGCGGCGAAACAGGCTGGCATTAATCCGGTCATTGGTTGTGAGATTTATGTGGCGCCAGGGTCGCGTTTTGACCGCGAGGCGGGGAACAACAGTGAAAATGAAAGCCGTTATCATCATCTCGTACTTCTGGCGGAAAATAATACGGGGTATGCGAATCTGACGAAAATTGTCTCCCGTGGTTTTACGGAGGGATTTTACTATAAACCAAGAGTGGATTATGAAGTACTGGAGGAGTTTCATGAGGGAATTATAGCGCTCAGCGCCTGTCTGGCCGGCGCCATCCCATCCTTTTTGCGCAGGGGCTTATATGAGGAAGCAAAAGAAGAAGCCGAAAAGCTGCGTGGCATCTTTGGCAAAGATAACTTCTTTTTGGAACTGCAAGACCACGGGATTCCGGAGCAGAAGACAGTCAATCAGGGATTGATGCGGCTGCACGGCGAAATGGGTATCGAGTTGGTGGCGACCAATGACGTGCATTACATTTATGACAGCGACGCCGAGGCGCATGATATCCTGCTCTGTATCCAGACCGGAAAGAAAGTGAGCGATGAAAACCGCATGCGTTATGAGGGCGGGCAGTACTATTTGAAATCGCCGGAGGAAATGGCGGCGCTGTTTCCTTATGCGTTAGAGGCTCTGGAGAATACGCATAAGATATCCTCAAGGTGTCATGTAGAAATTGAGTTTGGCCAATATAAATTACCTCACTTTGATGTTCCCGATGGATATTCTGCCGACAGTTATTTGCGCGAACTTTGTGAAAAGGGACTGCGTGAACGCTATGGAGAGAAGGCGGAGAGTCTGCGCGAGCGTCTGGATTATGAGCTGGATACCATCGCTTCTATGGGATTCGTCGACTATTTTCTTATTGTGTGGGACTTTATTAAATATGCAAAAGACCGTGGAATTCCCGTGGGGCCGGGGAGAGGTTCTGCGGCGGGAAGCATTGTGGCGTATTCTCTTAATATTACGGATATCATTGACCCGATTCATTATAATCTTTTGTTTGAGAGATTCTTAAATCCAGAGCGCGTTACCATGCCCGATATTGATATTGACTTTTGTTATGAGAGAAGACAGGAAGTCATTGATTATGTCAATCAAAAATATGGGGACGACCATGTGGTACAGATTGTCACGTTTGGAACAATGTCTGCCCGTATGGTAATTCGCGACGTGGGGCGTGTGCTGGATTTGCCATATGCTTATGTTGATACGGTGGCAAAGGCAATTCCCAATGAACTGGGGATAACGATAACAAAGGCCCTGCAGATGAACAAAGAGCTGCGTACGATGTATGAGACGGAAGAGCAGACGAAAAAACTCATTGATATGTCGCTTCGTCTGGAGGGACTTCCACGCCATACTTCCGTTCATGCGGCGGGCGTCGTAATCAGTCCGAAACCGGTAGATGATTACGTTCCCCTGTCGAGAGCAGCAGATGGAAATATCACTACCCAGTATACAATGGTTACATTAGAGGAACTGGGACTTTTGAAAATGGACTTCCTTGGATTGCGCACGTTGACGGTGATTGATGACGCCATCAACGGAGCATTTGACGTTCACGATATTCCTTACGATGACAAAGAAGTTTTTGCGATGATTAGCGCGGGGCATACCGAGGGCGTGTTCCAGTTGGAAAGCGCCGGTATGAAAAATTTTATGAAAGAACTGAAACCGCAAAATATGGAGGATATTCTGGCCGGTATTTCTCTCTACCGTCCGGGGCCGATGGATTTTATACCGAAATATATAGAGGGAAAAAATAACCGGAACAGTATCCGCTACGACTGTCCGGAGCTGGAGCCGATTTTATCGCCGACGTATGGATGTATCGTGTATCAGGAGCAGGTCATGCAGATTGTACGCGATTTGGCGGGATACAGTTACGGGCGAAGCGATTTAGTCCGCCGCGCCATGTCGAAGAAAAAAGCTTCCGTCATGGAGAGGGAAAAAAATAATTTTATTTATGGCAATGAGGAAGAGGGGGTTGACGGCTGTATCAAACGGGGAATACCCGAAGAGGCGGCGCGGAAAATATTCGAGGATATGACGGATTTTGCAAAATATGCTTTTAATAAATCTCATGCGGCAGCGTACGCCGTTGTTGCCTATCAGACGGCCTATTTGAAATGCCATTATCCGGTAGAGTTTATGGCGGCGCTTATGACGTCGTTTATGGAGCATACCGGAAAGATAACCGAATACATTATGAATTGCCGTCAACTGGGGCTTCAAATACTGCCGCCGGATATTAACGAGGGAGAGTATCGGTTTTCTCCACATAATGGCAATATCCGCTATGGACTGGCGGCGATAAAAGGAGTCGGCAAACCGGTCATTGACGAAATTGTCAAAGAGCGTGAAGAGGGGGGAAAATACCGCTCCTTAAAAGATTTCTGTATGCGTCTTTCCGGCAAGTCTATCAATAAGAGAACAATGGAAAGTTTTATAAAGGCGGGAGCGTTAGATAGTTTACCGGGAACCCGGAAACAGAAAATGAGTATTTATATCAATATTCTTGATGGGGTGAATCAGGAAAAGAAACATACGATGAGCGGGCAGATGTCGTTGTTTGATTTTGCGCCGCCGGAGGAGCAGAAAGAGTTGGAAGTGACGATGCCCGATGTCGGTGAATTTGACAAAGAAATGATTCTTGGTTTTGAAAAGGAAGTACTTGGTGTCTATATCAGCGGCCATCCGCTGGAAGAATATGTGACGTTGCTGGAAAAGAACATCACGCGCAAAACGTCGGAATTTATCGCGGCAGACGGCGAAGATATGCCAAAAGTAAAAGATGGGGAGAAAGCGGTTATCGGAGGTATGATAACGGCGAAAACGGTCAAAACTACTCGTACCAACAATTTAATGGCATTTCTTACAATAGAGGATTTGTACGGAACGGTAGAAGTGCTCGTCTTTCCGCGCGACTATGAGAAGTACCGCGCAGTTATGGAAGAGGAACGCAAAGTATTTATACAGGGACGGGTAACGGTCGAGGAGGATAAGCCTGCCAAGCTGATTTGCTCGAACGTAATCGACTTTGACGATATGGAGAAGGAGTTGTGGATTCAGTTTAGGACAAAGGGAGAGTACAGAGAGAGAGAAGATGCTCTTTTTGCTTTGCTTGGCGATTATGACGGACGTGATGCTGTTCATATCTACCTCTCGGAAGAACACGCGAGAAAGCGATTGCCAAACAGCAGGAGCACAAAAGTTTGTTCTGAACTGCTTGTAAGATTGTATGATATGTTCGGACACGATAATATAAAAGTTACACAAAAGAGTATTGAAAAAATTTTTTAGTCATAGTACAATGTGTAGTGATGCTGAGGTTAAAATGCCGTTTATATTTGCATGATAAGGCATTGTTATAGCGTCGTATGGATGAATGGAGGAAAATTTTTATGGCAAAGAAGATAGAGAAGATCGGGGTATTGACAAGCGGCGGAGACGCACCGGGGATGAATGCAGCGATTCGCGCGGTAGTTCGCGCCGGTATTTCCAGTGGGTTAGAGGTAGTGGGAATCTGCAGAGGCTATGCAGGCCTTTTGGAAGAAGATATAATTGAAATGAATACGATGAGTGTTACGGATATAGTTCAGCGCGGCGGAACTATTTTGTATACTTCACGCTGCAAGGAGATGACGACACCGGAAGGGCAAAAGAAAGCTGCTGATATATGCCGGAAACATGGAATTGATGGAATTGTCGTTATCGGCGGTGACGGCTCATTCCGCGGCGCCCAGAAGCTATCGGAAAACGGGATTAATACGATTGGGATACCGGGAACGATTGACTTGGATATTGCCTGTACAGAATACACGATTGGTTTTGATACCGCTTGCAATACAGCGATGGAGGCGATTGACAAAGTACGCGATACATCCGCTTCGCACGAGCGTTGCAGTATTATCGAAGTAATGGGACGCACGGCAGGCCATATTGCTCTGTGGTGTGGTATTTCCAACGGTTCGGAGTATGTGTTGATTCCGGAACGGGCAAAAGAAGACGACGAGAAAGAGATTATTAAAAAAATATTGTCGAAGCGGCGCATTGGTAAAAAACATCATATTATTGTCAATGCAGAGGGAGTAGGAGACTCTCATGCGATGGCGAAAAGAATTGAGGAGGCGACCGGAATAGAGACACGCGCTACCGTTATCGGACATATTCAGCGTGGAGGAAATCCGACTTGCCGCGACCGTGTGTATGGTTCAGCCATGGGGGCGCACGCCGTTGACCTTTTGCTGGAGGGTCAGACGAATCGCGTAGTGGCGTATCGTGATGGTGAGATTTGTCATTATGACATCGACGAAGCATTGGCGATGTCAAAAGATATTGACGTTCATTTGTATAGCATGACAAAGCGGTTGTCCCGTTAGACAAAGAAAAAAACTTACAAATCATATGCATTACTGATTTGTAAGTTTTTTTGACGTTTTGTGTGGAAAAGCTGTCGCTTTTCAGTCGTTTTCTTCCATTTCATCAGGAATATTTTCATCTTCATCCGGTTCATCACTTTCCGTATCCGGGGATAATGTTACATAATCTCTGTCATCCTCATCATCTTCCTCGTAAAGGTCGTTATCAAAATCATCGTCATCATAGTCGTCTAAATAATCTTTCATTAAAATATTTTTGAAAAAATATAAAACTCCGGCTACTGCTGCCGCAACAGCGGTCAGACCAAGGAGAAATTTGAGTAATTTTTTCATTGTAAAACCATCCTTTCTACTCTTATAAATTAGTATGACCTAAGGGTTATAATATATTCCTATTTTACGAGAAAGAAAAAGAAAAGTAAAGTATTTTTAGTAAATCTGCCTATAATTTTTGCAATGTTCTATAAAATTTGTTAAGATTATTACTTGTAAACCAAATTTAAAAGATGTATAATTAAAATATACTATTGATAGAATTGATGGAGGTTCGTTATGGCAGTAAGTAAGACAAGCAAAACAACGGCAGCTAAGGACACGACAAAAGACACTACAAAGGCAGCGGTGCAAACTACTTTAAAAGTAGAGGAGCCAAAGAAAACAGAAGCGCAAGAGCCAGCAAAACCGACGGCTGCAAAAACTCCGGCAAAGAGGACGACAAAGACAGCGGCGACAAAAACGGCAGCGAAGAAGACAACGACGAGGAAGACGACAGCAAGGAAAGCGACAGCTGATGTTAAGGCTGAATTATTTATTCAGTTCAACGGCATGGAGTATTCAGAGAAAGAGATTATGAAAAAAGTAACTGCTGTATGGGAAGCAGAAGGGAAAAAAGCATCTGCCATGAAGAGAACCAAATTGTATGTAAAACCGGAAGACGGAAAAGCGTACTATGTAATTAATGAAGGTTTAAAAAATGGTTCTACGGGAGCAGTTGACTTATAAGAGGTTTTTTGCTCTTTCCGTGAAAAATGAGAAAATCCACTAATCAAATTCGACGGTTAAGCCGTCTGGATGTTTAGTGGATTTTTGTTATTCATCGGTATGCTCAAGAAAACTTGCCCTCATGATGGCAGAGTTTCCGTATTTTTTTCGAATGGCGTCGATGGCGGAGTCCAGTTTCTCTTGTTTACGAGAGTTTCCTTCGTCTATCATATCGCTCAGATTAAGTTGACGCAGAGCTTCATCTGTAATTTTCGAGGTTGACACGCCGAGCAGGCGTATTGGAGTTCCGTTCCAGCACTCATCAAAAAGCCGGCAAATAGTCGCATACAAAATATCTGTTACATTTGTTGGGGTAGAGAGTGTGCATTGATGACTGCTTTTTACAAAAGTAGCGTATTTAATATGAACTGCCACTACGCCGGCAATGACAGAATCTTTCCGCAGGCGGCTGCTGACTGTCTCACAAAGGGATAAAAGATATTTTTTTGCTTCCTCAGCCGATGTTGCATCATGGGAAAGAGTCATCGAATTACCATATCCTTTGGCGTCTGCCGGTGCTGATTGGACGGGAGAATCGTCGATACCATTGGCGTAATCATAAATAATCTCCCCCTGTTTACCAAGGTGTGACAGGATGATATTGCGCTCAAAGACTGCCAAGTCGCCAATTGTGCGAATGCCAAGATTATATAGTTTACGGCTTGCAGATTGACCGACAAGAAACAGCCGTCCGATTGGCAGCGGCCACATTTTTTCCTGAATGTCTTCGGGAAATAAGCGGTGTACTTTGTTTGGTTTTTCAAAATCAGAAGCCATTTTAGCCAGTACTTTGCAGGAGGAAACGCCGATATTTACCGTGAATCCCAGCCGTTCATATATGGTCCGGCGGATTTGTTCGGCAACATCAACGGGTGCTGTTTGGATTTCGGGTGAAGTTCCTGTCATATCAAGAAAGGCTTCGTCAATGCTGAATTTCTCAATAACCGGGGTGTATTCCTGAAGAAGCGACATCAATTTTTGAGAATACTCTTTATAAACGCCATGGCGCGGTGGAACAATAAGAAGATTTGGACATTTGCGTCTGGCTTCTTGCAATGTCTCTGCTGTTTTGACACCATATGATTTGGCAATTGTAGACTTGGCTACCACGATGCCGTGCCGGCTCTCTTCATCGCCTCCGATGACGGAAGCGATTGTGCGCAAGTCGAGTTTTTCACCTAATTCATGGATGCGGTAGAGTGCCTCCCAACTAAGAAAAGCATTGTTGACATCAACATGGAAAATGATACGTTTCATTGGAAGTCCTCCTTTGATATAACGATAACACAAGAGCGGGGCATTGTAAACGTAGGGTTGCCAAAAGGACGCATTTCATGTAAAATGTCAGTGACAAAACGTAATAGAAGGAGGTATGGCGATATGTTTAAAGTAAACCGGAATTATTTAAAACTGCCAGGCAGTTATCTTTTTTCAACGATTGCCAAAAAGGTGGCTGCTTATAAAGAAATGCATCCCGAAAAGGAGATTATCAGTCTTGGGATTGGCGATGTCACGCAACCGTTGGCGCCCGCTGTCATCGAGGCGCTGCACAGTGCTGTGGAGGAGATGAGCCGCGCGGAAACCTTTCACGGATATGCACCGGATTTAGGGTATGAATTTTTGCGCAAAGCCATTGCGGAAAATGACTACAAGGAGCGTGGCGTACAGATCGCGCTGGATGAAATTTTCGTTAGTGACGGCGCAAAGAGCGACTCCGGCAATATTGTAGATATTTTTTCGGAGGATAATATTATTGCAGTAACCGACCCGGTTTATCCAGTCTATGTAGATAGCAATGCCATGTCAGGGAAGACAGGGGAGTATATTCAAGAAAAAGAATCATGGTCAAAGGTCATTTATATGCCATGTACGGAGGAAAATCGGTTTGTTCCCGAGATACCGGAGGAGACGCCGGATATTATTTATATCTGCTGTCCGAACAATCCGACAGGTACGACGCTTAAAAAAGAAGAGTTACAGAGATGGGTCGATTATGCCAATGAAAAAAGGGCAGTTATTATATATGATGCGGCCTACGAGGCGTACATTTCAGAGGAAGACGTACCTCATAGTATTTATGAATGCGAGGGGGCGAAGACATGCGCCATTGAGATGCGCAGCTTCTCGAAAAATGCCGGCTTTACCGGAACGCGCTTAGGATTTACCGTTGTTCCTAAAGAATTAAAGGCGGCGGATGGCACAATGCTTAATTCCCTGTGGGCAAGGCGGCACGGCACGAAATTTAATGGCGCTCCATATATCATTCAGAAAGCAGGCGAGGCAGTTTACAGCGATGCCGGAAAGGCGCAGACAAAAGAGCAGATTGCTTACTATATGAACAATGCCGGACAGATTCGCAAAGAGCTTTCCGCCATGGGTTATACGGTATTTGGCGGTGTCAATGCCCCATATATTTGGCTGCAGACGCCGGAGGGGATGAAGTCGTGGGAATTTTTTGACCTTTTACTCGAAGAGGCAAATGTTGTAGGAACTCCGGGATCAGGATTTGGGCCAAGCGGAGAAGGATATTTCCGGTTGACCGCGTTTGGTTCTGCGGAAAATACAACCAAAGCATTAGAGCGCATTCGGGCGTTATAATAGAAAAAAGAAAGTCAGGTGGTTATTTGAAGAGAACGGTAATGTCAGTAGCGGCGGGTGTGATGGCGCTTATTATGTGCCTGTTTCCCGTGCATGAAACAAGAGCAGATTCGGTAGGAATAAAACCGTTTATTGCTTTTGGTGCAGATTTGACAGCGAAAGAAAAGAAAGAAGTGGTGAAACAGTTCGGACTTACGGAAGAGGAACTTGCTGATTATGACAAACTTGAAGTGACGAATGAAGATGAGCATAAATATTTGGATGAATATTTAGCATCGAGCGTAATTGGTACGCGCGCTTTATCTTCGGTTATGATTGAGGAAGCCGATTTTGGAAGCGGTATCGAGGTAGAGACTCATAATATTTCTTTCTGCACGAAAGAGATGTATACGAACGCCCTTGTGACCGCGGGGATTGAGGATGCAAAAGTAACTGTAGCGGGGCCGTTTCAGATTTCGGGTACGGCTGCTCTTGTCGGAGCCATGAAAGCGTATGAAATTATGACGGGTGAAGAGGTAGATAAGGACAAATCGGATGCGGCAACAAACGAACTTGTTGTCACCGGTGAGCTGGGAGAATCGATTGGAAAAGAAAAAGCAGCAGAATTTGTGGCGACATTGAAAAATAAAGTGCTGAGTGAAGAGTTATCGGACGAGGGCGATATCAGCAAAGCGCTCGATGAGACGGCGAAGCAGTTTGATGTCAAAATAAGCGGGGAATTAAGGGAGAAAATGATTGCCCTGATGAAGAAACTGCAGGGGCTTGATTTGGATTTGGACCGTATAAAGGAACAGGCCAAAGGCGTGTATGACAAAATTAAAGATATGGGTGTTGACTTGGGTGAGGCGGAAGGAATTTTTGCTAAAATTGCGGACTTCTTTTCTAATATATGGGACGCAATTATAAGTTTTTTCAAGGGATTGTTTAGCTAATCTGACAGTGGCTGACTTGTCATCGTCAGGCTAAATCATCCGTTTATTACAGAAGAAAATGGAAATACTATTAGTGGTACTTTGAATGGAGGATTACTTATGAAAGAGAACGAGTTCAAACCTTATATTCCGGCGGAGAAGATTACGTCTGAATTTACCGTGGCATCGATTGTCATCGGAGTGTTACTGGCCGTCATTTTTGGTGCGGCAAATGCGTATTTAGGCTTGCGTGTAGGCATGACAGTATCGGCGTCTATCCCGGCGGCGGTCATTTCCATGGGAGTCATCCGTCTCATAATGAAGAAAGATTCTATCCTTGAGAGCAATATGGTTCAGACGATTGGCTCTGCCGGTGAATCTTTGGCGGCCGGAGCTATTTTTACTATGCCCGCACTCTTTTTGTGGGCCAATGAGGGAAAGAGCGAACCGCCAAGTCTTTTGTCTATCTCGCTCATTGCTTTAGTGGGAGGTATTCTTGGCGTACTTTTCATGGTACCGCTCCGCAACGCCCTGATTGTAAGAGAACATGGGGTTCTTCCCTATCCAGAGGGAACGGCCTGCGCGGAAGTGCTTCTGGCAGGTGAGAAAGGAGGTGCCGGAGCCGGAACGGTTTTTTGGGGCATGGGTCTGGCAGCCGTATTTAAGTTTTTGATAGATGGGGTTAAGATAGCTTCCGGCACATTGGCAATTCCCGTTAATTTCATGAAGACGGTATTTTCCACACAGGTGTATCCGGCTCTGTTGAGCGTCGGATACATCTGCGGCATAAAAATCTCTTCCTATCTGTTTGCCGGCGGTGTCATCGGCTGGTTTGTGCTAATTCCGACGATTGCCATTTTTGGCGGTTCCACGGTGTTGTATCCGGCTGAGGTATCCATTGCACAGATGTATGCAGAAGGCGGGGCACAAGCGATATGGGATAACTATATTCGCTATATTGGCGCCGGAGCCGTGGCGGCCGGGGGCATTATCAGCCTCGTTAAAGCGCTGCCTCTTATTTTCACGACATTCCGTGATTCTATCAAGGGATTAAAAAGTGGAACAAAGGCCGGCAATCTGCGGACACAGCAGGATTTGGACATACGTTTCGTACTTGGCGGTATTGTCGTATTGATGTTTGCGCTCTGGTTACTGCCGGCGATTCCGGTATCCTTTGTTGGCGCTATTCTTATTATTGTGTTTGGGTTTTTCTTTGCCACGGTATCTTCGCGTATGGTCGGACTGGTCGGAAGCAGCAATAACCCTGTATCCGGTATGGCGATTGCCACGTTGTTGTTTTCGACGCTTGTGCTGAAGATGTCAGGGGCTGTCGGTATGCCCGGCATGATTGGAGCTATTGCCATCGGTTCGGTTATCTGTATTGTGGCGGCGATGGCGGGAGATACTTCACAGGATTTGAAGACGGGTTATATTCTTGGTGCAACGCCTAAGAAACAGCAGATTGGCGAGTTAATCGGTGTGGTAGTTTCTGCCTTTACGATTGGGATAGTGTTGCTTTTGCTCAATCAGGCATGGGGATTTGGCTCGGAAGAATTAGCGGCACCACAGGCAACGCTGATGCGAATGATTACCGAGGGAGTTATGGGAGGAAATCTTCCATGGGGCCTTATCTTAATTGGCGTTTTTGTGGCGGTTGTCATTGAGATATTAGGTATTCCGGTATTGCCGGTAGCCATTGGTTTGTATTTGCCTCTGGAACTCTCCACAGCCATTATGATAGGCGGTGTTCTGCGCTGGGTGATTGATTGGAAATTTTCCGGTAAAAATAAAGAGGGAGAGGCAGGAAGAGGAGTTCTCTTTTGCTCCGGTCTGATTGCCGGAGAGGGATTGGTTGGTATTCTGCTCGCCATTTTAGCGGTTGTCGGAATAGCTGACCGCATAGACCTTTCTCCTATCTTTAATAGCGGATGGCTGGGAGGAATTGTGTTACTCATTGCTATCATAGCCTGCATTTTATTCTTTGCCAGACCGGAGAGGAATGGTACGGATGAGTAAGAGAAAGCAGACTGCTTCGGAGAACTATTTGGATTACTTTCCGAAGCATAGTGAACGTTATGAATATGTGACGGATGAGCAGGGGAATGTGACGATTCTGAAAAGGAATGAGGGATTGTTTCATCGGGCGGCGCAGAAATTTTTGGGAAAACCGGCCGTCTCCTACATTCATCTCGATGAGATGGGGAATTTTATATGGCCGCTCATGGACGGAAAGCGGGCAGTATACGAGATTGCGGCTCTCGTGAAAGAAGAATTTGGAAATCAGGCAGAGCCGCTGTATAATCGTTTGGTGCAGTATATCCGTACACTGGAAGCGTATGGTTTTATAGAAGTGCGTAGCAGGACAAGACACTAGTACAACGAATATTAAATTTTTGTTGTACTAGGCCCGCAAGTCAAAGTTGTATCTCTTCATATCGCCGACAGGAGCTTCGGCGCTGACGAAGTCTTTGACGATATCGACGTCTTTTTGTTTCATCATCAGTTCGGATGAAAAGGCATAACCCTGTTCATTGATGGCGTCGTTGAGCAAATTGATATTTCGCTCTAAAAGGTGCAGCGTATCTTCTGTCGAGACATAAAATTTTGTAGTCACCGCGGTGTTTTCTTTGGAAATATGAATGTCAAGCGTACCGAGGTGGTCCATGTCTAGATGAAGCAATACTTTTAAATTATTGGGATTCTTTTTTAACGACTCTTTTCTCGTCATTACATAGAGGTCGCCATGTGTGTTTTGGTTTTGTAGTTTCAACGGAAGCTGGATATATTGAAAAGTTTCGTTCAGGGTTTTCATAAAATCCAGATTGTTGCTCATATCGGCAGCGTTTTGGGAAAGTTGTTTAAAGACATCCTTTCCCAGAACGTTTTCGCTAAAGTTTGAGAGTGACTCAAATTGGCGGGACATTTTATCGTATAATTCATCCATTGCGCCTTCCTGTTTCAGTTGTTCCGGCGACAGTGTCCAGTTGGAGAAAAACTGTCCTTTTACAATGGCATGAAAGGATTTCGATGATAACAGTTTTCCCGCCTGTTCATCGGACATGGAAGACAGGGCTTTTTGTACTTCGGTCAAAAAGTTTCGCGCCGTAATCGTACCGTCTGCGATTCCCTGTTTCAGTTCGTCGGAGAGAGGCAATTCGGAGAGCTGTTTTGCAAATTCCGCGCGTTCATCCGGTGAGAGGATGAATCCTGTCTGTTCATGGATGAAAGGAGTTCGGTAATCGGTTGCCATACCGGATTCGGTCATGGCGCTGCGCGCTGCCGCATTTCCGTCTGTGATGGCGCTGAATAACTGGCGCATACGGGAAAGCGGGCCGGCGGTTTCCGAAGATGAATCGGCTGCCTGTCCGTTTTTTGTTATCTCTGCGTCGGTTTTTTCACCCTCCTGTCCAGTCAATTCTTTTTCGGCCGGAGTGTCTTTTCCGCTTATTATTTCATCACTGTTTTCCTGTATATTTTCGTCAGAAATAATCGGATTCCCATTTTCATCGCATGCAATAGTACCCGTTTCCTGTTCGGCAGACAGTTGTGCCGCCAATTGCTGTTCCTCCGGTGTAAGCGAACCCTCCAGAGCAAGTGCGAGAAGCTGCAATCCGACGTCGGCAGCGAGACGGGGAACCTGTGTGCCGATAGAGCGCAGCATATCCCCGATGGCATCGCCGAGAGAATCCATTTTATATAATAACTGATGTGTTTGATTCTGATAATTTTCAAATTGCTTAACAGAGGCTTCCGTCATTGCCATACCAAGCCGCTTCATGGTAATTACCGAGTTGACGTCAGCATCTGGATACTTGGCGCACAATTGAATGGAAGACATGATGTTTTCACGGCTGATGGACTGCTGGTTTTGTAACAGGCTTCGGGCAACATCAAGGTTGCGCTCCGATTTTGGCAGTCCGGCTTCCTCCAAAGCTTGTTCTACGGTGTCCTCCATATCTAAAAGATAGGCGCCTGAAGTGGCTTTCATATAGATGGTATTATCATTCAGTCCGGTAATTTGAAAAGCAGCTTTCTGGCCAATCGAATATTGATTGGCGTCCGGTAATTTGCCGGTAAAAGAAGAACCATCGTTCATCGATAAGGTAATTTCATTGCCATGAATATCACTGACAACACCCTTTAACGTCTGACCTTCCCGCAGCGTCAGCGTGCTGTTGCCGGAACGGTAGGTGCGGGATTGTGAACTGACTCCGGCAGAGGCAGAACCGCCTCCGTTATTTTGTACGGAATTACTTATAATCGGCATAGATGTCTCCTTTCAAAAAAATGGGGAATTACCGTTTGTTCCCTTGTTTATGGAATTATTATATGCTAAAATGAAAATCAATGCAATAGAGGAGGTCGCAAATCAATGAAACCATTTATGGACAAAGACTTTTTGCTGCAGACGGAGACGGCAAAAAAACTGTATCATGAGTATGCCGCACAGGTGCCGGTACTCGACTATCACTGTCATCTTAATCCACAGGAGATTGCGGAAGATATTCATTTTAAAAACATGACGGAGCTCTGGCTCGGGGCCGACCATTATAAGTGGCGTGTCATGCGCTCGAATGGCGTACCCGAAAAGTACATAACGGGCGATGCCCCGGATGAAGATAAGTTTCATGCCTTTGCCAAGGCATTGCCGAATTGTATCGGCAATCCGATGTACCACTGGTGTCATTTGGAACTCCAAAGGTATTTCGGCATTTATGAGACATTATCTGAGAAGAATTGGAAAAAAATTTACGATACTTGTAATGCCAGACTGGCAGAGCCGGATATGTCTGCAAAAAAATTAATCCAGATGTCCGGCGTTACATTAGTATGCACAACGGACGACCCGATTGATGATTTGCACTATCATGAGGAGATTGCGGCAGATAAAGAATTTGATGTGCAGGTACTGCCGGCATGGCGTCCGGATTTGGCGATGAGTCCGGAGAAAGAGGGTTTCGTTGAATATATCGGGAAATTATCTGCGGTGAGCGGGATTTCGATTGTTGATTTCACCTCATTGAAACAGGCCTTGAGAAAACGTCTGGATTTCTTTGCGGAGCGGGGTTGTCTTGTTTCTGACCACGGTCTGGATTATGCGGAGTTTTGTCCTCTCGCGGAAGAAGAAGAGGAAATGCTTGTAAAGAAGAGTCTTTCCGGTGCAAGTCTTACCGAAAAGGAGTTGCGGCAGTTTCGGACGATGATGATGCTGTTTTTAGGGGAGGAATACAGGAAACGCGGCTGGGTAATGCAGTTACATTACGGCGCCAAACGGGAGAACAATGAACTGGTATTCCAGAGTGCAGGCGCGAATGCGGGGATTGACTGTATTAATCCAAGAGGCTTTGTTGCCGATGTGGCGGATTTTATGAATGCGCTGAACAAAGACGGGAATCTGCCGAAAACCATTCTCTATTCCCTAAACCCGACCGATAATGCCCTGATTGGAACAATGATAGGATGTTTTCAGAACGAGGATGCGCGCGGAAAGATTCAGCAGGGGGCCGCATGGTGGTTTAACGACCATAAATACGGCATGGAAGAGCATATGAATTCTCTGGCTTCTCTCAGTCTGCTTGGCAATTTTATTGGTATGCTGACGGATTCCCGAAGTTTTATTTCCTATCCGCGCCACGAGTACTTCCGCCGTATATTGTGCAACTACATAGGAAATCTGGTGGAACAGGGCGAGTATCCGGAAGACTATGAACTACTTGGTGAGATTGTGAAAAATATTTCTTACTATAATGCAGTGAACTATTTTGGGTTTGATTTACAGTAAAAAAAGAGGGGAGTCTGATATATGTTTGAATTGGTGAAAGGAACTAAGGCAGCAGGAATATATATAGATAAAAATGCCGCTGATTATGAAGGGTTGTTTCATGTAGCCGCAAAACTGCAGGAAGATATCGGCGTCGTGAGCGGTATAAAACCGCAGATAGAAGATGTTTTGACCGATGATTTCCAGATTGTGGCGGGTACAATCGGAAGTCATCCCATCATTGATAAGATGGTGGAAGAGGGGACGTTAGAGACAGCTAATTTACAGGGAAAGCGTGAGAGCTATGCGATTCGCCTTGTGGGTAAGAAGTTAGTAATCGCAGGAACGGAAACCGTGTCTACACTTCACGGGATGTATCATATTTCGGAGAAGATTGGCGTCTCACCGTGGGTGTACTGGGGCGATGCCGTGCCGAAGAAACAATCCGAAATTGTCTTTGGAGACGAGATTGTGTTCACTTCAAAAGAGCCGTCTGTGAAGTTCCGCGGCTTCTTTATGAATGATGAATGGCCGTCGCTTGGAAGATTTGTGGAAAACACGTTCGGGGATTTTAACGTGAAGTTTTATGATAAAGTATTTGATTTGCTTCTTCGTCTTAAGGGGAATTATTTCTGGCCGGCGATGTGGTCGGCGTCGCTGTCGCTCGATGGGGGCGGGAACGACCCTCTGGCTTCGGTTAAGCTGGCAACGAATCTGGGAATTACGATAGGAAACTCTCATCACGAGCCGCTGATGCGCTCGAGTGAAGAATGGGATAAGGTGAAGACGGATACGAACAATGTTGGTTATGGAAAAGATTGGAATTATTACACAAACGGAGAGGGACTGTACCGTTATTGGGAAGATGGCGTTGAGAGAAATAAAGAGTTTAAGCATATGATAACTATCGGTATGCGTGGAGAACGGGATACGACGATGTTGCCGAAAGGCTCTTCCATTCAGGAAAATGTGGAGCTGCTCCGACAGATTATTACCGACCAGCAGAAAATCATAAAGGACAAAGGGTGCGATAAGCTGCCGCAGATGCTCGCTTTGTATAAAGAAGTGGAGGCGTATTACTATGGCGGCGATGGCGTGAAAGGGTTACGGGACTGGGATGCTCTGGACGATACCATTTTGCTTCTCGCCGATGATAACTTTGCCAATGTAAGGACGCTGCCGACGGAGGAAAACCGTGACCGGAAAGCGGGTTGGGGATTGTATTATCATTTTGACTACCATGGCGCGCCCGTGTCATATGAGTGGGTGAACTCAACAACGTTACCGAAAGTCTGGGAACAGCTGACGATGGCATATGAGTATGGAATCCGCGATCTATGGATTGTCAATGTCGGTGATATCCGTCCGCAGGAGCTGCCGTTATCTTATTATATGGCGCTTGCCTATGATTATGAAACGATGGGAATCGCTCATCCGAACGAGACAGACTTATTTGTGAAAGAATGGGTGGAACAGCAATTTGGCGGACTTATTGAGGATGAAGATGTCAAAGCGGATATCGTATCCATCTTAAAAGCGTACACAAGAATGCACGGCAACCGCCGCCCGGAAGTTACTTATGCGGATACTTATCATGTCAATCACTATGATGAAAATTCGAGAATGATAGAATTGTGCCACCGCATAAAAGCTCTGGCAGATGATGTGGACGATAAGATTCCGCCAGAGGCGAAAGAGAGCTATTATGGACTTGTATATTATCCGGCAGTTGCCGGCGCAAATGTGCAGCTTATGAATCTCTATGCCGGAAAGAACCAATTTTATGCGGAAAACGGCGCGGCTGCGGCAAATGAATACGCAAAACGGGTGAAACAGTGTATCGCCTACGACGAAGAGCTGACGCAGTATTACAATGAGCAGATGGCAGGTGGCAAGTGGAAAGGAATGATGTCGTCTGCGCATATTTGCTTTACTTCATGGAATGACGAGGGATGGAAGTACCCTGAAACGGTAATGCTTGAGCCGTCAAAGGAGGACAAAATGCTTGTTCTGGCTGCCAATGCAGACAAATTTGTCAGTGAGGGCTTGATTTCTCTTCCAGAGTTTACGAATGTGGGGCAGGAGAGTTACCGCATTCGGGTGGCGAACGCCGCTGCGCGCCCGCTGGACGTATCCATCGCTGCCAATCAGCAGGCAATTCGGATTGAGCAGGTAGAATCTTCTGTCGTTTCGGTTTCTAACTATATGGTATTGATTGACTGGAGCCAGCTATCTGGAGATTTGGAGGGAATCATTACGATTCGGGCAGCGGGAAGCGAAGTAAACGTGAAAATGTCCGCAGTTGTTATTGATATAGAACAGGCAGAGCCTATGACCTTTGTTGAGCGGGATGGTCTGGTTGCTATTGAGGCAGAGCATTTTGCCCGGACAGAGGAAAGAGATGGATTCCGTTGGGAGAACTTGAAAGAATACGGTAAGACGCTTTCTTCCATGAAAATCTATCCGCTGCTTCACAATTTTGAGAAGCCGGCAGAGGCGCCTGCGCTCGTCTATCGCGTGCTCATACGGGAGGGCGGCGATTATACATTGCGTGTGATTACCGCGCCGACTAACAACTTGGAAGACGGGAAAAATATGCGTTATGCCGTGTGCGCGGACGACGGGGAAGCGGATGTGGTGAAGACGCTTCCGGATGAAAATTATAATATTGGCGGCGGACACTGGCGGCCGCACGACTGGGCGGAGGGCGTATTGAACAACTGCCACTATGGCGAGAATAAAATGACGCTGGAGGCAGGATGTCACACGATAACGCTCTACGGCATGGAAGCGGGGCTTGTAATACAAAAATTGGTTCTTTATAAAGGAGATTTGCCGGAGTCCTATTTTGGGCCGACAGAGAATGGCTATACGAAATAATCAAAGGATGATATATATGAGTTGGGGCATGATATCAATAGAGATATTATGCTCCTTTGGCTATGTGAAAGTAAAGTGAAAATACTTGCGGGCGTCCTTGTGAAGCGTGATGCCCATGGTTTGATAGAAAGAAGGACAAAAGGATGAAATGGATGTTTCAATTTGCAATTATATTGTTTATTACATTCTTGGGAGAAGTTATGCATTCGCTTATACCGTGGACAATTCCTGCCGGTATTTATGGTATGGTACTTTTGATTATCTGTCTGTGTCTGCGGATTATTAAGTTGGAGCAAGTGGAGGGGGCGGCAGATTTTCTCGTTGAAATTATGCCGCTTTGCTTTATTCCGGCAGGAGTGGGATTGATGGAGAAGTGGTCTGAGTTCCAACGGCTGCTTCTGCCCCTGCTAATTGCCGTTTTTGTAATAACTATACTGGTTTTTGTAGTGACGGGACGAGTGGCGCAGTTTATTGTGAGACGCAGGAAAGGAAGGTGAGCATAGGATGAAAGAGTTTTTTGGCAATTCCTTATTTTTTGCGGTGACGATAAGTTTGCTTAGCTATCAGTTTGGAATTTGGGTGAAAAAGAAAACGAAGTGTTCCATTTTGAATCCGCTGCTCGTTTCTATTGTTATTGTTATCATCATTCTTCTGCTCTTTAACATTGATTACGAATATTATGAGGCCGGGAGCAGTGCCTTGAACTACCTATTGACTCCGGCGACAGTGGCGCTGGCGGTACCGTTGTATCGGCAGATAGAGGTATTGAAAAAATATGGTGCGGCTATTGTAGTTGCCGTTCTTTCCGGGGTGCTGACGAGTTTAATAAGCACGGTAGCATTGGCGTTTATGTTTCGTTTGCGCTATGAGGAATATGTGACCTTACTGCCAAAATCAATTACTACGGCAATTGGAATGGTTATGAGTGAGGAATTGGGAGGACTGGTGACAATTACGGTCGCTGTTATTGTTGTAACCGGCATTATTGGTAATGTATTGGCAGAAGGCTTGTGCCGCCTGTTTCGTATCAGGGAGAAAGTAGCAGTAGGACTTGCTTTGGGAACTTCTGCTCATGCGGTTGGAACGGCACGGGCAATGGAGATGGGAGAGATAGAGGGAGCTATGAGTAGTGTGGCGATTGTTCTATCGGGAATTTTTACAGTACTGCTGGCGAATTTGTTTACATTAATTTATTAATGGGAGTGTGTAGAAGACAAAGTAAGAAAAGATGAATAAAAAAATGAACCTTTCTTTTTGTCATGACAATATAGAGTAAAAGGACATAACAAAAAAAGGAGGGGTTCATATGAAAAGAAAAATCAAAAAAATAGCAGCGCTGACACTGAGCGTGGTTCTTGTGACGGGCTGCATGTCCGGATGTACGAGTGAGAAAGGAACGAATGGCAGCGCAGCGAGCGGTTCAGGAACCGTTTCGTCAAATGGAAAGAAAAAATTTGAGGATTTAGGTGGAATGGACATTTTGATTGGCGACTGGTACACGGAGGAAATCGATGGGGAGAAGACGGAGTACCAGCAGGCGCAGCTCGACTATTATAAGGAGATTCAGGACACTTATAATTTTACGATTAAAAGAGAGAGCGCTTACGCATATGAGGGAATGCAGGCAAAATTTGTCAATGATGTGATGGCAAACAATCCAACATGCCAGATTTACTGCCTCTATCAGGAAACGGTGTCAGCGCCGTTGATGAAAGGGTTAATGAGGGATTTATCCAAGCTGCCGGAATTTGATTTCAAAGAGGAAAAGTGGAACCCAACTGTGACGGAGCTGATGACAATTGGCGACGGCATATGGGGAATGAGTGTGGAGAGAGAACCGCGCGGAGGAATATTCTATAACAAGCGTCTGTTCAAAGAGGCTGGTATTCCGGAAGAGGAGCCGTATGATTTGCAGGCGTCTAATCAGTGGACATGGGAAAAGTTTGAAGAGTATTGTAAGAAGCTGACAAAAGATACGGATGGCGATGGAAAGACAGACCAATATGCGATGGCAAGTTTTTCCAAATATTATCTGCCAATGTGTGCGGCAACAAACGACGCCACGTTTATTGACAGACAAGAGGATGGTAAATATAAGAGCGCTATTGAAACACAGAATTTTAAAGATGCCATGATTTGGGGCATTGATATGATGAAAAAAGGATATGTGATGCCAAAGCCGCAAAACGCATCGGCGTGGGATTGGTACAAGGCAGCTTTCCGCGACGGCGAGGTGGCAATGCAGACTTCAGAAACGTACGAGATAACTTCCTTTGCCGATATGAAAGACGATTGGGGCTTCATTATGTTCCCATATAATCAGAAAAATAAGAATGCCACAAATAAAACGATACCAAACGATAACATTTTTGTTATGCCGAGCTGTTATGATGATGCGACAGCGGAAAAGATAGCTTTTGCTTTTGATTTGTATACAGAGCCGCTAGATGGTTTCTCCACAGATGAGGCGTACTGTGAGCAGTACTACAACAGGTTCCGCGATGATCGCGCCGTAGACGAGACGTTAATGATGATGAAAGAAAAAGAGCATAAGCAGACATCCTATCTGCCAATGATTACCAATATGGATTTAGGCGAATACTGCTATGGCGTGTACGCACTCGCAGAAACCCCATCAAAGAAAATAGAAGAATTGTCTTCCAAATGGGAACAGAAAGTGAAGAAAGTGAACGAGGAGTATGAAAAATTCGCGAGAGAACATCAGAAATAAAGTTTGAAAATATTTTCTTTACATTTGCGATTGTTTGTGCTAAAATACTCGACAAAGCGATGAAGGAAACGAATACTCATGCGGCGACTGCAGGACAGGGAGAGGCATCATCGACTGAAAGTGCCTTATGGAAGCGGTGGGTAGGAGAACATTCCCGAGCAGAAAGACTGAACTTATGTAGTAGGTTTTTCCGGCAGATACCGTTATCATCAAAATGAGGTGGAGATACAATGGGGTATCTCAACGCGGGTGGTACCGCGGGTATTTTATATATTTGATTTTCCCGTCCCAGATAAGCAGAGATGCTTTTCTGGGACGTTTTTGTTATGGCAGCAGAAAGAGGAAAGAGAGGAAGCAGGTATGAAATTTTTGACAGGAGAAATGGAAACAACAACAAAAGAGATTGCAGAGATTTTGGCAGGCGGTCTCGACGGAGAAGAAGTTAAAGTAAACGGATGTATTCACAAGATTCGCAAGATGGGAGAAGTCGCCTTTATCATTTTGCGCAAGCGGGAAGGGCTGGTACAGGCCGTTTATGAAGAGGGTGCAGCTAACGTTACCTTAAAGGAACTTGCCGAAGAAGCGGCGGTAGAGATAACGGGTATCGTGAAATCAGAAGAGCGCGCGCCTAACGGCTTTGAAATCCGCATCCACAAAATCCGCATACTTTCCCGGCCAAGCGCGCCGATGCCGATAGCAGTCAACAAATGGAAGATGAATACTTCTTTGGAGACGAAGCTGGATTTCCGGCCGCTGTCACTGCGCAATATAAGGGAGCGGGCCAAGTTCCGTATTCAGGAGGGCGTTACGCGGGGATTTCGTGAGTATTTGCGCGGCTGCGGGTTTACGGAGATTCACACGCCGAAGATTGGCGCCAGAGGCGCGGAGGGCGGAGCCAATCTGTTCCGTCTGGAATATTTTCACCGCCATGCCGTGCTCGCACAGAGCCCGCAGTTTTATAAGCAGATGATGGTAGGGGTATTTGACCGTGTATTTGAAGTGGCACCGGTATTCCGTGCGGAGAAGCATAACACAAAGCGGCACTTAAATGAATATACTTCGCTTGATTTTGAGATGGGGTATATTGAAAGCTTCGAGGATATTATGCAGATGGAGACGGGCTTTTTGCAGTATACGATGGCCCTGCTGGAAAGGGAATATCAACAGGAGTTAAAGCTTCTCGACGTGTCGCTGCCAAAGACGGATAAGATACCGCAGGTGAGATTCGACCGCGCCAAGCAGCTGGCGGCGGAGAAGTATCACAGGGAAATCCGTAACCCATATGATTTGGAGCCGGAAGAGGAAGTGTTGATTTCCCGATATTTCAAAGAAGAAATGGATGCGGATTTTGTATTTGTCACCCATTATCCATCGAAAAAAAGACCTTTTTATGCGATGGACGCGCCCGACGACGAAAAGTTTACGTTAAGTTTTGATTTGTTGTTTCAGGGTTTGGAGATTACGACCGGCGGGCAGCGCATTCACGATTATGCCATGCTGGAAGAGAAGCTGCAGCAGCGGGGGATGACACAGGAGGGAATGGAGCAGTATATGCTTGTATTTAAACATGGTATGCCGCCGCACGGCGGGCTCGGCATTGGACTGGAGAGATTGACAATGAAACTTCTCGGAGAAGACAATGTGCGGGAGACTACTTTATTTCCAAGGGATTTAGGGCGTCTTGAGCCATAAGGGGCCGCGCCGGATTGCGGATAGTGAGAGAAAGGAATGGAGGAGACTATGGCAAACTTTATTTCGGATGAGATGATAGAATACGTTGGGATTTTGGCAAAGCTCGAATTATCCAAAGAGGAGAGAGAGCAGGCCAAAAAGGATATGGCAGGCATGCTTGATTATATTGATAAACTGAATGAGCTGGATACGGACAATGTGGAGCCGATGTCCCATGTGTTTCCACTGAATAATGTATTTCGGGAAGATTGCGTCACTAATGGAGAGCAGCGTGACAATATGCTTTCAAATGCTCCTGAGAAGAAAGATGGTACTTACATGGTGCCAAAAACATTTGAGTAAGGGGGAAACAAACGATGGATTTGATGAATTTATCTGCGGTAGCCTTAGGGGAAAAAATCAGGACAGGTGAAGTGACAGCGCAGGATGCTGCCCGTGCCGCCCTTTTAAAGATAAAGGAAGAAGAGGAGCGCATAAACAGTTTTGTGACGGTTCTTCCAGAGGAAGAAATTATTGCCAGAGCGGCGCAGGTGCAGGAAAAGATAGAGAGCGGAGAACTTACCGGCCCGCTGGCCGGAGTTCCGGTTGCCATTAAGGATAATTTATGTACACAGGGGATTCTTACAACATGCAGCTCAAAAATCCTTGGTAACTTTAAGCCGACTTATTCTTCAGAGGCGGTTTTGAATCTCGAGAGGGGCGGGGCCATTTTAATCGGAAAGACAAATATGGACGAATTTGCCATGGGAAGCACAACGGAGACTTCTGCTTATGGAGTAACCAGAAATCCGCATAATACTGAACATGTACCGGGAGGCTCATCGGGAGGTTCATGCGCGGCAGTTGCGGCGGGGGAATGCAGTTATGCGCTTGGCTCGGATACGGGAGGCTCGATTCGGCAGCCGGCTTCTTTCTGCGGGGTGACGGGAATCAAGCCGACGTATGGTACGGTATCCCGTTACGGACTGATTGCCTATGGCTCGTCGCTCGACCAGATTGGCCCGATTGCAAGAGATGTGACGGATTGTGCCACGATACTGGAAGTGATTTCCTCTTATGATAACAAGGACAGCACTTCTGTACAGCGCGAGGATATTGATTTTACGGCGGCGCTTACCGAAGATGTAAAAGGCATGCGGATTGGTATTCCGCGGGATTATATAAGAGACGGGCTGCAGCCTGAAGTGAGAGACGCTGTCATGGCAGCGGCAGAAGTGCTGCGGCAGCGGGGGGCGGTTGTAGAAGAATTTGATTTAAGCCTTGTTGAATATGCGATTCCGGCATATTATGTTATTGCTTCGGCAGAAGCGAGTTCGAACTTATCGCGGTATGACGGAGTGAAGTACGGATACCGGACAGAGCGATATGAGGGACTTCATAATATGTACAAGAAGAGCCGCTCGGAGGGATTTGGGCCGGAAGTTAAGAGGCGTATCATGCTTGGCTCGTTTGTGTTGAGCAGCGGCTATTACGATGCCTATTATCTGAAAGCGTTGCGTACGAAAGCACTCATTAAGGAAGCTTTTAACCGTGCTTTCGAATCATATGATGTCATTCTCTCTCCGGCAGCTCCGACGACGGCGCCTAAAATAGGCGAGAGTCTGTGCGACCCAATCAAGATGTATCTGGGCGATATTTATACGATTTCTGCCAATTTGGCCGGACTTCCGGCGATGAGCGTTCCCTGCGGACGGGACGAGAGCGGGCTTCCGATTGGCCTGCAGTTGATTGGAGATTGTTTTCAGGAAAAGAAAATCATTCAGACTGCTTACACGTATGAGCAGGCGAGAGGGGGAGAATAGTTATGGCGAAACAATATGAGACGGTCATAGGACTGGAGGTACATGTCGAACTGGCGACAAAGACAAAGATTTTTTGCGGCTGCTCTACAGAGTTCGGAGGCGCTCCCAATACCCATACGTGTCCGGTTTGCACCGGAATGCCAGGCTCTCTTCCCATTCTTAACCGACAGGTCGTGGAATATGCGATGGCGGTCGGACTGGCGCTTAACTGTAAGATTCATCAATATAGCAAGTTTGACAGGAAAAATTATTTTTATCCCGATAATCCGCAAAATTATCAGATTTCACAGTTATATCTGCCAATCTGTTATGATGGCTTTGTAAAAATTGAAACGGCCGCCGGCGCAAAGCGTATCGGCATTCACGAGATTCATATGGAAGAGGACGCGGGGAAACTGGTACATGACGAGTGGAATGATTGTTCCCTTGTAGACTATAACCGTTCCGGCGTGCCTTTGATTGAAATTGTATCCGAGCCGGATATGCGCAGTACGGACGAAGTAATTGCCTATTTGGAAAAGCTGCGTACGACAATACAGTATCTGGGGGCGTCCGATTGTAAGTTAAACGAGGGTTCCATGCGCGCCGACGTAAACCTGTCGGTTCGCGAGGTGGGAGCGGCAGCGTTGGGCACCCGTACCGAGATGAAAAACTTAAATTCGTTCAAGGCGATTGTACGCGCGATTGAGAATGAGCGCGCCAGACAGATAGAATGTATCGAAGATGGCGGAACCGTGCTTCAGGAAACACGGCGCTGGGATGACAATAAAGAGTATTCTTATCCGATGCGTTCCAAAGAAGATGCGCAGGATTACCGATATTTTCCTGACCCGGATTTGACGCCAATCGTTATCAGCGATGAGTGGATACGGCAGATAAAAGACAAAGAGCCGGAATTTCAGGAAGCAAAAGCTGACAGATATGCAAAAGAATATGATATTCCGTCCTATGATATTTCGATTATTACCGCCAGCAAGAAGATGGCAGATATATTTGAGCAGACAGTATCGCTTGGTGCGACGCCGAAGAAAGTATCGAACTGGCTTATGGGAGAGACGATGCGTCTTTTAAAGGAGCGGGAGATGGATATGGACGATATCACGCTTTTACCGGAAAATCTGGCGAAGTTAATCGACTTAACAGACAAGGGGACGGTTAATTCTACGGTGGCAAAAGAAATTTTTGAAAAAATATTTGAAGAAAATATTGACGTGGAGAAGTTTGTAGAGGATAATGGACTTGGGACTGTCAGTGACGAGAGTGTATTGCGGGAGACGATTGAGAAAGTAGTCGAAGAAAATCCTCAGTCTGTGGCAGA
This sequence comes from uncultured Eubacterium sp., assembly GCA_910577295.1. Lineage (GTDB taxonomy): Bacteria > Bacillota > Clostridia > Lachnospirales > Lachnospiraceae > Eubacterium_F. Next base: position 101,213 of record CAJTLS010000003.1, read on the forward strand.
TTATCGGGCAGGAAAGAAAAAGGCAATCGGTTTTCTTGTCGGTCAGACGATGCGGGTGATGAAAGGAAAAGCAGACCCGGAATTAGTGAATAAAATTTTGCAGGAAAGATTAAAATAGAAAGGTGTGTTTAGACGGCACATCAGAATGGAGGAACGGTATGATTGAAATGAGACGTGAAAAGCGTTGGCCGGTGAAATTAGAATTGGAGATTTCAACGTTGTTTAAACAAGACCATGTAAAAGTGGAGAATATTAATGCGCCGATTGAAGTCATTGATGTTTCTAAATTGGGGATTGGGTTTAAGTCGAAGAGTAATCTGCCAATTGGATACTACTTTAACGCGCGTTTAGTTTTGGGAAAGTCGGATGCGCTCAATTGTGTTGTCCGTATTATTCGCCAACAGGAAAAAGAAGACTGCTATATTTATGGATGTGAAATCGTTGGAACGGCTTCTATTATGGATTATGTAATTAATGATTATGCAGCTTCTCTGGAAAAATAAAGTCCTTATTTCAGGAAAATTCCTTGTCTGGAATATTTTAGTAAAAATCCTCCAATAGTAGTATGGAAGAAACTACTATTGGAGGATTTTTACTATGAGAGAGGGCATGAATGTAAAAGCATTAGGTGTCAATGTCAAATATTATCGGGAACAAAAGGATTTGACAGCAAATCGGCTTGCTGAGATGGCAGATGTTTCACTTTCCCATATCAAAAATATTGAGAGCGCCTCGGTCAATGCCAGCGCCAAAGTATTAGTTCAGATTGCCAATGCGCTGGAAGTGCCGATTGATGTTTTACTGTGTGATTCGTTGAAAGATTCAACGAACCGTATGGCGCGTGTCATGGAATACAATCACCTGTTGAGTGATTGCAACGACGCGGAGAGAAAGATTATTATGGGAACGGTTCGTGAGTTGAAAAAGCAGTTGCGGGATGTACGTGAGAATGGGGGATTATAGGAGTGAACAGGATTGCACGTGCATAAAAAAGAAAGTACAATATTGGAAAAGAAATTACGTTGCGATGCAGGGAAAGTACGAGGAGGAAAAAGATGCAAATTGCGATTTGTGATGACGACCATGCAGTATGCAGACAGCTACGGGGATGGATTGAAGAATATACAAAAAGAGAAAGACTTGAAATAAATCTGATGGTTTTTTATAGTGCGGAGGAGCTTTTGGAGAGTTTGTCCGCAGGCCAATGGTTTGATATGGTTTTTCAAGACATCGAATTACCAAAGAAAAGTGGACTGGATATTGCGGAAGAACTACGCAAGTATGTAGAGTGTCATCAGGTCGTAATTGATTTTATATCTGGAAAACAGGAATACAGCATGCGGCTTTTCGATTTACAGCCGATTAATTTTCGTCTGAAACCACTGAAACGGGAAGAGATTGAAGCCGATTTAAATAAGGCGTGCCGCATTTTAAAAGAGAGTAAGTATGCGCTCACCTATATGTTGAATAACGTACAAAACGGAATTTTACTGCGGAACATTAACTATATAGAATCCGAGGCAAAGATGATACAGGTACATACGATTAACGGTGAGAAAATTCAGTTTCGCGATACGTTAGAGCGATTGGAAAAAGAATATGGCAAATATCATTTCTGCCGCTGTCATCGGGCATATATTGTCAATTTACACTGTATTACTGCTTATCATAAAGGTTATCTGCTGTTGAGGGGAGGCAAAAAAATAGAGATTGGCAGCTATTACGCCACGAACTTAAAGCAGCAGTTGAGCCGGTTGGATTTTACGGAGGAGATGCTATGAAAGCAGCGTTAACATTATTGGTCAGCGGTGTTCAGGTATATGAGGTATATTTGATTTATCAGTGCTTTTTTGCAAAAAGTAAATTTACCGTTAAATATATGTTTGCGGCATATTTTCTTGTATTTGCCGTCTCTTCCTGCCAGTATTTAAACGTTAATATACCTGTCCTAAATATGTTTGTTTGCTTCCTCGGATTGTTTTGCCTGACGCTTTTGTATGAAGAGGAATGGAAGAACCGCTTGCTTGCCTTTTTCTTTAACTTTGCCGCCATGTTTGCCGCCGAGGCGATTGTCTCCGCTATTTTCGGCTATGTGGATGCAGAATTGTTTACGGTGCGGGAATACTATTCTTATTTTGGGATGGTATGCCTGCCGTTAGTGCAGTTTCTGATTGTACTGCTCATACGGAATTTCCGTAATTTGCAGCGCAAAGAGGAGGTACCTACTTCTTATTGGATTATATCTATCGTTTTGCCGATTCTATCATTTTACATCTATTTTCAGATATGTTTGCGACATGATATTTCAAAGGTGAATCTTCTTGGAAGTTCGATTGCCGTTTTATTGCTGAATATTCTGGTGATTTTTTTGTACGACAGGCAGATAAAGACCTCCCTGCTCGAGAGGGAAAAGGAAAATCTGCAGCTGCAAAATAAATATCAGGAGATGCAGTATGACCTGATGAGTGAGTCAGTGGAACGTCTGCAAAGGCACCGGCATGATTTCCGAAATCATCTGCAATCCATTTCTTACATCGGAGAACAGAAAGATTGGCCAGCGATGAGTTCTTATATTAATCATCTGGCGGAGCATTTGTTGGAAAACGATACATACATATATACGGGAAGCATGATTTTTGACGGCGTTCTCAATTATAAACTGCAGGAAGCAAACAAAAAGGGGATTGATATGCAGGTCGATATAAAAATCCCCTCTGATATCGTTATCGTACCCTGTGATGTTACTACGATATTAGGGAATCTGTTAGATAATAGTATAGAGGCGACAGCCGGACAGGAGAAGAGTTGGATTAAGGCAAATATCTTTTATTGTCCGGGGCGTTTGAATTTACTGATTGCCAATACTTTTAGCAATGATCTAGTACGCAAAGGGGATGGGTACAGGACAAATAAAGAGGATTCGGACAAGCATGGTTTCGGTTTAAGGAATGTGCGGGAGGTAGTGGAACGTTATGAGGGGATAATGGAGATAAAAGATGAAAATGGAATTTTTTCTATAAAAATTACCTTATATTTGTAAAAAACAACTTTCTGTCGCAAAAAAGTATGTGTCTGTCGCAAATTTCACATTTTTAAAGAAAAAAATGATACATTGGACGTGTCATTTTTTTTGATAATTTAAAGAGAGGAGAGTATAGGAGAATGAAAACATTAATTACCAAAATGTCAACGGTTGTTGCAAGTCTGGCGCTGGTTGTAACGGCTGCATCTGTTAATTCGCTTTGCTTTTGCTGGATGCATCAGCCAGAATTACCGGAAGGGGCTGAGATGCTTCGACGCAAGTAATGTAAAAGAGCCGGAGATATGGCGACATGCCGTCGCCGTATCTCCCAACAAAGGAGGAAACTTTACCTTACGTGTTGTTTCAGGTTGGGGATAAAACGGGTAAGATGGAACAACAGATTCTGAGGGGGGAAAAGATGAAGATTGCGATTTGTGATGAAAACAAAAGCCTGTGTAAGCAGTTAGAGGGGTGGGTAGACAGGTATTTCCAGAAAGAAAATATTCCGATAGAGTTGAATACGTTTTTTAGTCTGGAGCAGTTTTTACAATGTCTGGCAGAGAAGAATTACTTTGATATCATTCTTCTGGACATTGAATCGCCGCAGGAGAAAGAGTGGGATATTGCTGAAGAGCTGCGCAGCTGCGTGGAGGTGGGAGGAGGATTGATTGACTTTATTTCCGGCAGGCAGGAGTTGGGAATGCCGCTCTTTGACTTGCAGCCCATTAATTTTCGGATAAAGCCGCTCAAACAGGAGCAAATTGAGTTGGACTTAAATAAAGCGTGCTATATTTTGCGTGAAAAAAGAAGAGAGTTGAGCTATTTTGTTAATGACGTGAAAAAGACGGTTTTATTAAAAGATATCTGTTATCTTGAATGGATAGATGGGAGAATATGCGCTCACACATTAGCTGGTGAGAGAATTACGCTTACCGGTACACTGGATGGCATTGAGAAAAAATATGACAGCCATGCGCTCTTTCAATGCCATGAATTCTTTATTGTGAATCTGTATTATGTATGCAGATATAAGAATCGGGCGCTTACGCTGCGGGATGGCACGATGCTTCCCGTCGGAAAAGAATATGTGACCCGATTTAAAAACAGACTACATGAGTTTGATTATTTAGGAGAATAGAAAGAACCGAAAAAATTTGGTGAAGTTTTTTTGAATTTTAATGAAAATTTTATGGTTTGTATATTTTTGCACTTTCTGTCGCAAAAAAGTATGTGTCTGTCGCAAATTACACATTTTTCTAAGAAAATATGCTATATTATTGCCATCATTTTCTCTGTCCGAAATCAGGTGACAAAAGAGAATGAAATACAAAAGATTACAGGAGCGAAGTACAAATGAGGACACAACTAAGTTACAAGAGATGGCAGGATTAAAGGACGAAAGATAGCGCAGTTAAGTTACAAAAGAGAACAGAATGGAAGTACAAAAGATAATATCGTTAAGGTGCAGAAGAAAAGAGGACGGAGGTACAGAAGATAAAATAACAAAGATACAAAAGAAGAAAGAGAAACCGGAGCGGCATAAAGCGGCTCCGGTTGTTTATAAAAAGAATGGTAATTGGAAAAATGATATATGGATGTCAATGACGGTCATAAAAGCGCCTGTGGAAAGGGAGCGATTGATGGTTATTAATTGACAAACCGTATCTGTTCCCCCTCTGGCAGAGGATAGCGGATGAGCTCCTCAGCATTCAATTCCTCTTTGTGCATATCAACGGCGCTAATCTGATGATTGTCATAAGTAGTATAATAATAAATTCCCTTTTGCGTGTTACAACACGAAGTGTAGAAGGTAATTTCGTATTCGTCCGGCTCTGTCTCGCAGCAGCCCCGCTGCTGTTCTACGGAATTAAGAATATGGAAGAACTGGTTGACACTCTCCTGTTCGCTTTCGCCGGAACGAGAATTCAATTTTACAAACGCGGCTCGTATGAAGCGGGACTGGGAAGAGACATCACCCGGCAGGCCGATAGCGCCCATCCCGCGGCTGTATTCTTTTAAATCTAACGTGGTGGAAAAGGTGTCAGGCGGATTTTTTGCAGAGAGGTGGCGGAAATTATTGAGGGAAAACATCTGGATATCAAATGGTGGATTATTAGTTAAAATCCCCACCGGATTATCATATATGTGAAGTCCCTCCTTGACCGCTTCCACGGTAATTGCCCCGCTGCTGTCTGCGATTATCCAGTGCAGTTGGGCAGGCGGTAAAGAATCGCGAAAGGAAATGTTCCAGATATTTATATTGGAAAGCGCCTGCTTTGCCTCTCTGACGGTGGCACAGCGGCTTAACAGCCACGGAATAAGTTCAAACGTGGCAATATTATCTTTATCTTCTTTTTTCTCACTATAAACGGCATTGCCGACAAAGTTTAATCCGGCCATTCCCAACCCCTTTTCATTTACGGCGTCATAATACAAAGGGGTATTATCGCATACATACGCCATGCCAATTATGGCATATTGGGCCGTCTGTTTTCCTTTGTCACGAAAATCAAAAGAGTAATTTCTCGGGGTAATGGCGATTTCGTGCCCATAAGAAAAATCATAATCCAGCGTTCGCCCAAAATAGAAATCTTTTGTTTTGTAAGTCGCAGCAGTACACATCACAATTCTCCTCTCGCAAAAGACATTTGTTAGTTTGTCGGGAATAGGGTTAGTTTTTCCAAGAAAGGTTAGAATATGCAACAAGGTTATGACTTGGAGGTATCACAATACCCCATGTGCAGGCGTGGTTGATTTCTCTTGTTCTCCTGTTTATAATTATCATAAAGAATACTTAAAATATACCCACGCGTACAGGCTGAAGAAAAATATGAAAAAATTCATACTTAAAAGAAAACATCAAGAGGAGGACTATGAACATGAAGACAACGAGTAAATACTCACTGGTGCTGCTTCTCATCATCGCTCTGCTGGTAGGCTTCCTGCCATTGACCGGAGCAACTCCGGTCAATGCAGTCAGTTATGGCCTGAATAATCCGAGGACGGATAATGAGAGAGTCACCACTTGGGACTGTATATGGTTCGGGAACTACTGGCAGGAGGATACAAACGGGGATGGCATAGCAGACAAAAGTGATGACAAAACCCCCATCAAATGGCGGGTGCTGTCGGTAGAAAACGATGATGCATTTCTGGTGGCAGATAAAAATTTGGATTACCAGAGGTACAGTGATGCAGATACAGATATTACGTGGGAGACCTGCACAATGCGAAGTTGGCTGAACGGCTATGGGGCGGAAAAGAACAAAGATGGGAAAGACTACAGTGACAATAACTTTCTTGCTAATGCATTTTCGGCGGGTGAGCAATCGGCTATACGGATTACAAATATAGCAAATAATGACAATCCTAAGTACGGAACAGCAGGTGGCAACGATACGATGGACAAAGTATATTTGCTGTCTGCGGACGAGGTGTCGAATCGGCAGTATGGGTTTATCTCTTCTTATGGCAGTGACAACGCAAGGATGGCAGTAAATACAGCTTACACAGCGGGTGGAGGAGAGTTTGGGGGAGAATATATGAGTAGCGCTGGAACCGCAGGCGATTGGTGGCTCCGGTCGCCAGGCATTGATAGGGGACTCGCTTCTTTTGTCTATGGCAATGGTTATGTCAATATAGATGGTAATTATGTCATCTACGATTATGCTTACGCTGTCCGTCCGGCGTTGCATTTAAATTTATCATCTGATTTAAGCTGGTCATATGCCGGCAGTGTGACCTCGGAGGGGGAAGAGATTCAGACAGCGCCTCCGACGCTAGACATTGCAGTCAGTCCGACCCCGACAGAACAGCCGAACAATACGACAGAAGATACCAAACCAACGGAGAAGTCAAATATGCAAAATGGTCTGTTGAAAGGAACGGTACTGAAAGATAAGAAAAATAATGTATCTTACCGAGTACTTGCACAGGACAGGGTGGAATTTTACAAAGCTGACAATAAGGCAACAACAAAAATTGTTATTCCGTTCACTGTGTTAATGGATGGAGTGAAATTTAAAGTAACAAACATATCGGACAATGCTTTTAATGGATGCAAAAAGCTAAAATCCGTAACCATAGGCAAGTTCGTTACTACAATCGGAAATAAAGCATTCGCTAAGTGTACATCATTAAAGAAGATAGTGATTCCGTCAGGAGTAACTAAGATTGGAAAGAAAGCATTTTACGGGTGTAAAAGATTAAAATCCATAACTATTAAGACTAAAAAGCTAACAGGCAAATCGGTTGGAATACGGGCATTTAAGGGGATTCACAAGAAAGCAGTGATTAAAGCGCCTAAAAAACAAAAGAAAACATATACAAAGTGGTTGAAGAAGAAAGGGATAACGAAGAAAATGAAAATTAAGTAAGTAGTATATTTTTCGGGATATAGCAAAAGGGGCTGTCGGGGAATGACAGCCCCTCTATGGGTATCACGTGGTATCATTTATTTTGCAGTCCAAATCCCCCTCTTAAGCAGAGGGCCTATTCTTGCACCTTATATAATACCTCAACCACGCAATATCGATCTTATTGTTTGTTACAATTAGTGCATTTGAAGCAAAAGATTGTAGCGTTTTAAGGCAAGCTAAGAAATCACATAGTCAGGGTATATGTTCACATAATTAAATGTTTTCTATAATCAATCGTATCAATTCCATACACTTCCGTATCTATACATTCAAACAAGTCCGGATCAAATAAAGCTAAATTATATCCAACACTATGCATTACGCTTTTATATTCGATACCAGCATATTCCGCAACATCATCATGGATAATACTCTTAACAAAATCTGTAATATATTGAGTCGGAACATAATCCAAGGCACTGTCGCTCCTTCTCATGATTTTACTCATTTCATCATTTATCTTTTTTAAATGTTCTTTGTTAATCGCATATTCTAAACAATCCAATCCCTCTATAAAGGGACTAATTTGATTAATTTTCTTTAAATCAACAACAATTATATCTTTTTTCAATCTAAACTTTCCAACTGTTACATAATCATATGCACCAGCTCTCGCCTCATATATTGTAGTTTCAGCAGTATCCCCTAAATATAAACACCTAATCCCTCTTGCATTTGCTCTACCATCTGTAGTTTTTTCAATCGGCGGTGCCCCCATTTCTTCAAGAGGAATCCCTTCTTCCGTCGAAATTCTGCACCGATAAAACATATCACCTGTCTTATAGGGTTTACGAATATATGAGCAAAATCGTTCCAACAAATCTAAATCTACATAATGAGTATGAAAACGATTCTTTATTTTTAATGCCTTCACAAAATCATCCCAAGAATTTGTAGTTAAAAGAGAATGTTTTGATAAATACTCTTGGTCATATAACTCCTGAATACCAACTGGTTGATCAAATAACTCTGCATTATATTCATACTTCTCTTTGCATATCGCAGTGATGATATTATATACATCTGCCTCGTCCTTTTTATTGAAAATGTTCCAGTTATTAATCAATTCACTCTTCAATAAACGAGTTTTCGATTTCGGATAGGAAGCAGGCAACAAAGAAGCCGGGGTGTATATGCTTATCAGTTCGTCAAACATCATACTTAGGTCTTCATACTTATCCGTATCATATATATGTGCACTTTTACATTTACACAGTGGACAATCTCCAATCTCTGCTTTGTTTCGAATAACAGAGATAACTTCTGTGTCGCAAAAACATCTTTCGCAAATAATCATAAAGCTACTCCTTATCCAAATATCTTCCTATCAACTCCAAATGATGCATAATAGATAATTTTTTCACTGTTCCCAAGCCCGGATAAGCCTCTCGGTTATATAAATGTTCAAACTCTTTCATAGCCACAGTATCAAGCTGTCTTTCCCCATTCCATGCCACTAGTTTCGACAACGCCTCTTGAAACTTTCCGGCAGGGTCACTTATATCATCATTTGAATCGGACACAAAATGCTTTATACGCAAACTATCATTTGTGTCAAAATATACAATATGTATTGCAACTGCGTAAGGAGCAAAACCCGTTTCATTATATTCCTCACCAACTACAGAATAATCAGCGAACCCTACATATCCATCTTCCAAATAGTACAAATGATCTTCTGAAAATGGTTCATCATCAATTTCTATATAATCATTATTTCTATCTTGTTTATTAAACCGATCTGCCAAAAGTACTCTGTTTTTTCTTATCTTTCTCCTAAACCCACTTTCATCCGGTATTAGATTGTACTTAACATCTGTTTCTGCAAAGTATGCTTCATAAACAAAAATTGCATCTTTGTCATCGCAAATTGTCCCCATATTATCCGCATATCTTTCGATAAACTTCTCTGGTTTCGAATTTATGCTTAGTAAATTCATAAAAAGTATATTATTATTTTCCTTCAGCCTTGCAGAGAAACTTTCCTTTAATTTCTGATTTTTCTCCTCCCTAGCGTCACTATTAAAACTCCCCACCTTAGGATTTGTAATGATAGCTATCTTTTTATTATTCGCTCCATATACTTCTATAGTTTTGATAAGCGTAGAAGATAATTTTACAGGTTCAATAATTGGCGTAATTCTACTACTCAAAACACCTTTTTCTGCCAATTCTCGTAATGCAATTAATTCAAATTGTCGTCCTCTCAAATAAGGAAAATACATACTACGCACCTCCATATTGACTTTCTAAAAACACTTCCAGTTTCTGATAATCATTATATGTTAATTCCATAAAATACGCCAAAAACTTTAATTCATATGGAATCTTAACAAACGCCTCTTTCTCTAGTTGCATTCTCTTTTTTAATATTCTCAAAACAAGCAAATGTGACTCTTCTATCGTTATCTGTAAGAACATTTTCTTACAAGCAGAATAATATTTAAATTGCGTAACTTCTGGTAAATAACCATATCGCTGAACAATTATATCTTCATATTCACTTTTTCTTAGTAATTTAAAAATAACCTCCTTGTTTAAATCATTGGTGTATCTTTGCGGGTTTTGAACTGTACCCAACTTCCCGTTTTTTCGTAATACATAAATACCCACTGGCTTATCAATACTTTCCAGCATTTTCTGTAACTGTTGTAGATTTTTCTCATAAGTAACTATAGCTACATGGTCAAATGCCTTATAATAGTCATCTATCTGAGAATTTAGCCTATCTAAATTATCCAATTCCGTTTTTATTTCATATACAACAGCCTTTCCATTTATTAATACAAAATCCGCTTTAGATTTAGCAATCGCCACTTCCGTTAAAGCAGTTGTCGTGTTAACACTGTGCACACCTAACAGCAACTTATTCAACAAAGTATTCTTATAAAAGTATTCGTTTCGATAATTATTTTTTAGTTCACAATAAATTTCGCTTATTAATTCCCGATTATTCTTTTGGTCCGCATCACTTGTATAACGTCTTACTACTGACGAATACACATTATCCACTTTTCCATCTATAAAGTGGCGGAGCATGTTGCGGGTAAATATTCTATTTAAATTACTCATTTTATTTGCTTCCATCAGCTCCACCTCCTTCCAGTGCTTGATTATTTAATTATACGATACCATACTTCTTTGTAAATTCAAATATGATTTTTCAAATCATTTCAGCATACTTTATTAAATTTACTATACATCTGAAAACCTTCCCTTGCTTCTGTCCATGTAATATACATACCAAACACTGTCATATATTTGTACCCTTGTTTTTTCTGATACTTTGATTTTTGTTGCCGCCTGACTGAACTCATAGTCACTATTGCCATCATCACCAGTACCTGCAAGTACCAGCTCACCAACTTCACAAGAATAGTGCTGTGGCTTAAGTTCCCTGCGGCTTTTTGCAATCTTGTTTTTCTCGTATTGTTTTACTACATAAATACCCCATAACTTGCAAGTAAGTAAAATGAATAAGCAGAATCCGATTGCAATAATGATTTCGTAATTCATAGGCTTTCCTCTGTTTCGTCTTCTTTTTTTATGTTTAATTTATGATCTCCGTATACAACATACAAAGGTGCAGCTACCAGTAATATGGAAAATAACTTTCCGCAAATATTTGTTGTAAAAGCTGGGTATGTGTTAATCATTCCAATTCAATAAATAGTTACAATTATAACGTTTTTGTCTAGTTTATGCAAGGAATTTTTATAGGTTACTGTATGCACGAATGCTTGCCCTGTTCCCGACTTGCAGGAATTAAATATAACAGTATAAAACAGTTGACAACTGTTCTTGTCTGTTATATACTGTTATACAGAAAGAGAAAGCGCGCTCTTTACTATAAGAATTAGGGGAAAGGCAATATGCACATTATTGTAAACAATACATCCATGGTGCCCATTTATGAGCAGATTATGGAGCAGATTAAGGTTGGCATTGTGAGCGGTGAGCTGGTGGAAGATACGATGCTCCCTTCTGTGAGAGCACTGTCCAAGGAGTTAAAAATCAGTGCCCTTACAGTCAAAAAGGCCTATGATAATCTGGAGCAGGAGGGTTTTACCGTAACCGTTCATGGAAAGGGAACGTTCGTAGCTGCCGCCAATCCCGAGCGGATGAAAGAGGAATGGCAGAAAGAAGTAGAAAAGGATTTGGAGCAGACGATTGCCAAGGCGAGGCGGTGCGGCCTGACGGAGAAGGAAATCCGTGGTCTGTTTGAAATCCTTATGAGTGAATGAACAATGGTGTTTACTGTGATTGGGAATGGAGGATAAGTATGCTGAAAATAGAAAATCTAAGAAAGAGTTATGATGATTTTACGCTGAATTGCAGCATGGAGGTCAGAAGCGGCTGTGTTACCGGTCTGATTGGCCGCAATGGGGCGGGAAAGAGTACGACTTTTAAGGCGGCGCTAAATCTCATTCATCCGGACGATGGTTCGATACAAATATTTGGCGCAGAGGTTTCCTCACTTTTGCCTGCTGACAGGGAGCGCTTGGGAGTAGTGTTATCGGATTCCGGATTTAGCTCCTATCTGACAATTCGTGATATCGCCCATATTTTAAAGGCGATGTATAAGAAGTTCAATTTGCAGCAATTTACAGAGCAGTGCAAAAAGTATGAGCTGCCGCTGAACAAGAAGCTCAAAGATTTTTCAACCGGAATGAAAGCAAAATTAAAGATTCTCATTGCCCTGAGCCATGAGGCAGATTTGTTGATTTTGGATGAGCCGACTGTGGGACTGGACGTTATCGCCCGTGAAGAAGTGCTCGGGTTGCTGCGGGCTTATATGGAAGAGGACGAGAGGCGTACGATTCTCATTAGTTCTCATATCTCATCGGATTTAGAGGGATTTTGTGATGATTTTTACATGATAAACGAGGGTAGTATTGTGATGCATGAGGAGACAGACCGTCTTCTTGACAATTATGCGCTGTTGAAAGTCAGTTTGCAGCAGTTTGAGCGGCTTGACAAGCGATATATAAAGAAATATGAGAAAGAGACTTACGGATATCGGTGTCTGACCGATGAGAAACAATTTTATCTGGAAAATTATCCAGAGATTGTTGTTGAAAAAGGGAATATGGATGACTTGATGATACTTATGATTGGGGGAAGTGAATTATGAAAGGATTGCTAATTAAAGATTTTCGATTATTACTACAGCAAAAATATTTTTTGCTCATTATGTTATTGGCTGCGATAGTTCTTAATTTTCAAATAGGTGAAGCGTTTGCCATTGGTTATCTGACTTCTGTCTGTTCTTTTTTTGCCATAAGCAGTGCAATCTATGATGAAAGCGAAAATGGATACCCGTTTCTTTTGACGCTTCCTGTAATGCGGGAAACATTTGTCAGGGAAAAGTACGTGTTCGCCGTCCTGTGCAACATTGGTACGTGGTTAATAGCCGTTCTTATGGCAGGCACATCAAAAATAATAAGTGAGGGCAGCTTTCCGGAGATAAAATTCCATTCTGGTATTGTTTTGGTGATTCCGCTCTTTCTTGTTTTTGCAGCCATCGTATTTCCGTTTCAGTTTAAGTTTGGCGCAGATAGGGGAAAATTCGTTTTTTTAATAGCGTTGGGTGTTATATTTCTAATTGGATATGTGGCTTCAAAGGTTTTTGCCGCTTTGGGGTTTGACTGGGAGAGGATGTTTGATTCGCTGTCTATATTGTGGGGTGGGATGACAGAGTTGCTTATTTTTGTTGCCTCGGCTGTGATAGTTCTCGTTTCCTGCGGCATAAGTGGTAACATTATGAAGAAAAGGGAATTTTAGAGGAGCAGGGATTATTACAAAGGGAGAATGACGAATGGAATTTTTTCAGATATACCGTCCAATCACAGGAACTCCTTTTCAGTGTGATGACAGTTATCGGGAATACGAGCCTTGTGAGGCGCTGAAACCTTATGTCAGGTGTTTTTGGGGAAGTCGGCGGCCTTATCGGGAAGAAAAGGGAGAATACGGGGTGTCGACAGTTATTCCCGATACGTGTATGGACATTATTTTTGACGTTAATTTTACGGATAATTATATAAACAGCAGCTTTTGCGGTATTAATGACAGCAGTTTTCATTCGGATAAAAAAGTTGAAAAAAGTTGTGTTGTCTCCACCTTTGCAGTTCGCTTTTATGCGTGGAGCGCAGTATTTTTCGCAGAAGAATCCATGAGCGGGGTAAAGAACGGATTTTTTGATGCCGACAGCCACTTTTCATCTATCCGAAAGGAAATAGCGCCCTTATTGTTTGATATCACGTCTATAAATGAGCGCATTCCATTAGTCGAGACCGTTTTAATGCGGCATCTGAAGCCGGAGCGGAAAGACCGTATCGTTACGGAAGCAGTCGGCGAGATTCTGCGCCACAGGGGAAATCTGCGGATGGACAGGCTGGCAGGCGAGATTCATGTCAGTAACCGGCAGATAGAGCGTGTCTTTAAGCAAAATACGGGCGTTTCGCCGAAGACGTTATCATCGCTGATACGGTATCAGTATGTGTGGCGGGAAGCACTTTTTCAGAGAAATTTTCAAATGCAGGACGCAGTCGGCAAATTCGGTTATACTGACCAGTCGCATTTGATAAGGGAATTTAAGAAGTTTCATTCGCTATCCATTCGCAAAGCTCTGGAGAATGCCAGAAAAGATGTCGGTTTTTTACAATAAAAAATTCGGATGCCATGCTATAATATGCAAATACAAATATAAAGCAAAAAGGCAGCAGCTTATTTTGCAGAATGGAGGAAGATTATGGACATAAAAAAGGCAAAAGAATTTATCTACCGCAATGCCCGTCCGATTGAACTTGCGTTGTGGAAATATTATATGGAGCAGGGCAGTATCGAGGGTGTGCTGCACAACCTTTCTTTTTATCAAAATGAAGACGGAGGATTCGGACATGCTCTGGAGCCGGATTCATTTAATCCCAATTCGGCGCCGATTGAGACATGGCAGGCGACAAAGGTTTTACAGCAAGTCGGCTATGGGGATTCATCTCATCCGATTATTCAGGGGATTTTGCGCTATCTGGGAAGCGGAGAGGCATTTCTTGAAGAGACGGGACAGTGGAAAGGCTCAGTGCCGGAAAACGACAACTATCCGCATGCAATCTGGTGGAGCTATGCGCCGGAAAAGGAGGGAGAGTACAGTCCGAATCCAACGGCAGCTCTTGCCGGATTTATTCTTTGCTACGCCCCTCAGCAGAGTGAGTTATGGCAAAAGGGAAAGACTCTGGCACAAAAATCCTATCAGTGGCTGGTGGAAAATTATCCGATACAAGAGGACCATATGCTTGCCTGCTACATTCAGCTCTATGATTATCTGATAGAAGCAAAGATTATGGATGTGATTGACATGGATGATTTTAAGAAACGTCTAATCGAGCTGGTTTCCCGCCATATTTGCTATGAGACAGAGCGGTGGGGCAAAGAATATGTGGCGCTGCCGTCCCGATTTATCCACAGCAGGCAGAGTATTTTTTATAAGGGAAACGAAGAGATTGTAAAACAGGAATGTGAATATTATTTAAAAGCTCAGTTAGAAGACGGCTCTTTTGCCGTGCCGTGGGATTGGTATGGCGACTATAAGGAATTCGAACTAGCCAAAAACTGGTGGAAGTCCATTATGATATTGGAAAACGTTGTATTTTGGGAAGAATTTCATTTGTGCTAAGAAGAAATTTTCTCATAATCCTCCGAAACATCTTCTGGATTTTGGAAGATATAAACCGGAGGATTTGTTGTATTATTGCTCATAACTTCCTTGAATGGGCGTACAGGGTATGTTAAAATTATTATACGGAAAAGCCCTTTGACGGGGTGGTAGCCTCCCAAGCTGTCACTGTAAATAAGCGAAAATAAAAAATGCCTAACCTGTCGCGCAAACAGGCTAGGCGGTGTCCTTTAGGACATCAAAACCCTTGCTTGGGAGTATCCACTTTTGGAGTAGGACACTATCCGTTGGAGAGGCATCTGTTTCCTGCAGGTGCCTTTCTTTATGTTCAATATAACACAATATTCCTTGGGTTCCAAGTGCTTTTTCCAGCAGTTCTACTTGTCCTCAGCCAGAAACAATGTTACAATAAAGTTAAGATTATGTAAGTTGTTTTGTGAATGGGTATAGAAAGAGAGGTTATATGTTTTCGAATGACCGCAAGACAGTGGGAGTCTTTCTGGAAAAGGCATCTGGAGAGTTTCAAAAAGTCCTCTGCGAGGGCATTACAAAAACGGCGCAGCGTCTTGGGTATAACATAGCTGTTTTTAATGCGTTTGGCAGATATGGGGACAATGAGCGCCACTTTTCCGGCGACCAGATGATATATGATTTAGCGCCATGGGAGGAACTGGATGGCGTTATTCTCGCGCTTGATACGATGGATGACCCGCTGAGCAAGAGAAAGATAACGAATAAGGTGAAAAGATATTGTCATTGTCCGGTTGTAAGTGTGCGTGAGATGATAGACGGGGCGAATAATCTTCTCGTAAAAAACACGACCTGTATGGAAGGGATGGTTAAGCACTTTATAGAACATCATGGCTTTACAAAATTGTGTTTTATGACCGGCCCGCAGAGCCACTGGGATGCCGTCGAGCGTCTGCAGTGCTTTGAAAATGTAATGGAAAACTATGGTTTGGCCGTGGGTGAACATCAGAAATTTTATGGTGATTACTGGTTTAATATGGGAAAAGAAGCCTGCGACTGGTTTTTGATTGGGCAGGAACAGCCGGAAGCTATTCTCTGTGCCAATGACAATATGGCGCAGGCGGTAGCCAGCGAGTTAATCGGGCGGGGATATCATATTCCAGAAGACATATGCGTGAGCGGATATGACGGTCTCATTGATTGTGTGGGATTTTCTCCTACGCTGTCGACAATGGAAGTTCCTTTTTTTGATATGGGAATAAAGGCGATGGAAGTAATACATGAAAAGCAGGAAAAGCCGGAAGACACAGAGGATATCTATTTTCAGGCGCAGACTGTGCTGCGTGAGTCCTGTGGATGTATGAAACGCAGCGGAAAAGACGTATTGATGAAAAAGCGAAAAATCTTTGAAGAAGGAAAGACTGCCCACAACCGTGAAGTTCAATTGGATTATCTGTCCATTAATTTAGGAGACAGCGACAGTATTGAACAGGTTGCCAAATGGCTTGCCTACTATCAGTATAATATTCAGGGATTAAGTAACTATGCCGTTTGTTTTTGTGAAAATATTTTTAATGAGGAAAAAATAACGGAATATACCGACCGCATGGTAATGCGCATCGCATTTAAAGAGAGAGTGGAAATGGGAGAGTTAGAAGTTGTTTTTGACAGAAAGGAACTTATTCCCGAATTATTTTCTGATGAGAAGCCGCAGTGCTGGTATTTTGCCCCTCTTCATTTTCAAGATAATTGTTATGGATATGAGGCCTTTAACTTTTCCAAACCGGAACAGATGGGAAACTTGTATTTCCGTTGGAATATTAATATAGGAAATAAAATACATGATATGCTTGTGGAATACAAAATGCAGAGCCTTATATTGGAACTGGAAGAGATGTATGACAAAGA
Organism: uncultured Eubacterium sp.; assembly: GCA_910577295.1. Lineage (GTDB taxonomy): Bacteria > Bacillota > Clostridia > Lachnospirales > Lachnospiraceae > Eubacterium_F. The sequence continues at coordinate 118,203 of CAJTLS010000003.1, forward strand.
CGCCCTGACAGGTATGTATAACCGTCGCGGGTGGGAAAATAAAGGGAAATTGCTGTTTGCCAGAGCAAAAAAAGAGAAGAAAACAATTTTCCTTGCTGTTATTGATTTGGACAGCATGAAACAGATTAACGATAATTATGGACATCACGAGGGGGATTTTGCCCTCAAAAAAGTAACAGAAGCGATTGACGCATTAAGTAATGAGCAGCAGATAAGCGCAAGAACCGGCGGAGATGAATTTGTCGTTATGGCGAAAGGCATTACCGAAGAAGAGGGAAAAGCATTTTTACACCGCTTGGAACAATATCTTGAGACATTTAATGCGTCCGGCGAGAAGACATATGAGATTCACGCCAGTTGCGGATATGTGTGCCGTGTTCCCAAAGAAGAGGAAACTATCGAGACATATACAAAAGAAAGCGACGGGGTGATGTATCAGAACAAAGTGATAAATAAAGTCCGGCGCGGAGAAATGTTGAGGTAGAAAAATGATTTGCTGCGATAGAGTAGTTATTTGTCGCAAAAATGTAGTTGTCTGTCGCAAAACAAACATTTACTATAAGAAAAAAGGGTATTAGGAGTTCATGTTTGGATGACTGCATCATATAATGTAAATAGAATACTATTTTTATGAATAGAAAGAGAAAGGGGAGAGGCGATGAAATTGCGAAAAGGTAGTTTTTTAGTTCTAATATTCTCTATGTTCATGAGTGTAGTGTATTGCCCCGGTATGTCAAAGACCAAGTCGCGAAAGATAGCATTAAATAAAAAGAAAGTATCTTTGAGAAATAAACAGAAATATTCTCTTAAATTAAAGGGTGTAAAAAGCAGAAAGGTAAAGTGGTCTAGTAGTGATAAAAAAGTGGCTACGGTAAAAAAAGGGGTTGTAAATGCAAAGAAAGTCGGAAAGTGTGTTGTAACCGCAAAATATGCGAAGAAAAAATACAAGTGCATTATTAATGTTGTTAAGAGTAAGGGAAATGATACGAAACCACAAACACAAACAAAAGATGTTGATTATACGGCTAATCCAAGTCAAACTCCGGCGCCACCTGTGAATGAGCCTGCTGTCGTTCCGAATCCGTCTGACAGAAATGATTTTAATTTTTCTGCTTCGGAAGTGTCTATGGAGGCACAGCATATATCCGGAGAAAATGCTTTGTTATTAAAAATAAGCAATAAGTCTGATACGGATATTTCGGCGGATGAGTATTTTATGTTGGAATTTTATGAGGGTGGACAATGGATTTCGGTTGATTTTAAGGATAGTGCGTGGTTTGTGGATATATTGCTAGTTATTAAAAAGGGAACTGATTATACACAACGTATAGATTTGGGAAAGTACTTTACAAGTATGAGAGTAGGGAAATATCGAATTTCTAAACAAATAGGTGCTGCCAATTATGGCATTATCAGAACCGAGTTTATTGTTAATTAGTATGTGTTTGTATTAGTGTTATAAGCATTACATGAGGATGAAAGGATATTTTAGATGAAAAGTTTCTCGACCGTCATTTCCCGACCATAATACTTTCATGCCAAAGCAATTTAGTCAACAGGGAATTGGTACTTATAGCATTATTGGCGATGATGAACGTCGGAAAGTAACGAATACAAATCAATTTCCATATACAGCAATTGCCCGAATGACTGTGGAATACGAGGATGGAACAGCGGCTTGTGGTTCGGGAGCAATGATTAGTGGACGTGTATTGGCTACTGCCGGTCATGTTCTGATTAACCAGAACGGTTCTCACCCTGAAAAAATTACAATGGAGTTTGGTCAAAATGGCTCATATGTATATTATGAGACGAGTAATTTTAGTTCGTATATATATAGACAAGATTATGAAACGAATCGTCCTTTAGAAGGTGATTATGGGTTTGTCATATTTAAAGATAAACAGGTTTCAACTATTACGGGTCACATGGGGATTATAATATCTCCATCAATAAGTGAAAGGCTGTATACGGCCGGATATCCTGGAGATAAGGGTTACTATTATATGTATGCTGCCACGGGAAATATTCTTAGAATGACTGATGATTTGATTATGCATAATATGGATACAAACGGAGGACAAAGTGGCTCGCCTGTTTATGCAAATGGAGTTGGTGGACCGTACATAGTAGCTATGCACACGGCAGGAGGGCAAACAGAAAATATCGCACGTAGATTAGAACCGGCATTGTATAATTGGATGAAAGATAATGGATATATGAATTAATTGTGTAGACTATATTTTGTGTATCTGCTATTTGTTCTGCAAATTTATGTAACTTAAAAAATTAATGTTATTTTTTTAAAACAACAGTTCAATTGTACAATTTGGACTGTTGTTTTTAGGTGTGTCCGGTATGAGATAATCTAATCGGCGCAATTTATCTGAAGAGATGTGCAAACTAAAGAAATTATTTGTTAGGAGCGGCAGGCATGGAAAGCAAATTATTTGAAATAGGCTTGGATTTGGCGAACAATTTTCCTAAACCAACCGGTAATCTGCAAAAAGACATAATAACCTTTCAAAAACTTCAGGATATGATTGTTGATTTATTTCAGGAAAAGGCGGAATCGAACCACAGGGAGAAATGGGATAACTTACTATTACAGTTAGTAGTACATCAGAGAGATTATTTGGAAAAGATGATTTACGGCGATGAATAACAGGAGGAAAAAGAGTGAAAAATAAATTGTTTCACAACACAAACGTTGCATTATGCGCAAAAGGCAGCGCAGAAATGAGGTAAACCATGATAAAAAGATTGACAAAAAACTGGGTGGAGCGGATGATTCGCGCAGGCGTAATTGAAAAAGAGCGTGCGTCCCTTTACTCATTTGGAATGGAACAGGGTCTGCGCACGTCGTTAGAGATGGTATTAATGCTTGTTACGGGGGTCGTGCTCGGACTGTTTTGGCAGGGAGCCGTCATGATGGCGGTATTTTGCCTAATCCGCGTCTATGCCGGCGGGTATCATGCAAAGACGCCCATGCAGTGCGCTGTCAAATCATGGCTTATGTTTACTGCCTTTTTGCTCTGGATGCGCTTTTGCCCGTCATTTCCACTTGTTCGGTTAAGTATTATCGCAGTGGTGGGAATCTGTCTTTTGTTTGTGTGCCCTCTGCCGGATGAACATAAACCGCTGCAGGACTATGAGATACCGAAATACCGGAAACGTTCTTTGTTGATATATTTGGTGGAAGTTGTACTATATATAATAGGATATGTTGTTCGGGCAGACAGTTTATTGCGCAGCATTGCCTGCGGGATGGGGATGTTATTAGTCGTGTGGGGGGTATATATTGTGCAGCATTGGTGGAAAAATAAAAAAAGAGATAAAATCTGATTTTCTTCATAAAAAACTATTGACAATATCACTGCAAGGTGGTATTTTAATGTTAGTCAATGATTAGCACTCTTCAAAAGTGAGTGCTAACAAAAATCAAAAAAGCAGTCATTGCCCGTCCATGAACGCAGTATGATTTGCTCTGTACAAAACAATGATACAAAGCGAGGTGGTGTTATATTGGAACTGAATGAACGCAAGCAAAAGATTCTCGAGGCGATTATCCGCAATTATATGGAAACCGGCGAGCCGGTTGGCTCCAGAACCGTTTCCAAATACACGGATTTGCACCTTAGTTCAGCGACAATCCGCAACGAGATGTCCGATTTGGAAGAGATGGGATATATCTTGCAGCCACACACATCAGCCGGACGCATTCCCTCGGATAAGGCGTATCGTCTGTATGTAGATACGATGTTGCAGAGAAAAGATCAAGAAGTAGAAGATATGAAAGAACTGATGGTGGAAAAGGCGGATAAGATTGATTTGTTATTGAAACAGGTAGCAAAACTTCTGGCGCAGAACACCAATTACACTTCCATGGTAACAAAGCCGAAGTATCAGCACAAACGTATCAAGTTCATCCAGCTCAATTATATAGGGGAACAGCAGTTACTCGTTATTGTTGTTTTAGATAACAGCCATGTCAGAAACAAGGTGATAAATCTGGAGAATGATCTGGAGGAAAATGTTGTATCACAGATGAACTTTTTGATGAACACAGCGTTGACGGGGCTTGATTTTACCGAGATTAATATGGCTATCATGCAGCAGATTAAGGAAAAGGCCGGTGAGTACAGCGATTTGGCATCCGGCATTTTAGATTGCGTGGCAGAGGTTATGGCGGAGGAAGATGAGTCGGAGATTTACACATCTGGAGCGACGAACATTTTAAAATATCCGGAACTGTCCGATAAGGAAAGAATGACCGATTTACTTTCGACGTTTGAGGAAAAACAAATGTTAGCGGCATGGGCCAATGATACTCCGCCGGAAGAGGAGCAGGAACACGGCATACAGGTATATATCGGCGAGGAGTCGCCGGTAGAGACGATGAAAGACTGCTCCGTGGTGACGGCCACCTATAAGATTAAAGAGGGAGTCTACGGAAAGATAGGTATTGTCGGGCCGAAGCGGATGGATTATGAAAAAGTGGTAGGCACATTGGAAAACTGTATGCAGCAGTTAGATGATATATTTAAGAAAAAATAGTGAGGTGAAGAGTCAGTGCAGGAAGTAAAGAGCGGGCAGACGCCGCAGCAGGAAAAACCAGAAGAAGCAATGGAAGAGACAGTAGAAGAAACGGTAGAAGAAACAACGGACACGGCTTCGGAGAGCGCTCCGCAGGAAGAAGAGGCCGCAGAGGCAGAAGCCAAAAGCACAAAGAAGACGAATAAGAAGAAAGCAAAGAAAGACAAGAGAGACGAAAAGATTGAAGAGTTAAACGACCGCCTGATGAGAAATCTGGCAGAATTTGAAAATTTCCGCAACCGTTCGGAAAAAGAGAAGAGCGCAATGTTTGAAGTTGGCGCCCGCTCAGTAATTGAGAAAATTTTGCCGGTGGTTGATAACCTCGAAAGAGGATTTGACGGGTTGTCTGAGGAGGAAAAAGAGACTCCGTTTGCAAAGGGAATTGAGGCAGTATACAAACAACTGATGACAGGCTTTGAGGAGATGGGAGTGAAACCAATTGAAGCGGTAGGTCAGGAATTTAATCCAGATTTCCACAATGCGGTAATGCATGACGAAGACGATTCGGATGAGACCAATATAGTCATCGAGGAATTCCAAAAAGGCTATATGTATAAAGACAGTGTAGTCAGACACAGTATGGTTAAAGTGTTAAACTAAGTGAAACAACGGAGCAATCCAAAGTATCAATTAGGGCAAAATACCTTTTGTCCAACAGTATATTTCAGATGGATTAGTCGCAAGGCGACAGAAAGGAAGTAATCATTATGAGTAAAATTATTGGTATCGACTTAGGAACAACGAATAGCTGCGTGGCAGTTATGGAAGGTGGTAAACCGGTAGTTATCGCCAATGCAGAGGGAGCCAGAACAACGCCATCCATAGTAGCATTTACAAAGACTGGGGAGAGGCTTGTTGGTGAGCCGGCAAAGCGTCAGGCAGTAACGAATGCGGAGAAGACGATTTCTTCGATAAAGAGACATATGGGAACAGAATATCGTGCAGCAATTGATGACAAGAAATATACACCGCAGGAAATTTCCGCGATGGTTCTTCAGAAATTGAAAAGCGACGCAGAAAATTATCTTGGCGGGGAGAAAGTGACAGAAGCGGTAATTACCGTTCCTGCTTATTTCAACGATGCACAGCGTCAGGCAACGAAAGATGCCGGTAAGATTGCCGGTTTGGATGTAAAGCGTATTATTAACGAGCCGACGGCAGCAGCTCTTGCGTACGGTCTTGACAATGAGGGAGAGCAAAAGATTATGGTATACGACCTCGGCGGCGGTACTTTCGATGTATCCATCATTGAGATTGGCGAGGGCGTGATTGAGGTATTGTCAACGTCTGGTGACAACAAGCTTGGTGGAGACGACTTTGATAACAAAGTATGTGATTATATGGTGCAGGAGTTTAAGAACGCGGAGGGTGTTGACCTTTCCGGTGATAAGATGGCAATGCAACGTTTAAAAGAAGCGGCAGAGAAAGCAAAGAAAGAATTGTCTTCCGCAACTACGACGAATATTAATCTTCCGTTTATTACGGCAACTGCCGAGGGGCCAAAACACTTTGATATGAATTTGACCCGCGCTAAGTTTGATGAGCTGACAGCAGATTTGGTAGAGAGAACCGCAACACCGGTTCAGAATGCGTTGAAAGATGCAGGTATTTCCGCTTCTGAACTTGGAAAAGTATTGCTTGTCGGAGGTTCGACACGTATTCCTGCCGTTCAGGACAAAGTAAAACAACTGACAGGACATGAGCCGAATAAATCATTGAATCCGGATGAGTGCGTAGCGCTTGGCGCTTCCATTCAGGGTGGTAAACTGGCAGGTGATTCGGGAGCCGGCGATATTCTTCTTCTGGACGTGACACCACTGTCATTAGCAATCGAGACAATGGGTGGTGTGGCTACTAAATTAATCGAGAGAAATACAACTATCCCGACAAAGAAGAGCCAGATTTTCTCAACTGCAGCAGACAATCAGACGGCGGTAGATATTAATGTAGTACAAGGTGAGCGTCAGTTTGCAAGAGATAATAAATCGCTCGGACAATTCCGTTTGGACGGCATTCCTCCGGCAATGCGCGGAGTACCACAGATTGAAGTTACATTTGACATTGATGCCAATGGTATTGTAAATGTATCCGCTAAGGACTTGGGAACAGGTAAAGAGCAGCATATTACCATTACAGCCGGCTCGAACATGAGCGACGATGAGATTGATAAGGCAGTCAAAGAAGCGGCTGAATTTGAAGCACAGGATAAGAAACGCAAAGAGGGCATTGACACACGCAACGAAGCCGATAGTATGGTATTCCAGACAGAAAAGGCATTGCAGGATGTTGGCGAAGGTGTCGATGCAGCAGAAAAAGAAAAGGTGCAGGCTGAGATTGATAAGGTAAAAGCAATCCTTGAGAGAACGGCAAATGCCGAAGAGATGAGTGATGCGGATATTGATGAATTGAAAGCAGCAAAAGAGTCTCTTATGACAAATGCGCAACAGGTATTTGCAAAAGTATATGAGCAGGCCCAGCAGGCGGCAGGAGCAGCCGGCGCCGGCCCGGACATGGGAGCGGCTGGTCCTGATATGGGGGCAAATCAGAATCAGGATAACGGCGGTGATGATGTCGTAGACGGAGAGTACAGGGAAGTATAATCGTGATATAAAACGGTAGCGTGATAAGAACTCGTGCCTGAGAAAATGCCATTAGGCAGTTGGCACGAGTCCTTTCACGTATTCGAATGGAGGAGAAAGACGATGGCAGACAAACGTGATTATTACGAAGTTCTCGGTGTAGATAGAAATGCCGACGACGCTGCATTGAAGAAAGCGTATCGCGTTCTTGCCAAAAAGTATCATCCGGACACAAATCCCGGAGATGCCGAGGCAGAAGCAAAATTTAAAGAAGCATCGGAAGCGTATGCTGTTCTTAGTGACCCGCAGAAGCGCCAGCAGTACGACCAATTTGGCCACGCTGCTTTTGAGGGCGGCGCAGGCGGCGGTGGTTTTACAAATATGAACATGGATGACATATTTGGAAGTTTTGGCGATATTTTTGGAGACTTGTTTGGCGGCGGTTTCGGAGGAAGAAGCCGGCGGGCTGACCCGAACGCACCGCAAAGGGGGGCAAATCTGCGTACGCAGGTAAAAATTTCCTTTGAAGAGGCTTGCTTTGGGGCAGAAAAAGAGATTGAAATTCCATCCAAAGTAGAGTGTAAGACATGCGGCGGCAATGGCGCGAAACCGGGAACACAGCCAATTAAATGCGGACAGTGCGGCGGAAGGGGACAGATTGTCCAGACCCAGCAGTCCTTGTTTGGCATGGTGCAAAATGTAACGACCTGTCCGGCCTGCGGAGGAAAAGGAACGGTAATCCGTGAGAAATGTCCGGACTGCCATGGACAGGGTTATACAAGTAAGAAAGAGAAATTGCAAGTTACAATTCCTGCCGGAATCGACCACGGTCAGAGCGTCCGTCTTCGCGGAAAGGGAGAGCCGGGAAAGAACGGCGGCTCCCGCGGGGATTTGCTGGTAGAAGTATATGTAGAGCGGCATAAGGAATTTCAGAGAGTGGATTATGACATCTTCTCGACGGTAAAGATTTCTTATCCGAGAGCTGTCTTAGGCGGGGATGTAATTATACAAACAATCGACGGCGACGTCGCTTATAATGTCAAGGCGGGAACACAAACCGGAACGAGAGTCCGGCTCCGCGGAAAGGGAGTTCCATCGCTTCGGAATAAGAAGATGAGGGGAAATCATTATGTGGATTTAGTTGTTGATGTTCCTACTAAACCTAATAAAGAGCAAAAGAAACTTTTAGAGCAGTTAGACGCTTTGTTTGAGGCGGAAGCGGCGAAGAAAGAAAAGAAACATAAAAAATAGTCTGCTAATGGTATGCATGCCCGATATGAAATTTTATCGGGCATGCATATTTTTTTTGTACAAGGAAATACTTTCCACAAGAAGAAAACATCGGGAAAATGTTCTCAGAATGGAGGGTAAAATGGAACACAAGTATCGAATTAACACAGTAAGGGGAAGAGAGATATTAGATTCCCGAGGGAATCCTACCGTGGAGGTAGAGGTTTCTTTATGTGGAGGGGCAACCGGAAGAGCCTCTGTACCATCCGGTGCATCAACAGGAGCGTTTGAGGCAGTGGAATTGCGTGATACGGAACTGCCCCGCTATAGCGGCAACGGCGTAAAGAAAGCAGTAGAACATGTCAATGAAACGATAAGTTTTTTATTGGATGGCAAAAATGCTCTGAATCAAATTGAGATTGACGAAATTATGATTCGTGAAGATGGAACAAAAAACAAGGGGAAATTAGGTGCTAACGCTATACTTGGCACATCGCTGGCAGTGGCAAAAGCAGCGGCGATGGCCGTAGAACTTCCGTTATATCAGTATATTGGCGGGGCAAACGCCCATACGCTGCCGATTCCGATGATGAATATCATCAACGGAGGCAAGCATGCCGATAGTAGTCTGACGATTCAGGAATTTATGATTATGCCAATAGGCGCTAAATCCTTTCACCAGTGTCTGGAGTGGAGCGCAAACGTATTTCATACGTTGAAAAGGATTTTAAAAGAGGAGGGCTATGCGACGTCCGTAGGAGACGAGGGAGGCTTCGCCCCGCAGCTTGCGAGCGACGAGGACGCCCTGCGCTATATTGTCCGGGCAATCGATAAGGCGGGATATCGGCCGCAGGAAGATTTTGTTATCGCGATGGACGGAGCAAGTACGGAAATGTATGAAGAGGCGGTGAAGCAGGGACGCACAGGTGAGTATCTGTTTTGGAAATCGGGAGAATATAAGACATCCGACGCCATGATTGATTATTGGGCGGAATTGTGCGACCGCTATCCGGTGTATTCCATTGAGGATGGTCTGGCAGAAGAGGATTGGAGCGGCTGGCAGAAATTAACGGAACGCCTTGGACAACGGATACAACTGGTTGGCGATGATTTATTTGTAACGAACACGGAGCGGATCCAAAAGGGGATTCAGATGAATGCCTCGAATGCCGTTCTCATTAAACCGAACCAGATTGGAACACTGACAGAGACGTTAGAGGCCATACGCATGACAAAGAATAACCGTTGGAATGCCATTGTCAGCCACCGCTCAGGAGAGACCGAGGACACGACGATTGCTGATATTGCGGTTGGTTTGAATGCCGGACAGATTAAGACCGGAGCGCCTTCGCGTACAGACCGGGTAGCAAAATATAATCAGCTTCTTCGTATTGAAGAGCAGTTAAGCAGCTCTGCCTCTTATGGAGCTTAGGGAAATAGAAATAAAGTAGAGAAATCCACTGATTCGCTGACGCTTTTTAGAAGCAGCATGCGTGCAAATCAGTGGATTTTTAATTATTCTTATTCATAATAATTACATGTCATCGGTATCGGTAAACAGTACGACCGGTTTATCCAGTGTGTACTGATAAAATTTAATTATATTTCCGCTATACATACGCATTGGCGTCCAATTGCACAAATCAAAATCTTTTTTATAAGGAAGCTTATAATAAAAAGAGTCATTGGTGCTATAACTGCGGTCATATGTTACCAATGATTTCGCAAAAAGTTCTTGCGGCGTCATATATTTGCCCCCTTTGCTAAAATGATATCTATATTATATGACAAAAAACATTCAGATGCAAATAAAACTTTGTTAGTTGGCAAGAAAGATTTCACTTTCACCCGGAGCCAGAGTGATTTCGATTTTGCCATTGCATACGTCATACGGTTTATTTTGCATAGAACCAGTAAAGGAAGCATGTCCTCCGCTATAAGGGATGGAAATTGTTGCCGGCGCGTCATCGATATTCATCGCCACAATGACGTCTTCACCCTCGTAACTGCGGATAAACGCGTATTGGCGGTTCATCAGCAACAGTTCTTTATATTCTCCATAAGCAAGCGCATGGGATGTCCGGCGGATATTTCCAAGTTTTGTAATCCATGCAGTATAAGGGTTCGTCTCCTGCGCATCGGCATAATCATCCAGATGCAGGCATGGACGCAGCGGGGCGTCGGAACCGTTTTCTTTACGGCCCTCAATGCCAAATTCCGAGCCGTAGTAAATTGATGGAATGCCGGGAAGCGTATACATCAGTGTGTGGACAACTTCGAAGTGGGACAGGTTCTTTAATTTGTTAATAATGCGCTCCACGTCATGGTTGTCGGCAAAATTGTACAGGCGCATATTTTCATAGTGCCCGCCTCCCATATCGTACAAACGTTTGACGGTGTGTGCGATTTCAAAGAAGTTCAAATCATTACAGCCAGACCAGAGAGCCTTGTTCAGATGGTAATTGGTTACGGAATGCAAAGTCTCCGCATTAACCCACCGATTGTACTCGCCGTGTATGACTTCACCCATCAGCCAGAAATCTGGCTTGATTTCATTGGCGACGCTGCGCATTCCTTTCATAAAGTCAAAATCCAAAACGTCTGCGGCGTCGAGACGGATACCGTCGATATCAAATTCGCTTACCCAGAAGCGGATTACATCGTAAATATAATCTCTGACTTCAGGATTTCGCTGATTCAATTTCACGAGTAAGTTGTACCCACCCCAGTTATCGTAAGAAAATCCGTCATTGTACTCGTTATTTCCGCCAAAGTTTACATTACAATACCAATCTTTGTAGCGGGAATTTTCGCGCTTCTCTTTGATATCCTGAAAAGCGAAAAAGTCCCGTCCCGTGTGGTTAAATACCCCGTCCAGTATAACCCGCACGTCTTTTTCGTGGCAGGTTTGAACAAAATGTTTTAAATCGTCATTGTCTCCTAAACGGCAATCCAACTTATAGTAGTCGGTCGTTTCATATCCGTGTCCGACTGATTGAAAAAGCGGGCCGATATAGAGAGCGTTGCAGCCAATCGATAAAAGATGGTCGATCCACAGTTCTAAGTCGCGTAAACGGTGCTGCGTCTCCCCGTAGTCATTGAGAGCGGGAGCTCCGCTTAACCCCAATGGATATATGTGATAAAATACTGATTCATCATACCAGGCCATATTTTTTACCTCTCTTTCTGTTTCTGTAGTGTCTATGGCTGTTTGAGCCTGATGTTATTGTAGCACAAAATAAGAGGTTAGAAAAGATTAATTCAGTGAAGCCGTTTGCTAAGTTCTGCCAGAGGGATAGGAAGCAGCGATAAAATACCCACGACAAACCATTCGCGCATACTGAGCGCCGTAGTATGAAAAATTGTTTGCAGGGCGGGAACGCTTATTACGCAGCACTGGAGTGCAATACATAGCACGACACTGAGCAGGAGCTTGCGGTTCCCCATAATGCCGGTCTCTAACAGAGAATGTTCACTGCGCATATTAAAGGAGTGAACGAGCTGGGAGATTGACAAAACGGCAAAACACATCGTAGAACCGCTCGTTGTGTAGGCAAAAAGAGCCAGCGAGCCAATGAACATGCCCTCGACAATCATCTGGAATACCGTATCAAAGTGAAAGATACCGCTGTTTTTTGGAAGAGGAGGACGGTTCATGCTATCCGGGTCCGGCGGTTCCACGCCGAGGCAGAGGGCAGGAAACGAATCCGTTACCAGATTGATAAATAGGAGCTGCACTGGAAGCAGCGGCGCGGGCATGCCAAAAAAGATGGCGACAAATATTGTCATGATTTCTCCTATATTACAGGAAAGGAGAAAATGAATCGCCTTTTTAATATTATCATATATACCTCTCCCTTCGCGAACGGCAGAAACAATAGTAGAAAAATTATCATCCATCAAAATCATATCGGCCGCATTTTTTGCCACGTCGGTTCCCGTCCGTCCCATGGCGCAGCCGATATCCGCTGATTTCAGCGCAGGAGCGTCGTTCACCCCGTCTCCGGTCATGGCAACGACATTCCCTTTGCGTTGGAATGCTTTCACCAGACGTACTTTATGGACGGGAGAGACGCGGGCAAACACATGATGGGTATCCAAAACCCCCGGAAGTTCCCTGTCGCTTATGGTATCCAGTTCCTGTCCGGTCATGACCTCTTTGTCATTATGGCAGATACCTAATTCTTTGCCGATAGCGGCGGCAGTAATTCGGTGGTCGCCCGTAATCATTACAGGGCGGATTCCGGCATGGCGGCAGCTCTTTACTGCAGCGTATGCCTCTTTACGGGGCGGGTCCATGAATCCGGCCAATCCGGCAAAGACGAGTCCGTGCTCCAATGTCTCGTCCTGCGGCGGCATTTGGGAATGCAGGCGGTATCCGACTCCCAAAACCCGAAGTGCATCCTGAGCAAAATATTCTGCTTCTTTTATCAGTTGATGGCGCATGGCGGACGTGAGGGGGCGTACCTGCTCCCCGTCCTTATAGTGGGTAGAGAGCTGAAGGAGCAGTTCCGGGGCGCCCTTTGTGACAGAGAGGATTCCGGTGGCCGTCCGGTGCAGTGTTGTCATCCGCTTTCGTGAAGAATCAAAGGGGAGTTCAAATATTGCCGGCGCTTGGTTTTGCAGGCGTTCATAGCGGATACCAAGATTGTATCCATATTCGATAAGCGCCTGTTCCACAGGGCCGGTCTCGTTATTACAGAGAAGAAAATATCGGAACAGCTCTTCTTCGGAGCAGGTACAATAGGTGCGTCTGACGCTCATTTGATTCTGTGTCAGAGTACCTGTCTTATCCGAACAAATAACGGAAGCGCTCCCCAGTGTTTCCACAGCCGGCAGATGGCGAATTACGGCGCGCTGTCTTGCCATGCGCTCAACACCCAAACTAAGCATGATGGTGACAAGGGCCGGCAGGCTCTCTGGTATGGCAGCGACGCCCAGACTGACGGAAGTCATAAACATTTCAAAGATGGGCTGTTTTTTTGTAATGCCTAGTATGAAAATGATACCGCAAATGATAAGCGCCAAGATACCAAGTACTTTTCCCGTCTTGTTCAGGCGGCGGGTAAGTGGTGTTTCAGGAGAGGTTTCCTGCGCCAGCATGCCGGCAATCTGCCCGATTTGTGTATTCATGCCGGTTGCCGTCACATAACAAACCCCCCGTCCGGTCGTTACCATCGTACCGGAAAAAACCATGTTTTTCTGGTCGCCAATCGGCAGTTCTCCAGCATGAATAGCCTCGCTTGTTTTTTCAATGCTTCCGGTCTCTCCGGTAAGCGCAGACTCTTCAGTCGTCAGATTGTGACACGAGAGAAGTCTGGCGTCGGCAGGAACGAGACAGCCGGTCTCCAAATGCACGATGTCTCCCGGAACCAAATCCTGTGACGGGAGCTTCTGTCGCTTTCCGTCGCGGACAACGATAGTTTCGGGCGTCTGCAATTTTTGCAGCATGGCGAGAGAATGTTCTGCCTTGCTCTCCTGATAGATGCCGAGGAGCGCATTGATAATGACGATGGCTAAAATGATGAGCGGGTCTGTAAAATTGAGCTCTCCCTGCAGATAGGAGGCGACAAAAGAGATGAGAGCGGCAGCCAAAAGGGTAATTATCATAAAATCCCTGAATTGGGCAAAGAAACGGGATAAAAGTCCCGGCCCGCGCTCGTTGACCAGTTCGTTTCGTCCATATTCCTGTCGGAGTTTTTTTATTTCCTTACTGCTGCAGCCCTGTTCTGCATCTATTTTGTATGTTTGCTGCATTTTTACTAAATCCATATTATACCAATTCATGGGCATATTCCTTTCGCTGTTTCTGTCGAAAAATTTCCCCAAAGCAAGGGGTTATGCATAAGATAACAATAAGCAATCAAAAGGAACAAAGAGATGCTTATTGTCATTTTACTGGCTGTGTCAGTTAGTTTTGATACACTGGGTGTAGCTATGGCATATGCAATAGGGAGAATCGTCATTCCCAGACGAACGCGTTTGCTTATTGCTCTTCTCAACGGTGTGTTGACAGCCGCCGCCATCTGGCTTGGACGGCTCCTGTGCGCGGGAGTGCCGGAGTGGCTGTTTCAAGTTCTCGGTGCAGCAATCCTCATTACGCTCGGAGTCAAAACACTTTGGAATGCATTGGGAGACAATAAAACAGCGGATTATGATAAAGATGCTTCCCGAAGCATTGACCTCCGTGAGGGCTGCGTCGTAGGAGTTGTATTTGCTCTGGACTCCATCAGTGCCGCACTGGGGATTCTCAATCTCGGTGAGATTGTATATTTATTTCCTGTCTGTACGGCCGTACTCTGTTATGTATTTCTTCTGTTCGGAGGGAAATCTCCGTATAATCTGCGGCGTTTAAATGGAGTGAGCGGCATTATTCTTATTGCGTTTGGTCTTCTCCGGTTATGTCCCGGCTTTTTCTGATACGCCGCCATAGCAGGAGACAAAGAAGCAGCAGGCCGCCAAAGAAAATCCATCGTTTATAACGGTCAAAGTAACCAAAGAAAGAGTCCTTATACTGATAAAAATAATAACCGAGACTGGTGAGTACGGTGTTCCACAGAAAAATTCCGAAAGCGGAATACAGAATATAGCCGCTGCAGCTCTGCTTCATGGCGCCGGCGACGAAGCCAATATAGGTGCGGCACAGAGGAATGAGCCGGCTCAGGAACACAGCGCTTTTTCCGTGGTCGCCAAACGTTCGGTAAGAAGAAAGAATAGGCTTTTCCATAGAGGGGAAACGGTGCATGATTTTCTCCAATAAGGAAGAGCCTCCTTTGCGTCCGATGGCATAGGTTATCAGGCTTCCGCCGATGCCGGCCAGAGTACTGAAGAGAATTAACAGGGGGAAAGACAGTCCCTGACCGGCGGCCACCAATCCTGCAAGAGGTAAGACAATTTCGCTTGAGATGGGAAAACAGGCGTATTCTAATAAAATCAAGAGAAACATGGCGGGAAGTCCATAGTTCAACAAATAGTCTTGAATCATCGTTTCATCCATTTCATGTGCAATATCTTACTACAGTCTATGAGGGGAAAAGCGCAAGTATGTGCATAAAGCACAAGTATGGCAGCAGAAAAAAGATCAGCCAGTCAATCCCAATGTCATGGCGGACAATTGGTAAATTCTTGACAAAGGTTTTGGCAATTGGTATTATAAAATAGTATGCTTATATGCATATTCAAAACTGCAACTAAGGAGTGCGGAAGATGAAAACAATTGTAAGAAAGCTGCTTATTCTTTCATTTTTAGCATTTTTAATGTCGGGTTTGGGAGGAAACACCCGTGATGTGGAAGCGCGGGCGTCAAAGAATAAAAATCCATATATAATCAAGGTAAATGAGCAGCAGAATGTCGTAACCGTTTATCGGAAGACGAAAAAGAAATACAAACCATATAAAGCATTTATCTGTTCTTCCGGTTTTGCCACGCCAACGGGAACCTTTACCTTAAGTTCGAAATACCGTTGGCATAAAATGATGGGGGAGGTGTATGGGCAATACTGTTCCCGAATTACGGGCCATATTCTGTTTCATTCCGTCTGGTATTACAGAGTGAGTCCGAATACGCAGTCATATGTCCAGTACAACCGTCTGGGGACGAAAGCATCGCATGGCTGTATACGACTGACGGTGGCGGCCAGCAAGTGGATATATGATAATTGTCCGTCAGGAACAAAAGTTACGATTTACAGTTCGCCCAATCCGGGGCCTCTCGGCAAACCAAAAGCAAGGAAAATGTCCGGTTATATGGGGTGGGATCCGACTGACCCAAACCCCGCCAACCCGTATTTTGTAAAAGTAAAATCCTTTCGGATATCAAAAAAGAAAGTTACGCTGACGCTTGGAAAGGGAAAGAAGAAAGCGAAAACAAAAATAAAGGCTTACCAATACCGCCCGAAGAAAGCAATGATAAAGGAAGTTCGTTTTGTCTCTTCCAACTCAAAAATTGCGGTGGTGAACCAAGAGGGAGAGATTAGGGCAAAGAAAGCGGGAAAATGTAAAATATTTGCTTATACGAAAGATGGCAGCGGTAAAAGAAGAGTCTGTGTGGTGAAAGTAAAGAAGTATAAGCCTTTGCCAAAGAAAAAGCCGGCGGAGACGCCAACGCCGCAGCCGACAGAGACGCCGCAGCCGACGGAGGTACCGACGCCGGATTTGACGGAGACGCCGACACCGGATACAGGTGCAGGGCAATAAGAACGAGACGCTAACGCCGCAGGCGTGAAGAATGAATGGAGGTAATTATGAGTCAGAGTTATAACCCAAAAGTAATTGAGAAGAAGTGGCAGAAAGTATGGGAGGAAGAGAAAGCCTTTCAGGCGACGGATGATTATAGCAAGCCAAAGTATTATGCATTGGTAGAATTTCCGTATCCATCGGGACAGGGGCTGCACGTAGGCCATCCGCGTCCTTACACCGCGCTAGATATTGTGGCGCGTAAGCGGCGCATGCAGGGTTACAATGTATTGTACCCTATGGGATGGGACGCCTTTGGACTTCCGACTGAGAATTACGCGATTAAAAATAAAGTTCACCCGAAAGAGGTGACGAAAAATAATGTCGCGCACTTTAAGGCGCAGTTACAGGCGCTTGGTTATTCTTTTGACTGGGAGAGAGAAGTCAATACTACTTCTCCAGAATATTACAAGTGGACACAGTGGATTTTCCTGAAATTATTTAAAGCCGGACTGGCATACAAAACGGAGATGCCGATAAACTGGTGTACATCATGTAAGTGCGGACTTGCCAACGAAGAAGTTGTCAATGGGGTATGCGACCGCTGCGGCAGTGAAGTAGTTCGTAAAGTAAAGCGCCAGTGGATGTTAAAGATTACCGAGTATGCCGACAAGCTTATAGATGATTTGGATGGTTTAGACTATATCGAGCGCGTCAAAGTTTCGCAGAAAAACTGGATTGGACGTTCCCACGGGGCGGAGGTTGACTTCTCCCTGAAAGATAAAGAAGAGAAACTGAGGATTTATACGACAAGACCGGATACGTTATTTGGTGTTACTTATATGGTTGTCTCTCCGGAACATCCGTATCTGGACCAATATAAAGATGAGATAAAAAACTGGGACGATATTGTAAAGTATCGGGAAGAGGCCGCACGCAAGTCCGATTTCGAGAGGACGGAGCTGGCAAAAGAGAAGACAGGCGTGGCAATCGACGGTCTGAGCGCCGTGAATCCGGTTAATGACAAAGAGATTCCGATTTGGGTATCGGATTATGTACTGATGAGTTATGGAACCGGTGCGATTATGGCAGTACCGGCGCATGATACGCGCGACTGGGAATTTGCCAAAAAGTTCGAGCTTCCTATTATAGAGGTAATTGCGGGGGGCGATGTGGAGAAAGAGGCGTTTACCGATGTTGCTACCGGAACGCTTGTCAATTCTGGATTTTTAACCGGAAAATCAGTAGCGGAGGCAAAAGAAGCCATTATCGCATGGCTGCAGGAAAAAGGCGTAGGCGTTGCCAAGAAGAACTTTAAGCTGCGCGACTGGGTATTTTCCCGTCAGCGTTATTGGGGAGAGCCTATTCCGATTGTCAAATGCGACAAATGCGGTTATGTACCCGTTCCAGAAGAGGAACTGCCGTTGCAACTGCCGGAAGTTGACAACTACGAGCCAACGGATAACGGAGAATCACCGATTGCCAAAATGCGCAGTTGGGTGGAGACGACATGTCCGTGCTGTGGCGGTAAGGCAGAGAGGGAGACGGATACGATGCCGCAGTGGGCGGGGTCTTCGTGGTATTTTCTCCGCTATATCGACCCGTGCAACGATGAGGCGCTGGCAAGTCCGGAGGCTTTAAAATACTGGCTGCCGGTTGACTGGTACAATGGAGGAATGGAGCATACGACGCTTCACTTATTATATTCCCGTTTTTGGCATAAATTCCTGTATGACGAGGGAGTGGTGCCGACGAAAGAGCCTTATCAGAAGAGAACATCCCATGGCATGATACTTGGTGAAAACGGCGAAAAAATGAGTAAGTCGCGAGGCAATGTCGTCAATCCAGATGATATCGTCAATGATTACGGTGCGGATACGCTTCGTACCTATGAGATGTTTATCGGAGCTTTCGATGCGGCAGCGGCATGGTCGGAGGACGGCGTAAAAGGGTGCCGCCGGTTTTTGGAGCGTGTCTGGAAGTTACAGGACATGGTATCGGAGGAAGAGGGATTCTCTTCCGACTTAGAGACCAAGATGCATCAGACGATAAAGAAAGTAAGCAATGATTTTGAGGCGTTAAAATATAATACGGCGATTGCCGCGATGATGGCGCTCATTAACGACTTCTATAAGAAAGGCTCAGTGACAAAAGATGAGTTTCGCGTTCTGCTGCTTCTTCTGAATCCAGTAGCGCCGCACATTACGGAAGAATTATGGGAAGAAAAGAATTTTGGCGGCTATTTGTTCCAGAGTTCATGGCCGGAATTTGATGAGGCAAAGACGGTAGAAGCAGTTCAGGAAATTGGCGTTCAGGTGAATGGTAAAGTTCGTGCCACTGTGGCGTTGGCGCTTGACGCTACGAAAGAGGATGCTCTGGCGGCAGGAAAAGAAGCTGTTGCCGCCAAGCTGGAAGGAAAACAGATTGTCAAGGAAATCTATGTACCGGGACGAATTATAAATATCGTTGTAAAATAGTACGTTTGAAGGAGAGTAATCGTGGAAATTAGTTTTATTATTCCATACTGTGGTGAGAGAAAATATATACAGGAGTGTTTGGAGAGCTTGGAGAATCAGACGTGTAAAGAGTTCGAGGCGCTCGTTGTATGCGACCATTGTGATGAGGAAGATAAAAAAGCGGTGACGGAATTATCACTGTCTTTTCCGGTTACGTTATTAGATACGGGGGAGAAGACGGGAGTGGCAGCCGCCAGAAATATCGGTCTGGCGGCCAGTCGGCAGGAATTTGTGTTTTTTATAGATTGCGATGATTTTCTGCGGGCTGGAGCAGTAGAGTGTATGCTGGCGGCAGCGCGGGAGAGCGATATTGTTTATGTGCGCCGCTATTATTCGTGGATTGGTTACCGCGGCTTTCTGGAGATGGAGAAGCTGCCGGACGATTCAACGGAGAAGCACACATATATTAATACGTCGCGCATTGACCGGGAGGACAAGACGTTTCCGCTTCTTCCTGACAATGCCACATCTTGGGAGACGGTGTTTTATCATGTGCTGAAAAGTGTTATCCGCTTTACTTTCCTGTCGGCGCTCAATCTGCTATACCGCAGGGAGATGCTTATACAAAATGACGTTACTTTTAATGAAGCATTTACTTATAGTACGGACATGGGATTTCTGGCAAAGGCGTTCTGCTGTACGGAGCGGGTATCCGAGCTGACCGAAGAACCTTATTATGTGAAAAGGCGGAGAAACGACCCGATTAATCTTCCATCTCTTGCCCAAAGGAAAGATGCGGCGAACAGGGCAATGGAAGTTATGAGAGCTTATTTATATGTAAAAGAAATAATCCGCGGGAAAAATGAATTAATTGAGATTTGTTTCGACTGCAAATTTGTGAAAGATTACGTGAGGCAGACAATTGCCGCTTATATGAAAGAAAAGAGCGGCAAGAATGTAAAAGAACTTCGCTCATTAGCGGACGAGTGTCTCCCTCTTATCTCAAAAGAGGCGTTAAAGCTTGCCAGACCGTATACGAGAAAGAGTGTAAACTATTCTCTTACGCATACGACGGAAAAAATTGCCGCCAGAGCCAGACGCCACAGCGCGTTCCAGACATTTAAGAGAACGATAAGGCGTAAGAGGAAAATGATTCCGCTCATTTACCGCAAGCTGTTGCTGCGTTTTCCGGTTAAGGAAAAGATGATATTATTTGAAACATTTTTTGGAAGAAATTATTCAGATAGTCCGAAGTATATTTTTGAATACATTTCCCAACAGTATTCGGGAGAGTACAAGTGTGTATGGGTGTTGAACAAAAAGACCAAACTGCCTTATCCGGCGAAGCAGGTAAAGCGTTTTTCGCTGCGCTATTATTACTATATGGCGCGCGCAAAATATTTTGTTTATAATGTGCGACAGCCAAAATCATTTATAAAAAGGAACGGTACGGTATTTTTAGAGACGTGGCACGGAACACCGTTGAAGCGTCTGGTTTTCGATCAGGTAGAGGTGAGCGGCGCCTCGCCGCTGTATAAAGAACAGGTATATAAGCAGAGCCGAAGCTGGGATTATCTCATTGCGCCAAATCAATTTTCCTCCGATATTTTCCGCAGTTGTTTCATGTATGATAAGGAGATGTTAGAGACGGGTTATCCGCGCAACGATATTCTGCACTTACCGGAGGACGAGAGAGAACGGCAGGTGAGAGAAATAAAAGATAATCTGGGCATACCATTGGATAAGAAGGTGATACTATATGCACCGACATGGCGCGATGATGAATTTTTTGACAAGGGACAGTATCGCTTTACGTTACAATTGGATTTGGCGAAAATGCAGGAAACACTTGGTGACGAGTACGTCGTAGTTCTGCGAACCCATTACTTTATTGTCAATGTATTGGATTTATCGGCGTATCAGGGTTTTGTATTCAATGCGAGTGCCTATGATGATATTGCGCATTTATATTTGATTGCGGATTTAATGATTACAGACTATTCATCGGTATTCTTTGATTATGCGAATTTAAGGCGGCCGATTTTGTTCTTCATGTATGATATTGAAAAGTACCGCGATGCCCTGCGAGGCTTTTATATTGATATTGAGGAAGAACTTCCGGGGCCGATATTGATGACTTCGGACGAAGTGATTGCTTCTGTTCAGAATCTTCCACAGGTAGAGCAGACATATGAGGAGAAGTATCAGGTATTTTATGAAAAGTATTGCGGTTGGGAGAATGGAACATCTACGAAACAGGTAGTGGAAACCGTGTTTCATAAATAGACAAGAATTGGAGTGAGAAGATGGCAAAGGTAAGTATAATTATTCCATATTTTAAAGGGACAGCGTATCTGGAAGACTGTGTTGCCAGTATAGAGGCACAGCAGTTGGCGGATTATGAGATTATTATTGTACACGATAAGGACGGTACGGAAGTACCGGATTCTGTTTTGCAAAAAAAGACAGTTGTTGTCTATGAAGCATTGGAAGAGTTGCCGGAAGAAGTGCATCGGAAGAACAAAGAGGCGGCAGAGAACTGGCGGGAGCAAAAAATACGCGAGCGTGTAGAGAAGCGTTTGACGAAGGCAGAGCACCGCAGAGAAGAATTGGATAGCTTGAAAAAAAGAGGCGAAAATGCAAAGTCTATTTATACCGATGAGCAGTTATATCCGGATGAGGAAGAACTGATTGATGAATATGAGGAAAGAATGTCGGATGTCTATCCGTTTGGCGTAGCCTACTGTCGAAATATTGGTTTGGAAAAGGCAACGGGCGAGTATGTCTATTTTATTGACTGCGACGATTATCTGTTGGACGACGCATTGGCGCGTCTGTTGAAAGTCGCAGAGGAAAAGAAGGCGCTGCTCGTTACGGGAAATAAAGTGCGCACCTTTTTTAAGCCGGCAAATTATGATGCGGACAAGGCCTACCACGAGTCTTTTGTCGGGGGCATCCATCCGCTTTCGGACGATTTGCTGACGGAGCGGTTTTATGAAAGATATTCCGTCCAGCATTTGCTCATACGGCGCAAATTTCTGTTGGAAAAGGGAATCGTCTGCGATACGGATACCCGTTTTTACAGTGATATCCGCTTTTGTATCGAGGTGTTAAAGGCTGCAAAGGGGCATATGTGGATAGATGGTGACAGTTACTATGCATGGCGCCAGCGAAACGATCAGGTTCACCTGCCTGCATTATCACAGAAAAAACGTGGCGCGCACGGTCCGGAGCTTCTCGATACATACGGTAAAGTTATGTCTTTACTGGATGAAGAAGATACGGAACTCCGTTTTTTAATGGACCGTTTTTTCGTAGATTATTTTTACAGAAGATATCCTGAACGTGTGCGTCGTGACTTGGCGCCGGAATTTAGCAGGATTATGCAGGGGATTCCGGATTGGAAAAAAATTATTAAGGATTATCCCTCAACCGCGCGCAAGGCGCTGACGATTGCCAGAAGGGGGAAGTTCCGTATGGCGCTGCAATTCTTTAAGCTGTTCCGTTGGCAGAAAAAGAAAAAGGGCCTGTTCGGAAGCCGTATTCAGTGGTATCGTCAACTGGAAAAGCGTATTTTCAAAAAAATGCCGCTGCGTCGGGATTGGGTATTTATTGAAAGTTTCTTTGGCAAGAGTTATTCTGACAGTCCCAAATATCTGTATGAATATTTGCAGAAGACGCGGGGCGACAAATACCGCTATATATGGGTTTTGAACAAGAAATCAAAAGACCTTGCAAAATCTGGTAAGCACACGCGTGTCAAGATGAATAGTCTGCGCTATGTATATTATGCTTCCCGCTGTGGGTATCGTATTTTTAATGTGCGTCAGCCGGCGTGGAATACGAAGAGGCGAGGCGTGGTGTTTTTGGAAACATGGCATGGAACGCCTTTAAAGAAGCTGGCTTTTGACATGGATGATATTACTTCGGCCAGTCAGAACCACAAAACACTTTTCTATAAACATTCCAGAGAGTGGAATTATCTGATTTCGGCAAATCGTTTTTCCACCGATGTATTTGAGCGCGCCTTTGTGTATAACCGCGATAAAATTCTGGAATACGGCTACCCGCGCAATGATATTTTGTACTCGGAAAACCGAGATGAAATTGCTGCGGAAGTGAAAAAGGAACTCGGTATTCCGGAGGGCAAACGCGTGATCCTCTATGCACCGACGTGGCGTGATAATCAGTTTTATGACCGCGGCAAATATAAATTTACGCTCGCGCTGGATTTGGGGCGTCTGCAAAAAGAATTTGGGGAAGACAGCGTAATTCTTTTGCGTACGCATTACTATATTGCGGACATATTAAATCTGACGGAATACGAGGGATTTGTATATAATGGCAGCCAGTACGAGGATATATCACGCCTGTATCTGATTTCGGATATTTGCATTACCGACTATTCTTCTGTATTTTTCGATTATGCCAATCTGCGGCGGCCAATTCTGTTTTACACTTATGATTTTGATGAATATGCCGATGAAATCCGCGGTATGTATATGGATATGGAAAAGGAACTGCCGGGCCCGATTTTGCGTACGAATGACGCGGTGGTGGAAGCGCTTCATAACATGGACGCCATATCGGAAACATATAAGGCCCGCTATGAGGAGTTTTATAACCGTTTCTGTAATGTAGATGACGGACATGCATCGGAGAGGGTTATCGAAAAAGTATTTGGAGAACGGGAAGTTACTGATTAAAAGGAGAGTGCGTTGTGCGTAAGAAGATATACCAATTTGCCAAACAAATTGTAGTAGTTTTTTATTACGTTATGTGCCATTTGTGTCCGGTCAAGAAAAACCGGATTGTGTTCGACAGTAGCTTGGGAAAGAGCTATGCGGGAAATCCTAAGCATATCTATGAGTGCCTTATGGTAAATGGCTATGATTTGATTTGGGATTGTATCTGGTTCTATGAAAAGGAAAAGTACAACATTCCGGGGATGAGCAAACAAGTTCGTTATGGTCGTCTGCGCTATCTCTATTATATGGCCAGTGCAAAGATTTGGGTATTTGACAGCCGACAGCCGGAATTTCTTGTCCGCCGGAAAGGAACATACTATATTCAGACATGGCACGGCACACCGCTCAAAAAGCTGGCGCTGGATATGGAAGATGTGTTTATGGTTGGGGAAAAGGATATTGATACTTATAAAGAGCATTTCACAAAAAATGTTCATACGTGGGATTATCTCATATCGCAAAATCAGTTTTCCTCCTCTACGTTCCGCCGTGCGTTTGATTTTCAAAAAGATATGCTGGAAATCGGTTATCCGCGCAACGACATTTTGTTTCGTGAAAATACCGAAGAGGGCGTGCGTCTTTACCGGCGCAAATTGGGTCTGCCAAAGGACAAGAAGATTATTCTCTATGCACCGACATGGCGTGACGACGAGTTTTCCGAAGATGATAAGTACGAATTTCGTCCGCAGATTTCTTTTGAAAAGTTACAGGAAGAATTGGGCGACGAATACATTATGATTGTCAAATACCATTATCTGATTATGGATGCGGTAGACTGGTCGCCCTATGAGGGGTTTATCTATCACTTCGACCAGAGCCGCGATATTGCAGAGCTGTTTTTAGTAGCGGATATTTTGGTGACAGATTACTCTTCCGTCATGTTTGATTATAGTATTCTCAAACGTCCGATGTTTTTCTTTGCCTATGATTTTTACAAATATAAAAATGAATTGCGCGGTTTTTATTTTAGTTACAGCAAGGAGATGCCGGGACCGATTTCGACGACGACCGAGGAACTGATTGAAGATATACGAAATTACCGTCCAGAAGAGTATGAAGAGCGGTATCAGAGCTTTATGGAGAAATATAACACACTGGATGACGGCATGGCATCCGAACGCGTACTTGATTTGCTGCGGGAGTTGATTCCGCATAAGCAGGTTAATGTCTATTATGAATAACGGAGCAATCTCAAGAATCTCTTGGGTTAAAATGGCTCTGCTATAGAAAAGAGGAGGGTATTTATGGAAACAATTGCAAGTTTTACGGTCGACCACATGAGGCTCTTGCCGGGGATTTATGTGAGTCGTAAGGACAATACCGGGAATGATGTTGTAACGACATTTGATATCCGTATGACAAGACCGAATTTTGAACCGGTAATGAATACTGCGGAGGTACATACGATAGAACATTTGGGAGCGACTTTTCTCCGCAACCATGAGCAGTGGGGCGAAAAGATTATTTATTTCGGCCCGATGGGGTGCCGCACGGGTTTTTATCTGATTTTGGCAGGAGATTATGAGTCGGAACAGATAGTGCCGTTACTGCGTGAGATGTACGAGTTTATTTCCCGTTTTGACGATAAAGTTCCGGGAGCTGACCCGAAAGAGTGCGGCAATTATCTGGATATGAATTTGCCTATGGCAAAGGTGTTGGCAGAGCGGTATCTGGAAAAAGTTCTCTATGGAATCACACCGGATTGCCTCAAGTATTCATAAAAACGAAAATCCCGCATAGAATAGAATAACGATTGCTTGTTCGAAGGGCGGGTACAATACATGATGTTGGAATGGGATGGCCGATTAAATAATGCTCAAAGTGTGCAGATATTAAAAGCGGCTATCCCTTTTTTGGATGTCGCAGTAGGAGAAAAAATTGATTTGGAGGGGTTATTGGGGGCGGTGCGCGCTTTTTCTTCGGGAAGAGAGCGCAGGATGATTGATATGTTCCTGCAGGTGTTTCAGATGAAGCATATGATGGAAATGATGCAGCTTATGCAGGCTATGCAGCAAACACAGGAGATGGGAGCAGAAAGCGACGGCGATGCGAGTCCAAATCAAAACGGTAATATGGATGCGATGGAGCTAATCCGCAATATGATTCCTCCGGAACAGCAGGATACCGTGGAAATGATGATGTCCATGATGACAGCCATGCAGGATAGTCCGGCTTCTTCGGATACAGGCGAACAGGAAAGAAAGGAGACCGATAGTGAGTCAGTCGATTTTTGAACAATATGATATCTTTAAAACTATGCATCCGGTAAAGCTGCAGATTATGAAAGAGCTGGTAGACAGCATGAACGGAAGAGCGATGAAAGATGCGGCGCCTCTTTTGATGACGGCAATGAATAGATTAAAAGGACATAATCTGTCATTTACGCCGGAGGAAACAAAAATTCTCTTGGAAATCCTGACAAAAGATATGTCACCACAGGAAAAGGCAAAAGTTGAGATGATGAAAAAGGTAGTAAAAAACGGAGGAAAGCGGTAACTCTTCCATCTGACAGATAAAAAAATCCACGAAATGACGCAATGGCACAAGCCTTGTTATTTCGTGGATTTTTAATTCGTGATTATGCGCTGATATCCATATTCTTTCCCGCGCTCATCAAATAGTTCAGATTAGCCTGCAGTTTCTCATACGGATTGTTATTTTTCGGACTTTCGTTTGTTGTACGCATGGTAGAATTTGTCGTACCGCCGGATACATATACTCTGCCGCATTCCGGGCAGACGGAAGTCTGCAGAGAAACCGATACGTTGACAAGTTCTTTGTTTTCTTTATTTCCCTCGGAAACAGCGTTTGCTACATGTTCCTTTTCGTGGCTCATAACAGCAGCCGCTGCATTATTTGGAGAAATATGTGCCGGTGCCTTAAACGATACGTCGCCCTCGTTAGAACCGTCTACATATTTGCGGTTTTTGCATGTCTGGCATTCGCCCTTTTCTACCCGCTTTGATTTGGCTGCGTCATTTGCGCCGTCCATAGCTGCCTGTGCCATCCCGTCGCTTCCGCGGCGAACGGCAGCAGCGCCGCGTACACCGCTGACTGCTCCGGCCGGATACATTGGATAAATATTGTCAATGCCACTATAACCGGAGATTGGTGAAATACCGCCGATACCCATAAGCATGTCTCCTTCTCTTGATTTCATAAATAATCTCTTATATACTAATATTATAATAGCATTTATAAAAAATGCAAGGGATAAGAGAAAAAAGTCAGGGTAATTGTTTTATAAGTTGTATCAATACCGCGGGATACCCGCTGCCTTAAAAAATAAAAATTATGAAATAATTGCACTGGGGAAAAGTCAGGAGGTATGTATGAATTTTTATAATGGACATTGGGAGAAAAAATATGGCGTATCGATGTATCATCCGCAGGAAATATACGAATGGCACAGAGGGAACGAGGAGTTGGTATTTTTGGCGCCCCACCAAAAAATATACGGAAAGGGAATGACGTTAGATGGCGTGGTATTGACCTTTCATGTATCCGTAGGGGGCAGCGACATCTTTCATATTGTTGTAGAGCATTATCAGGGGGTGGTGGATTGCGGGCCGGATTTTATCGTGGAAGAGAAGAGAGAGCCGCTTCATTTGAGCGAGGAGGAAAACAGTCTGACGCTCTGCTGTGGAGAAAGTGAATTGCGTATTGAAAAGAGTCCGTTATCGTTTACTTTTTATTATAGAGGTAACTATATGACACGGATGGAAAGTTCGGATTTTGCTTATGTCCGCACCGATGATACCGGCGTTCTGCTCTATGAGGAGCGGGCGGGGGCTGCCTATATGCAGGGAGCAACTTCACTTGGAGTGGGGGAGTTGATTTATGGTCTCGGCGAGCGATTCGGGCCTCTTGTTAAAAATGGGCAGGCAATTGATATGTGGAATGAAGACGGAGGAACATCCTCGGAATTATCTTATATCAATGTACCTTTTTATCTATCCAACCGTGGCTATGGTATTTTTGTAAATGATACGGGGCGCGTATCTTTTGAGGTGGGAAGCAGCCAAGTTGGGAAAGTAGAGTTTTGTGTTCTGGGGGAGAAGCTGGATTTCTACTATTTGGGCGGAGGTACGATGAAGAGGAGCATTTCGCTCTACACCGAGCTTACCGGCAGGCCGCCGCTGCCGCCGGAGTGGAGCTTTGGTCTCTGGCTCACTACCTCCTTTGCGACAGATTATGATGAGGAAACAGTATTATCAGTTATAGAGCAGATGGAAGAGGCAGATATACCGCTTCGGGTATTTCACTTTGACTGTTTTTGGATGAAAGGATATCACTGGTGTGATTTTATGTGGGATAATGCTGTTTTCCCAAATCCGAAAAGAATGCTGCAGAAAATCCACGATAAGGGAATTCGTATCTGTGTCTGGATTAACCCTTATATCGCGCAGGCATCTGCGCTATTTCAGGAGGGAATGCGGGATGGATATTTTTTGAAACGAACAAATGGAGATGTATGGCAGTGGGATAAATGGCAGGCGGGAATGGCAATCGTAGATTTTACCAATCCGCAGGCGAAAGCATGGTATCAAAAGAAACTAGAAGATTTACTGCGGATGGGGGTAGATTGTTTCAAGACCGACTTTGGCGAGCGTATTCCGACAAAGGATGTTGTATATTACAATGGAGCAGATTCGGAAAAAATGCATAATTTCTATTCTTATCTGTATAACGAAGCCGTATATGAAGTGGTTTGCCGTGTGAAAGGGAAAGAAGAAGCTGTTCTCTTTGCGCGCAGTGGAACGGCTGGCGGGCAGAAATTTCCTGTACACTGGGGTGGCGACTGTTTTGCCAGATACGAATCTATGGCGGAAAGTCTGCGGGGCGGACTATCGCTTACGATGTCGGGTTATGGTTATTGGAGCCACGATATCGGGGGCTTTGAGGATACTTCCACACCGGATGTATATAAGAGATGGGTGGCGTTTGGATTGTTGTCCAGCCATTCGCGTCTTCATGGAAACAATTCTTATCGGCTGCCATGGCTGTATGGAGAGGAAGCGACGGATGTACTGCGGCATTTTGTAAAAGTAAAAGAAGAATTATTGCCGTATCTGGTGGAAAAAGCTAAAGAAAATTACGAAACAGGAATTCCGCTCATGCGCGCCATGGCTTTGGAATTTCCAGAGGATTCGGCCTGCGCTTATCTGGACAGGCAGTATATGCTAGGCGACCGATATTTAGTTGCGCCGGTGTTTCGGGAAGACGGACAGGTGACTTATTATTTGCCGCATGGGAAGTGGATTCACTATTTTACAAAGGAAGCCACCGACGGAGGCCGGTGGCGTACGGATATGGTTGACTATTTTACGATTCCGCTATGGGAGAAAAAGTAGCTTCGTACTGAATCTCTTCTACGGAAGTGCCAAGATAGAGCCGGTACTCTCCCGCAAGAAGAGAAAAGCTGTCAGTGGCGGCAGAATATACCATGAGGTCTCTCCGGCAAAGTGTCAGGGAGACTTCTTTTTTCTCTCCGGCAGAGAGAGAAACCTTTTCAAACTGCTTTAGTACTTTTACGGGCTGTTCCTCTTCTGGAATGCCGATGTACAGTTGCAGCGTTTCCTTTCCCGCGCGTCTGCCCGTGTTGACAAGAGTTGTTGTCACGGTCAGGACAGGCTTATCGTCCGCTGCGGTGTCGTGTACTTTATGGGTAGTTCCCTGCAGAGAAAAGTTCGTGTAGGAAAGCCCGTGTCCGAATGGGAAGCGGACAGGTATTTGTTTCGTAGTATAATAACGGTATCCGACCAGCAATCTCTCTTTATAGACGGTATAACGGTGCTCTGTTTTGCTAAAATCGCCGGGATATGATTGGTAATGCTCTGTCGGAGTATCCGCGAGACAGAGAGGATAAGTCTCCGCCAGTTTTCCAGATGGGTTTACATCGCCAAACAGAATTCTGGCTAAGGCAAATCCGCCATCCATCCCATTATAACTTGTCTGTACGATGGCAGAAACTTTATCTGCCCAGGGCATTTCCACTACTCCGCCGTTTATGAGGACGATTGTAAGGTGCGGCGTTGCTTCTGCCAGCGCCTCAATGACTTCGTTCTGGCCGTACGGAAGCGTCAGGCTCGTGCGGTCAAATCCCTCAACATCGAAAGAATGATTTAGGCCGCCGACGAAAATAACTTCGTCATAATCAGGAGCCGCTTTCACGGCTTCCTGCAGAAGTTTATTGCGGATAGGGATAATTTCTTGTTCCAGTTTATCTTTGCCCTCGGCAGTAGAATAATCCACTTCAAGGCTGATTGACTGCCAGTCAACCTCTCCTTTCACGTGCTCTTCATTATCAATATAGTATCCGGCCAGCCAGTTAATGGATGCCTCCCCGCCGAGAAGCATACGCAGGCCAAGCATCGGAGTGATTTCATATAATGCCTTGATTTCTGCACTTCCGCCTCCGGCGGCGTGCGTGCGTTTGGCATTATCCCCCACGACAAGAATACGCTTTGTGTCTTTCGACAATGGGAGCCGCTCTTTATCATTTTTTAACAAAATAGCGCCTTCTTCGGCAATTTCCTGTATAATTTGGCGGTGCTCTGGTGTGTTGATACTTCCCCTTTTGCGGTTCTCATCGCCAATATGCAGCCGCTCGTACAGAGAAAGGATACGGGATACTTTCTCGTCGATTACATTTTCCGGGATTTTCCCGTCTTCTACCGCTCGCAATAAAGGTTTTGCCATTTTATAATCGTCAAAATCTGGAGTAATGGACATTTCTATGTCGACTCCGTGCAGAGCTGTCTTTTCTGTGTCGTGGACAGCGCCCCAGTCGGAGATGGTAACGCCATCGTATCCCCATTTATCGCGCAATATCGTAAACAGCAGTTTCTGCCCCTCGCAGCAGAAATCGCCATCATAGCGGTTATATGCGCCCATAATACTGTAGGAACCACCCGTCACTGCAGCCGCATAAAAGGCCGGTAAATAGAGTTCATGAAGTGTTTTCTCATCCACCTCCACTTCGACGCTCAGACGGTCTAATTCCTGATTGTTTAGGGCGAAATGTTTTACGCAGGCGGCGACGTCGTGTTCCTGAATGCCCCCGATAAGAGAAACTGCCAGTTCGCCCGTTAAAACGGGGTCTTCACTCATATATTCAAAATTTCTTCCGCACAGAGGAGTCCTTTTTATATTTATGCCGGGGGCTAAAATAATATCTTTTCCGCGGCCTCTGGCTTCTTCGCCGAGAACTTCCCCGAACTTGCGGGCGAGATTACGATTCCATGTGGAGCAAAGACAGGTGTTGCTCGGAAGCCAGCTGACAGAATCCATACTGTTGCCATCCGGAATCCATGCGTCGTTTTGGAACTCCTGCCGGACTCCGCTGGGACCGTCCGACATTTTCAACGGAGGAATATGCAAACGGGAGACCCCGCCGGATTGGAAGAGTCCGGAAGCATGAATCAATGCTATCATTTCTTCTAATGTAAGTTTTGTTAATAGTGATGAATAATGTTTCACAATCAATACCCCCTCTCAACAACATTATAGAGAATTGTAGTACTTGTGTAAAGAAAACATTGTATTTTACAAGGACTATTTTACAAGGAAATGTTTTCTTTCAGGTAAGAATATGTTATACTTAAAGTAGCGTGTACACAAGAGAAAGAGCTCTCGCATGTTAAATTTGAGGAGGTTGCAATGAAGTGGAAAAAGGAAGAGAAAAGGGAAAAGAAAAGCAGGAATTATAGACGCCAGTATATTATGACATTGGTGATAACGCTGTTGGCATTAACGATAATCGTCGGGTATACATTTGGCTCATTTTATCAGCTTACGAGGCAGAACGCCAGAACATTAGGGGAAAATGCTGTTGGGAGAGAAGCGGCCCAGATGAATAATTTTCTCTTAAAGGGAACGGACGTTACGCAGGTGACGGAAATGACCGTGAGTTATATGATGAAACAGGGGGCGACGACAGAGGAGATAGAGGCCTTTTTAAAACAGCAGTCCAATGATTATAAAAAAAATATTTCTTCTGATTTTACCGGCATATACGGCTGGTTTAACGGACAGTACATAGACGGGAGCGGCTGGGTTCCTCCAGATGACTATATACCGAAAGAGCGGCCGTGGTATACACAGGCCCAGCAGGGAAATGGCGACCTTGTGATGGTTTCGCCCTATCTGGATACGAAGACGAATACGATTTTGTTTTCGGTAGCAAAAGTTTTATATGATGGAGATAGTGTGATTTCCTTTGATATATCGATGGATGAAGTACAGACAATCGCCGAAAGTATCCGCCTAAATGGAAACGGATATGGTTTTGTTGTCGATGATCAGGGGATGGTAGTGGCGCACCATGACGAATGGGAAAAGGGGAAAAATTATTTAAAAGATAAAGAGCAGAAAGGCAGTGATATGCAGAAGCTGGTACAGCAGGTATATCGTAATAAGTCTAACGATAAAAGCTTTTTTGAGATGGAGGTAGACGGGGAGGAGTGCGTTGTTTTTTCACGTAAAGTTCAGAAAAAATGGAATGTAATCCTAATCGTGAACTATGCCGACCTCTATGAGAAAATTGAGAATAATCTGTTTCGTAATATAATTGTTTCACTCCTTATTTTTATAGTTGTCGCCTACTTTTGTACGAACAGTTATCGAAATCGTCTGCGGGCCATACATTATGCGGGCCGGCTAGAGGAAACGCAGTTGACGCTAGAGGACAGAGTGAAAGAACAGACAAAGGAAATTCGGGAACAATCCGAACAACTGGTACAGATGCAGGAAAACGTAATTGACGGAATGGCAACATTGATTGAGGGGCGGGACACTGATACCGGCCAGCATGTCAGAAATACAAAACGGTATGTGGCGATGATTGTAAAATATATGTACGACCATCGCATGCATACGGATGAGATTGACTTTGATTATATGACGCACATTTGTAATGCCGCGCCGCTGCATGATGTCGGGAAGATTATGATATCGGATATGATTCTCAACAAACCGGGGAGACTGACGCCGGAAGAATTTGCCGTCATGCAGACGCATTCGGAGCTTGGTGGAGATATTATGAAAGATGTTTTGGGAGACAGTACGAATCGGGATTTGATTCGCATGTCTTCGGATATCGCGCATTACCACCACGAGAAATGGGATGGAAGCGGATATCCGGATGGTCTGGCCGGAGCTGAAATTCCACTCTGCGCCAGAATTATGGCGGTCGCAGATGTGTTTGACGCCCTGATTTCAAAGCGAGTTTATAAAGACGCCATGAGTATTGAAGAAGCTTACCGTATTCTGCAGGAGGATGCGGGAACTCACTTTGACCCCGAATTGATACAGGTATTTGTGGCGATTAGGGGTGAAGTGGAGTCTTATCTGAAAGAATTGGAAAAAGAGGATTGAGTCATTAGAAAATCAGAAATGAGGATTAGGTTGAAAAATCACGCTGGTGCGCTGATTTTTCAACCAACTATTTGCTTCTGAGCGAAAGCAAATAGTTTTGTTCCGACACGAGAAACTCTTCGAGTTTTCTCGTGCGGTTCTTCGCGATAAATCGCTCAGAAATGAGGATTAGCATGAATATTAACAAAAAAATAGCAGAGGAATTAAATATTAAGGTTTGGCAGGTAGAGGCTGTCGTTCAGCTTATTGACGAGGGCTGTACCATTCCGTTTATCGCACGTTACCGAAAGGAGCAGCACGGTACGCTGGATGATGAGCAACTGCGTAAGCTGGACGAGAGACTTACTTATCTTCGCAATCTGGAAGAGCGCAAGGAGACGGTTCTTGCCAGTATTGAAGAGCAGGGAAAGCTGACAGAAGAGTTAAAGGCGCAGATACTGGCTGCTGAAACACAGGTGCTTTTGGAGGATTTGTACCGTCCGTATCGTCCAAAGCGGCGCACACGGGCAACGATTGCCAAAGAGAAAGGACTGGAAGGACTTGCCAATCTGATTTTATTGCAGATGACGGAAACACCGCTGGAAGAGGAAGCAGAAGCCTATGTAGATGAGGAAAAGGGAGTTGCTTCCACGGCAGAAGCCAT
Organism: uncultured Eubacterium sp.; assembly: GCA_910577295.1. Classification (GTDB taxonomy): domain Bacteria; phylum Bacillota; class Clostridia; order Lachnospirales; family Lachnospiraceae; genus Eubacterium_F. Next base: position 152,008 of record CAJTLS010000003.1, read on the forward strand.
TCAGGGGGCCATGGATATATTGGCGGAGACGATTGCCGACGAGGCGGATTACCGTATTGCGATTCGCAAGACAACCATGCAGAAAGGGATTCTCTTTTCGACGGCAAAGGATCCGGAAGAAAAGAGCGTGTATGAAAATTATTATGATTTTGAGAGCGCCGTTTCCAAACTTTCCGGCTATCAGGTACTGGCGATAAACCGGGGGGAGAAAGAAAAGATTCTCAGTGTGAAAATAGAGGCGCCGGAAGAGGAGATTCTCCGTTATCTGAAGAAAAAAGTAGTGACGAGGGAGAATCCCAATACGGAAGAATGTCTTGTCGATACGATAGAAGACAGCTATAAGAGACTGATTGCGCCGGCGATTGAAAGAGAAATACGCAACGAACTGACAGAACGTGCCGAGGACGGAGCCATTTATGTATTTGGGAAAAATCTAGAGCAGCTTCTGATGCAGCCGCCGATTGCCGGAAAAGTAGTGCTTGGCTGGGATCCGGCATTTCGTACCGGATGTAAACTTGCCGTTGTCGATGAGACGGGAAAGGTGTTAGACACGATTGTTGTCTATCCGACGCAGCCGCAAAATAAAGTGGCACAGACGAAACAAATTGTCAAAGGGCTTATTGACAAATATAATATCAGCCTTATTTCGGTTGGAAACGGAACAGCCTCGCGCGAATCAGAGCTCGTTATTGTCGATATGTTAAAGGAGATAAACAAACCGATACAGTATATTATTGTAAATGAAGCGGGGGCCTCTGTTTATTCGGCAAGCAAACTGGCGACAGAGGAATTTCCGAATTTTGATGTGGGGCAGCGAAGTGCGGTTTCCATTGCGAGGCGTCTGCAGGACCCGTTAGCGGAACTGGTGAAGATTGAGCCAAAGAGTATTGGCGTGGGACAATATCAACATGATATGAATCAAAAGAAACTGGACGAGGCGTTAGGTAATGTTGTAGAAGACTGCGTGAATAACGTCGGCGTCGATTTGAATACGGCTTCGGCCTCGCTGCTCGGATATGTGTCGGGCATTTCCAAGGCGATTGCCAAAAATATCGTATCATATCGGGAGGAACACGGTCGCTTTACAAGCCGCAGGGAGTTGTTGAAAGTGGCAAAACTCGGCCCGAAGGCGTATGAACAGTGCGCCGGGTTTATGCGGATTGCCGACGGGAAGAACCCGCTTGATGCGACAAGCGTGCATCCGGAATCTTATGAAGCGGCGGCAAAGCTACTGAAGAAGCTCGGATATGAGCCGGAAGATATTCGCGGCGGATTGACCGGATTGTCGCTCGTGTTAAAGGACAAAGGGCAAATAGCAGAAGAATTGGGGATTGGAGAAATAACGTTATCAGATATTATAAAAGAGCTGGAAAAACCGGGGCGCGACCCGCGTGATGAGATGCCAAAACCAATACTCCGCAGTGATGTTTTGGAAATGAAAGATTTGACGGAAGGAATGATATTAAAAGGCACGGTGCGCAATGTTATTGATTTTGGCGCCTTTGTCGATATCGGCGTCCATCAGGATGGGCTGGTACATATTTCCAAGCTGACGGATAAAAAATTTGTTAAACATCCGCTTGATGTAGTGAGCGTCGGAGATGTCGTTGAAGTTAAAGTACTCGGTGTGGATTTGCAAAAGCAGAGAATACAGTTATCTATGATATTGTAAAATGGAGGGTTAGGATGAAACGGTTTTTAATATATATGTGTGTGCTCGCTCTTGCACTGACAGGATGTGGTGGGGAAAAAGAGACCGATGAGGCAACGGCTACTCCCGCACAGGGGAAAACTTATGAGGGAGAAGAAATGGTACAAGTGCCGGAGGAGTGCATTCCAGATGCTGGGGAATTACTGGCTACTGATTTGCAAGTCAACCAGCAGGGGGAGCCGGCGCTATATCAGATGTTGATGGAAACGGACGATGATGGGGAAGAGTGTGCGGCGATTATGGAATATACTCTTAACGGTGATGGAAATTGGCAGACAAAGGAGCTTTGCAAAGAGCAGTTATTGAAGCGTTTGCGGGAAGAGACGCAGTATATTTTGGACTTTCCTTATATCCGGCGTGGGGACGATGGCAATTTATATGTATTGCTCAGGAGCAGTGATGGAGAGCAGGAGGCTGGCAGAATTATGGGGCAGCCGCAAGAAGATAGATTTTGTGAATATTCTCTTTTGTCTGTCGACGAGGCAAACAACAGATTCAGCGAAGTAAAATTGCAGACGAAAATAACTAATGACGAAGGAATAGAGGTCGATTATGCAAAAGAGCATGATGTTACATCCTTTCATGTTAAAGAAGATGGCACGGCTTTTCTTGTGTTTTCGGGGGCCAGTGCGATGTGGTTCGACAGCATCACCGGAACGCAGACGAATTTCTGCCCGACGATAGCAGACAGCGCCTTTGGTAAAAAAGTCGCTTACGGGGAGTCGCAGATGATATATTATTCTTCTTCCCACAAATTGTTCGGCATATTGGATTCGGATACGCTGGCAGTCTCATCATATTTTGGAAAAGAAATACCGGAAGAGAACAGAAAATACGAGTGGTATTTTGATACAGATACGACAACATGGCAGACGTACGCATTCAATCAGTCAGGTTTATATCTTATTAACGATTCGGGAAAAAAAGCATCTGCCATATTATTGAGTGGAGCAAATAACTTTGACACTCTGGCAGATGCAGATGTTTATGATGTGTTAATCGGAGCCGGTGAAGAATTGTATGTCTTGTTACGCCGTCCGTCTGAAGATGCTTCTAATTTTGATGAAACGTCGTGGGAATATGGTATTGTCAGATACCGGCCGCAGCAATAAGATTTATACGGAAAAAACGATGATTCCGTCTTCGTTGTATACGAGTTCGTATTCTTCTGCCATCTGCTGTATGTCCTGTATCTGATAGTTGCTTAATTCGTAAGGGCCGATTACAATATAGGAAACATCGTATTCTTCCAGCAGGTCATTCCGGCTTGCTGGTTCTTCATACATTCTGCGTAAATCCTCCTCCTGCTTCTGGTAGTTGAGCCCATGGAAATAGAGGAAAGTTTCGGTGCCGCATACGATATTGCGGCCGGCCAGCGCGGCAATCGCATTATTGTGATTGTTATTCGTTAAAAATATATCATCAGGCCTCGTATTTTCCTCTACCCACTGGGAGAGTTTAATATAAGGAGATCCATACAATTCGAAATCAGCGACTGCCTCCCGTCCCATTGTGAGAACGGCGGCAAGGACACCGACAAAAGCGACGATACTGACAAGAACTCCGCGAGTCAGCTTTTTTTGTATACGCGGCAGGATTCGATGGAGAAATTGCGGAATGGTATCCCAGACAAAATCAGCGGCTGCCACACAGAAAAAGAAATAAGAAACTAACATCAATTTATTATTATCGTATGAGTTTGGCTGGAAGAGAACAAATTCTGCAATCAGCCAGAGAAAAGTTGCCGGTAAAATCGTCTGTATCTGCTTTTTGTTTCCGAAGAGGAAGACGGCGACCGTAAGGATAAACATAATTCCCAAATTCTTGCAATAGAAGATCAGGTAATTATCCATAGATTCCGGACTCGAATTGGCCCAGTTGAAAGAGCCACGCACAAAGTTTTCGCCGGAAGCCTGTTGAAATGTAAAGGCAAACAAAATCGGAAGTGCCAGTATGAGCACGAGGCAGAGAAAGATTCCCCAATTGGTAATGATTTTCTTATCAAAAAAGTATATCAGCGCCAATACAAATAAGAGAATCAGGATGGCCGCAATGGTAATCCCTATTCGGAAAATAACGTCGGCATCCAATGGGGTGCTCGACATCTGGCGTATGCTGATGTAGTTTAGTCCGCACAGCAAGGCTGCTGTGAGTATAATACGCGCAGAGAGGGGAACACGTTTTGTCAATGTGCGTTTGCTGCTGAAGTTAATTAGATTTAGGATGACGAATCCAGCGCAAAGGATACCGAGCGCCAAAAAGGAATGGGTATGTATAAGCGGCAGTCCGGCAGACAATAAACCGGCGATAACAAAACATTTTCGGCTGCTTTCCGTCACGGCCTTGTGGAGTAAAATAAAAATAGGGAACAACATCGCCCACCCGAATAAAGTAGCGCGCTGCGGAATCAGCATATCGCAGATAATGTTGTGCCACTGGACATTGGCTTCTACATAATTGGTCGGCGTCTCATAAAAGGCGGTAAAAATCCGTGTGAAATTTTCGCTGAATAAACCCTCGTTGAGGAAGTAAACAAATCCCAATCCGCCATTGAAGAAAAAGAGGGCAAAGGCAAGGATACTTTTCCCACGGTAGGAACCACCATAAGATTGATAGATACGTTTTGCCAGAATGTATACGCCAAAGAAAACCTGCAACATGGCAAAAAATATTGGAAGAAGATAAGCCATGCGTAAAGATGTTCCGAATATATATATACTGGATGAAATGCTGTCTGATAAAAAAGGATATGCCAATTGAGTTCCCGGCAGGATGGAGTATTCCGGCGGAAACACTTTCTGATTGGCAATACTGCTTATAAATCCGAGGTGCATATTCATGTCACCGAATGTACTCTGACCGGAGTGCATAACGCCATCAATGTACGGAATCGTACTGTGCAGCAGCACAATGACCGTATAGAGAAAAAGCGGAAGCAGTAAAAAAAGTATGGGGTCTTGCGAAAACATCCGTTTAATATTGAAATCTATCTTTCGTCCGGCAAGAAGCGTGCGCTTCTTAGCAGACAGCGATGCTGCGTAGACAATAGCTACAAAAGTAAGAAAAGCCATTCCGTGTGCAGTTTTTGTAAAATTGAATAAAAAGGCATAAAGAGTTGGCAGCCAATGCAAAGCAAACGAGCCGAATACGCTGCCGAATAATACGGTTATGCCTAATTTTTCCTTATGAAAAAGGTAAAGGGCCAGACAGACGCCCAATATCTGAAAAGAGAGGAAATAGGTGATTCCAACCAAATTTCCGAGTACTGAACCAAACATTACTTGTCCTCCTGTATGTATTCAAATTTATTTTGTAAGTCTATGATAATAAAAAACGTTGGACTTGTCAATGAAACAGGGTTTTGATATACTGGTTTTGATTTAATGAAATGTGCGGATAGTTAGGAGAAAACGATGACAATGGATTTTGAATTAAAAGTAAGTGCAAAGGACATGAGTAAATTTCTGCTCCGGTTCAATTATACAAAATTATCCGGTATGCTCGGCATTTTGCTGGGTTTTGCTTCCTTGGCGGCATTAATTATCCGCTGGGGGGCGTGGTCGGATAACCAGAAAATTATGTTGGTTGTTATTGCTTTTTTGTTTCTTATTTTTCAGCCGTTTTTATTGATACGCAAGGCAAAGGCTCAGGTTGCAAGAACGGAAGAACAGGAGCCGTTGATGTGTCATATTGATGAGGAAGAGATTCGTGTGACGCAGGGTGAGGCTGCGTCTGCCTGTCCATGGAGCAATGTGCGTAAGATTGTCTATGTCAAAGGGGCAGTGTATGTATTCACTTCGACGATTCATGCGACCATTATTACTGAAGCGTCCTGTGACGGGCGATTCGGTGAATTAGTGACATTCCTAAAGGGGAGAAAGCGAAAATGATAATACAAAGTTTCCGTGAGAAAGATACATTTGACGCAGCATATTCGCTTGGCAGTCAGGCACAGGCGGGAGACATCTTTCTTCTGGAGGGAGAATTGGGAGTCGGCAAGACGGTGTTTGCCAAAGGCTTTGCGAAAGGGTTAGGTATCGACGAGCCAGTTACCAGTCCAACGTTTACGATTATTCAGGAGTATCGGCAGGGGCGTATTCCACTGTATCATTTCGACGTCTACCGGATTGCGGATGTAGAGGAGATGTACGAGCTCGGCTATGAAAGTTATTTTTTCGGGGATGGCGTTTGCCTGATTGAGTGGGCGTCGCTGATTGAAGAAATTTTACCGGAGAACAGCAGAAAAATTCTCATTGAAAAAGATTTGCAACAGGGATTTGATTATCGTCAAATTACGATAGAATAGGAGATGGCAGAGGATGAATATTCTTGGCATTGATAGCTCGGGATTAGTGGCGTCGGCAGCATTGCTGTGCGAAGACATACTGGTGGGAGAATATACCATACACAATAAAAAAACGCACTCCCAGACATTGCTGCCAATGATTGAGGCAATGTTGAAAATGGCAGATTTTTCCGTAAAAGAACTGGATGGCATTGCGGTAGCTGCCGGTCCCGGGTCTTTTACCGGCCTGCGGATTGGTGCGTCGACGGCAAAAGGGTTAGCACAGGCGTTGTCCATTCCCCTGATTGCAGTACCGACACTGGAAGGACTCGCCTATAACTTGACGGGAGCGGATGCTCTTGTATGCGCTATGATGGATGCGCGCAGAAATCAGGCTTATTATGCCATTTACGAAGTAAATGAGACTCTGCCGGTCACGGTAACGGAACCGGCGGCGGCACCAATCGAAGAAGTGATTCATCAGGTGAATGAAAAGGCGCGGAAAACGATTTTTGTCGGCGACGGTGTTCCTGTGTTTCGGGAGCGTCTGGAAGAAGAACTGACCGTTTCGTACGGATGGGCGGCGGATAGTGTGCGCTATCAGAAAGCGGCGTCTATCGCCTCACTTGGGAAAAGTTACATGCAGAGAGGGAAAGGTATGCCGGCGAAAGACTTTGCTCCGATTTATCTTCGTCTCTCGCAGGCGGAAAGGGAGCGGCAGGAAAAAGAGGGAAAAATTTGAATTTTTGTGGAAAATTTTGCTTATGGATTTTGTTCTAACCCTTTGTTATAATTAGTAATATCTTACTGAAAGGGGGATGACAGGTTGGCAGAAAAGGAATGGTTCTGTAACAGTTGCGGGAGGAAACTTCAATTAGGTCCGTCGCCCCGGGAAGATGTATTTACCGGACGGAAAGAATGGGGGTACTTTTCCAAAAAGGATTTGGAAGTTCATGAATTTTTGCTCTGTGAGCAATGTTATGATGAAATGATTGGGAAATTTGCTATTCCGGTTAAAAAATCTCAAAAAATAGAAGTACTGCAGGAGGGGAAGTCATTTTCGTAAAAGAAAATGGCTTTTTTTCTCGTAGGGTTTGAAAATGACATACAGTTATGGTAAAATAAAAAGGACTGAAAGGATTGGAGGATTTTACCATGTTGGATGTCTGCCTGTTAGGAACAAGTGGTATGATGCCACTGCCAAGGAGGGCTTTGACTGCTCTGATGACGCGCTATAACGGAAGCAGCTTATTGATAGATTGTGGCGAGGGGACGCAGGTGAGCATTCGGGAAAAGGGCTGGAGTATGCACGGGATAGATACGATTTGCATTACTCATGTGCACGGCGACCATATAAGCGGCCTGCCGGGACTGCTGTTATCGATGGGGAATGCCGAACGGAAGCTGCCGTTGACGATTGTTGGTCCCCGTGGTGTAAAGAAAGTAGTCGAAGCGTTACTCATTATTGCACAGGGTCTTCCTTTTGAGATTCGTTATGTGGAATTATCAGAACCTTTTCATCAGTTGGAGCAAAAGGGTTATACGATAGAAGCGTTCCGCGTCAGGCACACGGTGCCGTGTTATGGATACAGTCAGATTATCCATCGCGCAGGCAAGTTTGATTTAGACAAAGCCAAGGAAAATGATGTTCCGATGCGGGCGTGGAGTATTTTACAAAAAGGTGAGGAAGTTTGTATTGATAATTGCGTATATACGCCGGAGATGGTGTTAGGTGAGGCGCGCAAGGGTCTGAAAGTGACGTATTGTACCGATACCAGACCTGTGCCGGAGATATCCGGATATGCGAAAGGCGCAGATTTATTTATATGCGAGGGGATGTATGGTGAGAAAGAGCAGTTGGACAAAGCAAAAGAGAACCGCCATATGATGTTTACGGAAGCTGCGTCCATGGCGAAAGAAGCGGAAGTGGGAGAACTCTGGCTGACACATTACAGTCCGTCGCTAATAAAACCGGAAGCGTATATGGATGAGGTGAGAGCCATTTTTCCGCAGGCAAAAGCCGGGAAAGACCGCAAATCGCTGTATCTTACCTTTGAAAAAGAGAAAGCGGGAACCGAGTAAATTCATGAGAGGGAGGTGTACGCTATGGAAAGTGGCAGGAAGAAAAAGAGAAATTTAGTAGCTTTTATCATTATTATGTGTTTGCTGACATTAGGTGCGCTCGCTGTTTATTATCAATATATGAAGAGGCAGCAGTTACGAGAATCCGTATACACGCCGACGACGGAGGCGGAAAAACTGATTGCGAAAGATTTGGACAAAGGGTATCCGGAAACACCGAAAGAAGTGCTCAAATTGTTCAGCAGATTTAATCAGTGTATTTATAATAAGAAATTAGATGATGATGAGTTCACTTCTCTTGTAGGTCAGATTCAGAAGCTGTATTGCGAAGATTTGAAAAAGAAAAATCCGATAGAGAAGATGGAGACAGTCATTAAGGCGGATGCCGATAAATACAGAAAAGAAAGCAGAAAAATAGTTAATTATACGATTGATGAAGAAAAGAATTATGAGTATAAGACAATTGACGGCAGTGAAACGGTATATGTAAAATATTCTTATTTTATGCGGGAGGGAACGAAGTACAGTACATGGAATCAACGTGCCGTCCTTGTGAAAGAGAATGGCGTCTGGAAAATCTTTGGTTTTGGTTCGGCGCCGACAAAAAGCGCCATGACGTCAAAATCAAAATAGCATAGCAGAAAGCAGAATCGGGGATTGTTTTGGAAGAAAAAAATATTACGGTACTTGCCATTGAGAGTTCATGTGACGAAACGGCTGCCGCAGTCGTCGAAAACGGCCGCACGGTATGCTCGAATATTATTGCCTCTCAAATTGATATTCACAAAATATACGGGGGAGTTGTGCCGGAAATTGCCTCACGCAAACATATTGAAAAGATAAATCAGGTCATAGAGGAAGCGCTGTCGCAGGCGGATAAGACACTTGATGATATGGACGCTATCTGTGTCACCTATGGCCCGGGGCTGGTCGGGGCCTTGCTAGTAGGCGTCGGAGCGGCAAAAGCAATCAGTTTTGCCACCGATAAACCACTCATAGGCGTACACCATATCGAAGGGCATATTTCGGCTAATTTTATTGCGAATCCAGAATTGAAGCCGCCGTTTTTATGTTTGGTGGCGTCCGGCGGACACAGCCACTTAGTTATTGTACATGACTATGGCGAATATGCTGTCTTAGGCCGGACAAGAGATGATGCGGCCGGAGAAGCATTTGATAAGGTGGCCCGTGCCATTGGTCTCGGCTACCCCGGAGGGCCGAAGATTGACCGTCTGGCAAAAGAGGGGAACGCAGACGCGATTGATTTTCCGCGCGCGTCCATCGAAGATTCCCCTTATGACTTTAGTTTCAGCGGTTTAAAATCAGCAGTATTGAATTATATTAACGGCTGTAAAATGAAAGGAGAGAGTTATTCTGAAGCGGATGTTGCCGCTTCCTTTCAAAAAGCGGTTGTTGATGTATTGGTGGAACACACGATACTGGCGGCAAAAGATTATGAAATGGACAAAATCGCGATTGCCGGAGGAGTTGCCTGCAACTCCTGTTTACGTGACGGAATGAAGAAAGCTTGTGAGGCAAACGGTTATCAATTTTATATGCCAACGCCGATTCTCTGTACAGATAACGCCGCCATGATAGGTGCAGCCGGCTATTATGAATATCAGAAAGGCGTCCGTCATGGTCTTGATTTGAACGCAGTTCCTGCTCTGCGTTTAGGAGAATAGATTTTGTTATTCAAAATGTCAAAATATTGTAAATTTATCTTGACATGGATAGGAGTACAATGATATACTATTCAAGCAGTCTTGGAGAGGTGTCCGAGTGGTTTAAGGAGCCGGTCTTGAAAACCGGTGACTCCGAAAGGGGCCGTGGGTTCGAATCCCACCTTCTCCGTTTGGTTTTATAACATCATAATGTTGATATAATTCAGCTTTGGAGAAGTACCCAAGTGGCTGAAGGGGCTCCCCTGGAAAGGGAGTAGGTCGTTAATAGCGGCGCGAGGGTTCAAATCCCTCCTTCTCCGTTTAGAAAGTGCATTGGGAAATGCACTTGGGGAAATGTGAGCAAATCTTTTTTATAGAGATTTGCTCGTTTTTTTGTATCAAGAAAAGTAAAGCCGTTTT
>CAJTLS010000003.1:162178-162774 GCA_910577295.1 uncultured Eubacterium sp.
AAAATGGCTTGAATACCTAGCTGAGATTTCTGAAAGTTTCTTTCTGATCATCGTCCTGCATGATATCCTTTAAATAGTATAATGAAAGTCGCCAGTTGCCAACCGATTTTGCAGTTATTTCAGACAAAGGTGTTGCCAAAAAAATAGGTTGTAAAAAAAATAAAAAAAGTTGTTGACAAAATTCGATTAATTTGTTAGGATGTAATTCGTTGGCACAATAACAAAATAGTTTTTTGAAAATCATCAAAAAAATTATTTAAAAAAAGTGTTGACAAGGAAAAACTTTTTTGATAAGATAGTATTCGCTGACGCAGTAAAGAACATTTACTGATGAAGCAAGTTCCGGCTGGACAGGTCGGGCAGAGAACCTTGATAATTCAACAGTGAAACAACCCCGAAAAATAAAAAATATTTTTCGGAGTAATTATTCGATAAGAATAAACCAACCCGATTCAATTCTTTTCCCGAAAGGGAAACAAACAGTAATCGAACAGGATAGCTAATGACTGAATGGTCATACAGGCGACCGAGAGGTCGCACGCAGGCATTTATTCTGCCGGTTCAACTTTTTAACATGAGAGTTTGATCCTGGCTCA
>CAJTLS010000004.1:0-34593 GCA_910577295.1 uncultured Eubacterium sp.
CTTCGAGTTTTTTCGTGCGGTTCTTCGCGATAAATCGCTCAGAAATGAGGATTAGTATGGCAGACCAGAAAATAGAGAACCTGTTGGAGTTATCATTAGATGTAGACGAGCAGACAAGGGAGAAGAGTGAAAATCTACAGGTTGGTTATGATACGCAGGATGCGAAATGGGAAATTATCCTGCGCTATTCCGGCGAGATGGGAAATTTGGCGGAGCGCTATGAAAACTGGGTAGATTTGCTCGGTGGTTTTGCCATAACGGAAGTTACAAAAGAACAATTATTACAGTTGTCTGAGGAGCCGTTGGTAGAGTTTATTGAGAAACCAAAGGCTCTTTCTTTTGCGGTTTATGAGGGAAAGCTTGTTTCCTGCATACCGCCGATACAGCGTCCACCGTATTCACTGACCGGACAGGGTATTCTGGTAGGAATTGTGGATAGCGGGGAGCATGTTATTGTATTGTCAAGTCAGAAAGAACCCAGTAAATATAAGGGGTTCCGGCTGATTTAGTCCTACAGGAAATGTAAAATAAATAGGCATGTTTACCCCGTTTGGAGAAACGATTCAAAAAGCGGCTGTAAACGATACCTGCTTATTCTACATATAAAGACCGTGGAAACAGGGACAGCATTGGCAGATCTTCCGCATCATTTCCAATTGCCATGCCTTCTTCCGGTGCAATCCCCTCTCTGGTACAGATCATTTCTACCCCTGTTTTTTTATCCGCATCCACGCTGGTAATTCCAATATGTCTTTTCTCTCTGTGGATCTTTATACTATCCCTGTTGTTTACAGAGTTTTCAATTTTCTGGATTAAAGCCTCGGCCTCTCCCGGCATCCACCCCTGTTTTCGCCTGCAAAGAAGAGTGTACTTGTATACAACACCGCGAATCTGATAGGTGCGGCATCGCAAGCTCTTTGATAATGTACCTACACTTTTTACTTCCTCCCAAAGAATCTTCCTCTGCCCGTGTTCCGTTTGTTTCCAAACCAAAATATGCCCTCCGTCTGCAAACACGCCACCGGATAGACAGTCGATGATTTTCCGGCACTTTGCCATTGCCTCTGCAAATGGAAGCGCTGTTGCCAGATACAGCTTACTTTTCTTCGCCAGCCATCGGATTTTTTCTGTCAAAGAATCCGACAAAGCCCGTTCCCCCTCTGCGATCAATGTACCGTCAACGTCCAGAAATATTCCCTTAGGATAAACAGGGATCCGAAAAGCGGGGTAAGGTTGAAAGAAAAGTAATTCTTTTATGTCCATACGATTACAATAGGCAAGATAGCAGTTACATTCCTTTCTTTTACAGGAATGATTGTCCGAGCTTCTGCCTGCCTGCGCTGCATGAAGATTGCAAAAATATCGGTCTCCCTTCGCTTCTTGGAACACGGAATGTCTACATAGATTGCTGTCTGCCCGGAAATGCTGCAGTTCCAGAAAAAAATAGGGATCTATCTTTTGAAATTCCTGAATTTCTGTCTCGGTATAACGTTTCTTTATGCCCTCCATTCGGTTAATCCAAACGTAAATCTCTTCCGGTAATTCTTCCCGGAGTGTTTGGATACTAGAATATTCATCGGGATCACCTACCACACCCACACAATAGGCAATGCCTGCCTGTGCTAATTTCCTGCACTGACTGACAAATGTGTCCACCGATGTCATGGAAGGATGAAATGTACACCATAGGCGGAGTTTTCGTTTCTCTCCTCCACAGGACTCAAAGAACGAAACCATCTGTTCCACTGGAAAACTCAAGTTCGTCTGACAGCCGGTATATACTTCCGTTCTAATCCGGCTGAATTTTGCCATCGCTTCCCAATAATAGGAATGCACGAGGGCCTCTCCATAGGGCACAATCTGTAGGGCATGTTCCTCCGTCTCTGCCTCCATCTGACAGAGAAATTTCTCCAAGGTTTCCCGGTCTTTTTTCTCCTGTTCTGCCGTCATTTTCCTTTTAGAAAACGGGCAGTATTCGCAAGAATAATTGCAGGAAGTCAGATAGCCCCGGTAATAAAATTGTGTTCCCATTCTTGCATCAATCCTCTCACTTGTTCTGAAATTAGCTGCGGGCCCAGAGCATCCGAATATGCCATCCCTTCTTCCGTCAGCAGATAATTTTCTCCGCACAACCGGAGATATCCTTCGCTTTCCCAATCGGACAGAAGCGGAAAATCCTGTTTCAAATCCCCGGCAAAGATTCTATAATATTCGTTGACATTCAAACCACTTGCAAACAATATATTTTTCATCACATACCGTCTCTTTTCTTCTTCTTCATCCAAAATAAACCCATGCGTAATTTTTGTATAATCCTTTGTTTCCAAGTAAGCATCCAACCGTTGGATACATTCTGTCTGCCGGACAGAGTACGGTGTGCAGAAATGCAGATTCCCCAGATAACTCCTGCCGCCACATCCCAGAGAAAGAGTATTTCCAAAACCACAGGATTCTGCTGGAAAGACCGTTGCAACATCGGACCGCACAAAACGTCTCATGGAATATTGCTCATATCCATGAAGCGATAAATATTCCCGGATCATTTCATAGAAAAAACAGGTCTGATCTGAGGGCTTCTCCTCCCGGTTTGCAAGCGGTGTTCCGGGTTTGACGTACAGAGGATAGATAAAGAGTTCCTCTGGCTGATAAAACAACGCTTCTCTGAGTGTTTCCCCTAAGGAATCCCTTGTCTGTCCGGGAATTCCGTAGATCAGATCCAAATTCATGCAGGCAAACTCCTGTTTTCGTATCAAAGCGACCGCCTTTCTCGCCTGTTCTGCGGAATGGACCCGGCACAGCCGTTTTAATTCCTCCTTCTGGAAACTCTGAACCCCGATACTGACCCTCTGCGTATGATGTGCTTTGGCAATCGCTAATTTTCCTTCTGTTGTCTGGTTGGGGGAAGTTTCTATAATGACTGGATAGTTCTGAACTTTGCCCATTCCCCTGTCTATGAAAGAAAACAACCGTTCCAGTTGCTTCTCCGTTAAGATCAAGGGGGTTCCACCACCTACAGTCACGTCAGAAAATACATAGTCCTCTAAGTGATACTGTCTAAGCTGCTCATCCATCGCATCCAGATAATGTTCCAGATATGACGGATTTCGTCCGGCCACAGAAAAAAGATTGCAGTATCCGCATTTGGCTTCACAAAAGGGAATATGAAAGTACAGGCTGTTCTCTGCCCCCGCCAGTCTGGGCAGGTAATCCCGGATCTTCAGGTCAGGCAAAGCCCGGTATGCGGTCTTGTGGGGATAACTGTACATATACTGCTGATAGATAGAGTCTGGTTTCCTGCTTTTCTCACTCATATGCTGTATCTCCTCCCATTTCTCAAAATCAGTCTTTTCTGCCATTTTTAGTTTTATATCATACGAAAAAATCCAGACAGAGTTTCCAAGGAAATATATTTGTGCCTGATGGTCTGGAAAGCATTAAAATCCTACAATCTCACAAGAAAAAATGCTGATAGGGAATAGTGTTTACCATCGGATGATTGATTCCATGGGAATAGCATCCATCTTCCCCATAGCAAGTGCCATGATCAGAACAGCAGATGACAAACGTTTTCCCTTTTTTCTTCAGAGCATCAAACAATCTCGAAAGCTCGCTGTCTACATAACGAAGCGCTAACCTATGGCTTTCCTTCGTGTCTCTTTGGTAGGCAGGAATCGGCAGCCGCCTCATTTCCGGTTCCAGATAGAAATAATTGGGATAATGGATCGCAGAAACATTCAGATAAAGGAAGATTTTTTGATTCAGGGGCTGCTTCTCCAGCCAACGAATGGTAAAGTCCACTTGATGCTTGGTGCTTTTCCTGACCGTCGGCGCAAAGGAGGAATTCCAGAAACTTTGTTGAAAATATGCCGGCAGCACCTTTCCCAGACCGGATCGTTTGTCAAAAAAGGTTACCCCTCCCACACAACAGGTTGTATAGCCTTGCTTCTCCAATGCCTGAATCCAATTAGCCTGATGAAATCTATAGGCTCCGTCCGGCGCTTTCCGCCCGCTTCCTGCATTTTCAGGAAAGAAAAGCGGAATTCGTTCCCGGTGGTTCTTCGCTTCCCAGACACACGGAAAAAAACCGGCAAACAATGCCTGATGTGCCGGAAAAGTAAAATTCCCTGTTGCCTGACAACGGATCCAACTGCCACGGGAATTCAGGACGGGCGTGGTTCCCCTTTCTTCTTCCTCCTTTGCCACATCATAGCGCAGGGCATCCAGACAGAGAAATATAATATGATGGCTTCCCACCACCTGATTCATATCCACGTTCCATTCCAAACTACGCCTTCCCCCTTTGCCATACGACGGATTTGTGCGCCGTAGATTCGGTTCTCCCCATAAATATCAGCGTATAACAAATCCCCCTGCCCGTTGATTTCAATGATCCGGGGTTTTCCTGTCTTCTTATCTAACATGATATCCAGTCCCGCCATGCAAAGTTCTGGAAAACTCTGCATCGCCTGTTTACAGAGATCTTCTATTTCCGCCAGAACCTGCTCCCGGTTCCAGAGCAGGTCTGATGTAAAAATCTCCTCTGGCATGGCTGCATGGTTATTCAGATGAAGATTGGTAATCGGCATAACGGATTTTCGCGCCACCAGATACTCCACTCTGCCAAACTGCCATAACACACGGAAATCAAAAGACTCTCCACCGCTTACGGCCTTGGGGTGCCATCGCTCCACCACGGTATCTAACTGTAAAATTCGATCTAGGATTTGTGCCACTTCCTCTGAATCGGTAATTCTTCGGATTTTTTTCTGCTGTACGAGCTTTCCTGCCGAGTTGCAGGCAGAAGTATATGCTGCTACCTTCCCAGTGGCCGGCTGCATGGACAGCGCAAGCACACCCGCGGCTCCGGAGCCGTAGACCGGTTTGACAAAAACAGACCATGCCCTGTGTTCTTCCATAATCTGACGTAACTCTGAAAAATCTTTTGGATTCTCGCCAAGCAGTTCTGTCACAGGCAGCTCTCTCTCCTGTAATAATTTCTTGGAGACAGCTTTATTCAATGCCTTTAAGATTCCTGCCGGATGATTGAGAAACCGGATTTCTGGACCGGTCTCAGCGAGCCGTTTTAACTGATCCCGGTACTCCGCTATGATACGGTTCAAATCCAGCAGATGACAGGTATCATAAGAGAGGGGATCTATTTTCACGATTCCACCTTCCAGATCTTCCATTTTCCACTGGTTCCAGAGAAAGAACGCAAACGGAACTCCTTGCTGTTCCGCCGCCTGTCGGAAATAATCTGTTCTCTTGCTGTGTTCTTCCCCAATCAGAATTACTTTCATGGATCTCACCTTATTCCGTCAGCATAGGATAGTAATACACCTCACCATCCCATTCATCCGGTTCATTCTGCTCATTTACATTGACTTCTATCGGCAGATTTTCCAGTTTCTCCATCATATCGTCGGACAAATAATGGTAATGCACATCCAACTCCTGAATATTTGGAAATCCCGGCAGTTGATCCACTAATTTTTGTCCCCCCTCATCCGTCAGAGAACCCATAGATAATTCAAGACGCTTGATCTGCTTCATATATTTGCTTTGCAATACTACTTCGGTAATTTCGTTCTGCATCTCACTGTCACAGATTGCCAGACTTTCCAATTTCGGAAAATCCGATTTCTCCAACAGATCTTTAATGTCGTCAATAGAACCGGAAAATCCATAGTCATCAATTCCTATGTAAAGTCTCAGACTCTTTAATGCAGGTAATTTCGCATCCCGTATGCTCTGAATCACTTCTAACGGCAGTCCCCCGCAAATAATCTCCAGAGATTCCAGATGTTCTAACTGCACTTTGCCCAATTCCAGATCTGTACTACCCTTGATTACCAAATGTTCTAACTGCGGCATCGCCTCCAGCAAATTCTCATAATTTCCCTGAATGATCCAAGAAACCTCGCATTCTTCAAAATTCATGTCTCCTACGAACAGGCTCTTAATGTGTGAAAATTTTTCCTTGTGCTCCACCATGGCATCCAGAATATCCTGTGCGCTGCCCTCCCAGGGATCGCCCCAGGAACCGATGATGATTTCTTCTAAACCTGAGAGTTCAGGATCTGCCAAAATGTCACCAACCATTGTCTTGGAACATTTTCCTGCTTCATACTCATCATAGTCATAACTATAGGTTTTGCTTTGATACATAATCTTCTCCTTTCGTTCCCGTCAAAAGTTTTGACTCTATTATAAAATATTTTTGGGGCAAACTCAAGAAAATTATAGGAAGAAATGACCCTTTTACCTCGTTATAAATCATCCGATTAATGGGTTCCTGTTTTCTCTTGTTCCGCATAGTTGAGGTAAATGAAAAAAAGATGATAGAAATCGCCCATGCAATTAGCATACAATGCGGATTAGCAGCATAATCCGGCAGTCATAAGACAAGCACTACCTTTAATAAAATAGCAAAAAAGGAGTGGCGTTTTCATGACGATGGAACAGTTCTCTGAGTTGCAAAAGATACCTATTACGGAGCTCCGACGGGAAGAGCTG
Source organism: uncultured Eubacterium sp. (assembly GCA_910577295.1). GTDB lineage: Bacteria > Bacillota > Clostridia > Lachnospirales > Lachnospiraceae > Eubacterium_F. Next base: position 6,517 of record CAJTLS010000004.1, read on the forward strand.
TCAAATATAGAAGAGATTGTAATAGATTCAACTAAAAGCCAGAAACAGCGGGTGCAGTCATTTTTAGAGCAGATGAAGAATCCCTTTGCACAGAATGTGGGGGAGTATATTTTGCAGATTGGATATTTGGAACAAACAGAGGATAGCTTAAATGACCGTATGATATTGCTTGCCAGAAAACAGACCGCCATTTTATAATCAGCAAATTAAGTTTCAATCTGGCGTTTATAAAACGCAGGAAGCGTGTTATTTTTATCAGGACTAAATTCAGTAGGAATCCTGATGAAAATTCGTACCCTGTAAGATGGGTATGCTGGCGAATTAAAATCAGGAGGAATATCAGATGGAAGTGAAAGATTTTTATAACGTGGCAGTTTATCTTCGTCTGAGCCGGGATGATGAATCGGATGGCAGCGCAGAGAGTAACAGTATCCGTTCCCAGAGGGATATGATACGTTCCTATATCTGCAAGCAGGACGATATGGAGATTTATGACATCTATGTGGACGACGGATGGTCGGGGGCAAATTTTGACAGACCTTCTTTCAAGCGGATGATGGAAGATATCGAGGCTGGACACGCCAATTGTGTGATTGTAAAGGATTTGTCCAGATTTGGACGGGATTATATTGAAGCCGGGCGGTTGATTCAAAAAACGTTCCCGGCTTTTTCTGTGCGGTTCATTGCACTGAATGATAACTTTGATTCGCTGACAGCGGATTTTAATGAGAAAACGCTGGTGCTGCCGGTCAAAAATTTTGTCAATGATGCGTATTGCAGCGATATTTCCAAAAAGGTCAGGAGCCATCAGCAGGTCAAGAGAGAAAAAGGGGATTTTATTGGTGCTTTTGCCGTTTACGGCTACCGTAAGAACCCGGAAAATGTCAACCAACTGCTTGTGGACGAATACGCCGCCGGGATTGTAAAGAAGATATTTGCATGGAAAATCGCCGGCTTAAGTAACCTTGCCATAGCGGAAAAACTGGACGGTATGGGAATCCTTTCCCCGATGGAATATAAGAAGTCACAGGGGGAGAAATTCTCCACCGGGTTCGTTACCCATGTAAAGGCAAAATGGTCAGCGGTGGCGGTCAAGCGAATCCTTACGAATGAACTGTACACGGGAATGATGGTGCAGGGAAAAAGCGAAAAGGTGAGCCACAAAGTGAAACGTTCCATAGAAAAGTCCAGAGAGGAATGGGTGCGTGTACCGGATACTCATGAGGCGGTGGTATCGGCAGAGGATTTTGGAACAGTCCAGCGATTATTGGAAATAGACACAAGGGCTTCTGCCGGAAAAGCCGGGTGCCATATGTTTACAGGCTTTCTGTTTTGTGGGGACTGTGGGGAACCGATGATACGGCGGGTAAATCGCTATAAGGGGAAGGAAAAGGTGTATTTTATCTGCCCTACCAGAAATAAGGGGCTTGGCTGCACAAGGCACAGCATCCAAGAAAAGGAATTGAAACATCTGGTGCTGGCAGGTCTACAGCAACAGTTGGCATTATTTTTAGACAAAAGTTATGTACTGAACCAGATAGAAAAAATGGAAGTGCAGTTTGATGAGGTGGCGGCGTTTGAAAAACAAATCCAGAAACTTCAAAAGGAACAGGAAAAATATGTAGCTCTGCGCAGCGGATTGTACGAGGATTTGAAACAGGAAATTATTACGGAGGAAGATTTTAGAGATTTCCGTCGGATTTACGAAAAACGTTATCAGGCGGCAGAGGATGCCATACGGCAGCAGGAGGAAGCAATTAAGACTTTATTTAAGGCAGGTGTGGCAGCAGGGGCAAACCTTGAAAAGATGAAATCTACTCTGGAGATTACGGAACTGGACAGAGATATTCTCGTGACGTTCGTCAGCCGTATTCTTGTATATGAGGATAAGCGGGTATTTTTGGAACTTAGAGCAAAGGCAATGGCGTAGGAAAGAAAGGAGGTATTGTAACATGGCACATATCTCTAAAAAGAAAAAAACGGAACAGATACCTCTTTCCAGACGTTTCCATGTGGGGATTTATGCAAGACTTTCTGTGGATGGAACAAAGGCATGCGGACAGAATGCTTCCCCGCAAGTTCGAAAAAATGAATCCATAGACACACAGATTACTATGGCAAAGCAGTACTTGAAAGAACACCCGGAAATGGAGCTTTATGACTGCTATACGGATTTGGGCAGGACGGGAACTAATTTTAAGCGGGAAGGCTTTCAACGCATGATGCAGGATGTGAGGAAGAAACGTATTGACTGTGTGATTGTCAAGGATTTATCACGTTTTGGCAGGAACCATATTGAGACGGGGAATTATATCCAGAAGATTTTCCCTTTTATGGGTGTCCGCTTTATTGCCCTTGCGGATGGGATTGATACTTTTGAGATAAAATCCGGCACGGATGAAATAGCAGTCAATTTGAAAAACCTTGTCAATGAGATGTATGCAAGAGATATTGCCGAAAAGGTAAAGTCCAGTAAGCGCAGCCGTCAGGAACAGGGGAGCTATACCGGGGGCATCCCGCCTTATGGATACCGGGCAGAATGGATAGAGGGGAAGAAATGTCTTTTTATCTGTCCGCAAACATCGGGGATTGTAAAGGATATTTATGAAATGTATTTATCTGGCAAAAACATGTGCCAGATTGTCGGGGAACTGCATGAAAGGGAAATCCACCGCCCGGGGATTTACAAAAAGACAGGTCATGTGTACCGGCAGGAGGGGGAGATTCTCGAACAGTGGAGCACCGGAACGGTAAAGCAAATCTTAACCAATCCGGTCTATATGGGATGTCTGGTGCAGGGGACAACCTGTGGGAAACAGTATAAAATCAGAAGCCGTCATGATGTAGACGGTGGGGATTACTGCATTAGACAGGGGACTCATGAGCCCCTTGTCAGTGAGGATGTGTTTTTCCGGGTGGCTGCCATGTTTGAAAGGTCAGCAGAGAAATACTGCAATCGGAATGGTTTTTCTAAGAAAGTACCGATTGATGAGGATATTTTCGCTGGTGTACTGTTTTGTGGGGATTGTGGAAAACCGATGGCAAGGGTGGCAAATGCAAAACAGTTAAGCTCTGGAGATATGATCCGCCATTATGGATATTACTGCCCATCCTCCCGCAGGCTGGATGACCTGTATTGTCCGGTAAAGAGCATTGCTTTGGGTGTGCTGGACGGACTGGTAAAAACAGCGCTGCATCAGGAGTTTGCCCTGTCGGATTTGCGTCCGGGCAGGCTGGTAAAGGAGTATGAAAGGCAGGCAGAGGAACAAAAAGAAAAAATCAGGCAGGAGATTACTACTTGTGAAAAACGGCAGGAATGCAGAAAAAGGAAGGGAAGTGAGCTGTATCTGAGATACCATGAGGGCAGCCTGTCACTGGAGGAATTTCAGCAGATGAAAAAGAAACAGGAAAGTTCCCTCCATGAAATAGCAGGGAGGAAAGAGGAACTGCAGCACAAGTTAGATGGCATGAATCGCGAGTTAAAGGAAAAGGGAAAGTTCCTGCGGAACCTGATGAAATGTAATGAAAAGACAAAGCTGACAAAGGATGTCATACATACCTTGATCCGCCGGATTGATGTATATGCCGGCCATCGGGTGAAAATTACCTTTGCGTTTCGCATGAATGAATTATTATATGCCGATGAAAAGGGCAAGTCAGGGAAAGGAGGTACGCAGCATGAGTACAAAAATGAGAAGAATAAAGCAGACGGATAAGGAAAGGACTGTAACGCATGCTGTCCGTATTGCTGTCTATATGCGCCTTTCCAAAACAGATGAAATAGTGCGCAAGGAAAGCAACAGTATCTGCATGCAGCGTATTTTAATAAGGAAGTATATCGCCTCCCATTTTGCAGAATATGTGGTTATGGAATATCAGGATGATGGTTTTTCGGGAACGAATTTCAAACGTCCGGGGGTACAGCGTCTTTTGGACGATGCCAGAAATGAGAAGTTCGACTGTGTGGTGGTAAAAGATTTTTCCCGCTTTGGCAGAGATTATATGGAAGTGGGCTCTTATCTGGAGCAGATATTTCCCTTTTTGGGAATCCGTTTTATTTCTATCAACGACCATTACGACAGTGGCAGTCTTCACGGAAATACAGCCGATTTGGACGTGAATTTCAAAAATCTGCTCTATGATTTGTACAGCAAAGATTTATCGCAGAAAGTGAGAACTTCGCTGCGGACAAGAAAGGAAAACGGACAGTACGTCAGCGCCCATGCCCCGTTTGGCTATGAAAAAGCCCCGGATGACAGGCATATGCTTATTATCTGTGAGGAGGAAGCGGCGGTGGTGCGGGAGATTTTTTTTCTTGCCCTACAGGGGGTAACATCTTCTCAGACTGCAAAGAAGTTAAATTTAGAAAATGTTCCTACTCCGGTGGAGTTTAAGATAAGGAAAGGCACAACTTTCCGTAAGCCAAAGGGAGATAAGTTTTATTGGAGCAGTAGTACCGTATGTAGTATCTTACGCAATCCGGTGTATGCCGGGGATGTGGAGTATGGCAAGACAGAGAGGGAACAGGTGGGAGGCCGCAATGTCTTAAAAGCAAGGGAACAGTGGAAGATTATAAGGAACCATCATGCCCCTATCATTGCCAGAGAAGATTTTGATGAAGTCCAGAAAAGCAGAGGGAAAATCCCGGGAAAAACCCGGAAAAGCAGGCATCCATTGATTGGCAGGACAGTGTGTGGATGCTGCAAACGCAACCTTCGGATAAAGGAGGGGATGAACCCTTATTTTACCTGCCATAACCGGTATGTGACCGGATCGGAGGATTGTGTCAGCAAGGTCAATGTGATGTTTTTGGAACAGGCAGTGTTGTTCCGGCTGGAGGAATATTTAGGGCAGCAGAACCTTGCAGCAGAGTTTTACTCCCTCCATACAAAGATGGAAAAACAGCAGGAGGTTATCAGCGATTTGCAGAGGCAGGTCATTCAGATGGAGGAACAACTTGGCAGGACGGAACCGGACAAATTCATATCAGAGGAAGATGCCTTGTTGACATCCGAGACAATGGAGAGGTATATTGGTAGTATAGTAGTTTATAATGAAGAAAAAATAGAAATCAGGTGGAAAATGTGAGAAGCATTTTTCAATCGGCTATTCTATTTTGCAATAGTTTAACATGGCGGATGAGATTTTGTAGCAATTATCTGACAGCAGGCATGCAAAAGGGCGTGGTTTCTAAATAAAAAAGTTAAAAAATTTTTGTGCAACTACTTAACATAAGAGGGTATTGATATTTTCCATCCAGATTTTCGCAGGGAAGACGGTTCTACCCGAATCGTCGGCCTGTGGGACCAGACCTTGACGGCGGAGGAGGGCTCCGAACAGGCTCCGCCGGAGGGATATCAGAGCGGGGTGTATTTTTCGGAAGAGGACATTAATGCGATTCTGCAAAATGAAAGCCGCTCCCCGACGCAGGATAGAAGCGGGCACGGCACGCATGTGGCGGGGATTGCAGTCGGAAATGGACGGGCGAGCCGTGGAGAAAATCGGGGCGTCGCCTACGAGGCCGATATTCTCGTTGTGAAATTAGGCAGTCCGACAGCAGAGGGCTTCCCGCAAACGGCACAATTAATGCAGGGCATTGATTTTTGCGTGCGCATGAGCATTCGCAGAAACGAACCGTTAGCGCTCAATCTTAGTTATGGGAATAATTATGGCTCCCATACGGGCACCTCGCTAATTGAGACGTATTTAGATACGGTTGCGAATATGGGGCGGACAACAATATGCGTGGGGAGCGGAAATGAGGGAAATCTTGCCAGACACGCAGAAGTAGAGCTGATGATGGGAATGAACAGTTTAATTGAGTTTGTCGTGGCGCCGGGCGAATTTAATCTGGCTATTCAGATTTGGAAACAATATACGGATTCTTTTCAGATACGTCTGACTTCCCCATCCGGGGATGAAATAATTCTTGGAGAGGATTTGCAGGGAATGTACCGTTATGTAATTGATGGAACAGAATTATTATGGTATTTCGGAGACCCGGCGCCATATAGCATTGTGCAGGAAATTTATTTTGAATTGCTGCCGGAGGGGGTAAGCTCCAATATTAAAAGCGGTGTGTGGAAAATCGTACTTATACCAAAGATGGTAACAGACGGAAAAATTGATTTGTGGATGCCAAGCGGCAGCAGTATCAATCGTGAGACGGGATTTCTTATTTCGGATGCAAACCGCACGCTGACAATTCCATCCACTGCTTCTAGACCGATTACAGTAGGCGCTTATAATGGAGACACAGATAGTTATGCGCCTTTTTCGGGGCGGGGTTATGTCTGCTGTGGATGGATTAAACCGGATTTGGTTGCGCCGGGGGTTGATATTTTGTCATGTTCTCCCGGAGGCGGTTATGTGAGCCGCACGGGAACATCTATGGCATGCCCGTTTGTCACGGGAAGCGCCGCCCTGTTAATGCAGTATGGCATTGTTGAAGGGCGGGACCCTTATCTTTTTGGACAAAAAGTAAAAGCCTTTCTCATTCGCGGGGCGCGGCAATTGCCGGCGTTTGAGGAATATCCAAATGACAGCGTGGGGTGGGGGGCGCTTTGTGTGCGGGACAGTCTGCCGGGGTAAATCTTGTTGACATATGCAAAAAAACAAGTAGAAATTTTTAGTAATTGAGAGTATAATACTTGTGTTTTTAGATACAAAATATCGTATATGTTTAGATATTTAATGCCATGATACACAGTCTGTTTTTTTGGATACAGATGAGAAATCCAAAGATGGAGAAGAGGAGAGTTCGACATGAGTATATCTTTAAATTTGGGGTTATCTGATGAGCAAAAGCTATTCATTGAAAAAGCATTGCAAGGGAAAAATATTCTTGTAGATGCCTGTATTGGCAGTGGAAAGACCACAGCTATTCAAAAATTGTGTAATGAATTGTCAAGTAAGAAAAGAGTGTTGTATTTGACATATAATAAGTTGCTGAAATTGGATGCACAGTCTAAGATAAAGAAGAAAAATGTTACGGTAACAAATTACCATGGATTTGCATATAGGATTTTATATAGAAATGGTGTATCAGTAGGGGTTTCAGATCTTATACAGACATTTAATCAAAAAAAACTTCCTGTTGGGAAATACGATATTTTGATTATTGATGAATATCAGGATATTGAGCAAGAACTGGCTGAGTTATTACTGTGGATAAAAGACAATAATACTGATATGCAAATTATTGCAGTTGGTGATATGGAACAGAAAATATATGATAAAACTACATTAAATGTTGAAATATTTATGAAAGAATTCCTCGAAGAACATCTTAGATTAAAATTTACTCAGTGTTTCCGATTGTCTAATGAATTGGCAGCAATGTTGGGAAAGGTGTGGAAAAAGGAAATAAAAGGTGTAAATAATTGCTGTAAAGTTGAGGAAATGACGAGCGAAGATATTGTTCCGTTTTTGGCAAAGCAGACTCCAACAGATATTTTGTGTTTAGGAGCAAAAGCTGGAATTATGGCTGATACATTAAACAATTTGGAAGAAAGGTATCCTGATAAATTTAATAAGAATACTGTGTATGCAACGATAACAGATAATGATTCAATGGGGAAGACGGAACCAAAAGAAGATTCTGCAATATTTACAACTTATGACAGCAGTAAAGGTTTGGAAAGAAAAATTTGTGTTATTTTTGATTTTACAGAAAGTCATTGGAGTACAAGGATATCAAAACCGCAACAGTCGTATATTATTCTACGGAATATTTTTTGTGTTGCAGCTAGCAGAGGGAAAAATCATATAATTTTTGTGAAACCGAATGAAGCTATGCTGTCTGAAAAAACGCTTTCAACTTTCGTATCGACTAATCAGAAATTTGATGATATGAATATAAGTGAAATGTTTGATTTCAAATATAAAGAGGATGTGGAAAGATGTTTTTCGTATTTAAAAGTACACAAGTTAGAACAAGCAGATAATTTAGTAATAAATATAAAAAGTACAGATGGCTTAATAGATTTATCACCCTGTATTGGGATATATCAGGAGGCAGTTTTTTTTGATAATTATAAGATAGATACAGCAATAGAATTAAAAGTTTTATTGAATTCAAAATTATCTGGGTTATATACGGAAGAGATAAAAAATAGTTCATTAGAACAAAAAATATTATTTTTAGTTTCACTTGAGACAAAACAAAAGAGATACAGAACGCAAGTTATAACTCCGTTCGTTAATGAAGAACAAAGTGAGTTGATAAGAACTCGCTTAAAAACACATTTCAATAAGGACGAGAATGCACAGGTTGAGTGTCAGATTAATTTTTGTGAACAAGAAAATGGACAAGTAAAATTTTCAGCTAAAGGGTTTGCTGATGTAGTTAAGGACAATATTGTTTATGAATTAAAATTTGTATCAGAATTGACGCATGAACATTTCCTGCAGTGTGCTTGCTATATTGTTGCAATGAATTTAAAAAAAGGGATTTTATGGAATACGAGGGACAACACATCTTATGAAATAGAAATACCAGAGAGAAAAGTTTTTTTGGATGCAGTAACAAAAGCTGTTACTAAGGGATTGATTGAAAACTATTATGAGCCGGTTGTAAAACAACTAAAACCCGTAAGAAATTCATTTTTGAAAAAGACAAAAAGGACTGCTGTGGATAAATTTGCAGTAATAGATATTGAGACAAACTGGAATGATGAGGCAATGTCGATAGGTGTAGTAGTTGCTGATTCCGTAACTAAGAAAGAAATTGATTCAATATATTACATAATTAAGCCGGAGTATAGAGTGGGAGGAATGTATTCAAATAAGTTGCGATTTGACGAAAAGAGAGCCCGTATTACAAGCAGAAGACAGGCTTTAAAAGAGATTAAAGAGTGGCTGAATAACTATGAAGTGCAGAGGTTTTTTGCTTATAATGCGTGTTTTGATAAGAGACATTTACCAGAGTGTTCAGAATATGAATGGTATGATATTATGCGTTTAGCTGCATATCGTCAATATAATAGGTCTATACCGAATTCTGCAGAATGCTATAAAACTGGAAAGTTAAAGCGGGGATATGGTGTTGAAAATATATTGAGAATGCTTAGCAAAAACAAAAGTTATAGTGAGACACATAATGCTATTTCAGATGCACGAGATGAATTGAAAATCATGCAATTGCTTGGATGTGAGCTTAGAGAATATGATATTGCGCTTATATCAGATAAACGAACTTCGAGTAAAGATTTGCAGGAAAGAGAAAATGCTGTGGAAAGGGAAATAAATAATGCAAATCAGAAAAGGAGCCTTATTTCCAGAATTTTTAAAGGGAGAAGAAATTAATTATTTATACTTTATGATACGCCAAATATTATAATAGATGTCTTGGGATATACATTATGAAAATAAATACTTGAGTGACTATTTGTTAATAAAAAGAAAAATATAGATGGAACGGAACAGATTTTGGTGCCATCTTTTAAGGGGATTGAGTGTGAAGAGCGGAACGGACTGATGTGTACTACAGTAAACCAGACTATTATTGACCTTTTAGAGCAAAATGGTGATGTTCTTGAATATGGCGGAATTCTTATATAGGGTGATGGAAAAACTGACAAATGCGGGTGTGCCGATTGTGTTTGAAAGTGTGATGGTTCTTAATCTTGCAATCAGGGACAATAATCCATCAAAAGTTGAAAGAACAACTAGAGATATAGATGGAGATTGGATTGGTGAATTTCCGACTATGGAGGAAATGGAAATAGCGTTGAGAAAGGCTGTAAAAGAAGTGGTTTTTCATTAGATGTCCAGACCAACAGAATATTTGCTGAAAGAAAATCTTCAGGTTTAATATCTCTTATGTGAACGGTATTATAGGAGCAAGTTTATCTAAAATGCTGTCTGACAAACTATATGCAATTTCAGGAGAAAGTGTATGTAGAAGAATGAAAGATATATTGGATATTTATGTAATATCCTTTATTACCAAAATAGATATGGATGAATTAAATCAAATATGAGTTGAAACGGGTAAAGAATTGGGAGATTTTGAACCATATAAAACTCAGTTTGCTAAACTGGAGGAAGCTTATAATAAAATGAAAGGCGTAAAAAATAAACCTGATTTTATTGAAGTATATAATTAGGTAAATAATGTAATATGCAAATTGGAACATCAAAGAGAAACAGAAATTCCAAGTAAGAAAAACTAAGATAGACTACAGGATGCAGACGGGGTTAAAGTGATTATAAGATAAGTGTATAAGATACTAAATCCAGACAATATTATTTTTAGGTAATAGTGTAAAAAATTGCTTAGAAAAGAGGTAAACATATGTTAAAAGATAAAGTAGCAGTTGTTACAGGGGGAACACGTGGGATTGGATTTGCAATTGTAAAAAAATATTTAGAAAATGGGGCTAAAGTAGTTCTGTTTGGTTCCAGAAAGGAAACGGTAGACAAGGCTCTCTCATCTTTAAAAAATGAAAATTCGGACTGGGAAGTAAATGGCGCTTATCCGAATCTTTCTGATGAAAAGAGCGTGGAGGAGGCAATAGAAGCTGTGAAAGAACAGTTCGGAAGGATTGATATTCTTGTGAACAATGCCGGAATTTCTGACAGCACAAAGGTTGACAATTATGAGCAGGGACAGTTTGAAAAGGTGATTAATCTGAATGTGAATTCCATTTTCTATGCCGTTCAGCCAGTCGTAAAGATTATGAAGAAACAGGGAGGCGGTTGTATTATCAATACAAGCTCCATGGTAAGCATCAGTGGGCAGCCGGGAGGAGTTGCCTATCCAACAAGTAAATTTGCAGTCAATGGTCTGACGCTTTCCCTTGCAAGGGAATTGGGGCCAAGCAATATCCGTGTGAATGCGGTCGCGCCCGGCATTACGAGGACAGATATGGTAGCAGCTCTCCCAAATGAAATGATTGAACCAATGGTGGCATCAATTCCGCTTCGCAGAATTGGGGAACCTGAAGACGTGGCGAATGCGTTTGTATTTCTTGCAAGTGATATGGCAAGTTATGTGACCGGAGAAGTGCTATCCGTCGACGGAGCGATGAGAGCGTAGCCTGACGGGCACGATTTGGCACTGTCCATTGAGCAGGACAAGACATCAGCCGGTAATAGGGCGCGGGATTCTTCAAAATATGAAATTGCAAAGAGAGATTTTCTCGAAATTGTAGCGAAGCGGACGGAACTAAATTTATAGAGAAATGTTGATTGCTATATTTTCAAAGGTATGTTATTATTCGAGTGACAAAAAACTTTAAAAATCAATAGTTTCTCGGATGATAAGCGGGAAGTTTGATTGAATGTCAAGCCCCCGCTTTTTTATCTTATTAGGAAAGTTCGCCTTGTGCGGAGCGATAAACACGAAGAACTTTAGTTCTTTGGCTGCGCTTCTTGGCCAGACATTTTTATAGAATCTGACTTTTGCAGAACGGAGTGAAAGTGAATGAACAAGGAAAAGAATATAATTGAATTGCAGCATGTACGAAAGTGTTATGAGGGAGATACAGCGGTAATAGAAGATTTCAGTCTGGAGATAAAAAAGGGGGAGTTTGTGACCTTTCTCGGGCCGTCCGGCTGTGGTAAGACTACGATATTGCGTATGATTGGCGGTTTTGAAATGCCGACGGAGGGAAACATTTTATTACATGGGGAGGATATCACGAAAGTTCCACCAAATAAGCGTCCTATTAATACCGTATTTCAAAAGTATGCGCTATTTCCCTATCTCAATGTATATGACAATATTGCGTTTGGATTGAAGATGAAGAAATTTCCGAAAGAGGAAACACGTAAGAAAGTTGGGAAAGTGTTAGAGATAGTGGATTTGGAGGGATTTGAAAAGCGTAAGATAGACACGTTATCCGGAGGACAGCAGCAGCGTGTAGCCATTGCGCGCGCCATTGTCAATGAGCCGGAGATTTTACTTTTGGATGAGCCGCTTGGCGCACTGGATTATAAGATGCGCAAAGAGATGCAGTTTGAATTGAAAGAGATGCATAAGGAACTTGGCATTACTTTCATTTTTGTAACCCACGATCAGGAAGAGGCGCTTACGATGTCGGATAAGATTGTTGTTATGTCCGATGGAAAAATACAGCAGGTCGGAAAGCCGGAAGAGATTTATAAGGTGCCAAAGAATGCTTTTGTGGCTGATTTTGTTGGAGAGAGTAATATTTTTGACGGTGAGATTACGGCAGAGCATGAAGTATCTATTATGGATGTTTCATTTTCTCATTCTGATAAATTTCCTTTGGGAGACCGTGTCGAGGTAGTTGTGCGGCCGGAAGCGGTCAGATTGACAGCGCCGGAACAGGGAAGAATACAAGGCGAAGTGTATTCGTCTGTATTTAAAGGAATTGCCTATGAGATTACGGTGTATGTCGGCAAGAGCGAGATTGTGGCGCATAGTTCCGTGTGTATGGAACAGGGGATGAAAGTTGGCATAGATATTAATCCAGAGGGGATTCATGTCATGCCATATAATGACCGTATCAACCATTATACCGGAATTTTGGATGAGGAACTTCGTCTCCTGCTCCCTGATGGAAGTATTCGTTTAGAGGAAAAGATGATTTTTCCGAAAGGACGTCCGCAGCAGACAGAGGGCGTGCGGGTACAGTTCTTTTTTGAGCCGGGTGATGCTGTACTTAGTGATGACCCGAAAGAGGGGTTGGTTCAGGGAAATATTGTAAACATTATTTATAAAGGCGACCATTATAAATATAAAGTACGGAGTAAAAACGATGTAGATTATTATGTCGACGACGAGTGGCTCTGGAATATGGGCGACTATGTCAGTGTTATAGTGCCGGAGGAAAAGAGACAGTATCAGTTGATAAAATAAGAGAGGGAGGAAGAGAATGCGTTTTTCGAGAAAACAATGGGGCATACCATATATTATTTTTCTTGTTGGATTTGTTGTGCTTCCCCTTATTGTTGTTTTGTACTATGCGCTCACCGACGGGCAGGGAAAATTTACAGTAGAGAATTTTCAGAATTTTTTTACCAATACAAAAGCGCTGGGAACTCTTTTTTACAGTTTTCTGATTGCGCTGGCAACGACGGCTGGATGTCTGTTCATCGCCTATCCGACGGCTTTCATTCTGGCGCGGGGGCCATGGAAGCGGAGAAATGTAATTATTGTCCTGTTAGTCATGCCGATGTGGATTAATTTTACGCTGCGCATATCTGCAATGAAAGAAATACTCAGTGTGTTGGAAGGAAATCTTGCCATGTATCCGTTTTTTAATACGGTTTTATGTATGATTTACGATTTTCTTCCCTTTATGATTCTGCCACTGTATACGACGATTAGCAAACTGGACGAGAGCCTGCCGGAAGCAGCGGCAGACCTTGGCGCCTCTGGATGGAACGTTTTCCGGCATGTGATGTTTCCGCTTACGATACCGGCGATGATTAGCGGTGTGACGATGGTTTTTCTGCCGTCCATGACAAATTATGTCGTTCTCGATATGGTGTATAACAGCACATATATTATGGGAAGTCTCATGGGGAGTTATTTTAATATGTACGATTGGCACAATGGCTCGATGATTTCCATTATTCTTCTGCTGATTATTTTTATTTTGACTTGGCTGACAGAACATTTTTATGGAAAACAGGGAGCCGAATCAAGAGGAGGTGGCATATGGTAAAGAAAGGATTGCAAGGACTTTGGCTGGGATTGATATTTCTTTTTCTCTACCTGCCCATTTTGATTTTGCTTGTATACAGTTTTACCAAGTCTACAATGATTGGTTCTCTGCGTGGATTTTCAATGAAAAATTATGTGACGCTTTTTACGACGCCGGAATTGTTAAATATGATAGCCGGAACGATTTTGCTAGCGATTGTCGTTGCCGTGCTTGCTGTTTTATTGGGAACAATGGGGGCAATTGGCACATTTTATTCTAAGAGGTTTGTGCAACAGGGCGTGAGTCTGGCAAATCAGATACCGATTGTCAATGCAGATGTAGTCACAGGTTTTTCCGTTTGTGTACTGCTCATTGTGTTTTTGGGAATCGATAAAGATACTTATATACCTCTTGTCATCGGACAGACTGCACTTTGTACGCCCTTTGTCTATTTGTCGGTTATGCCGAAGTTGAAGCAGTTGGATTCCAATTTATACGAGGCGGCTTTGGATTTGGGCTGTAATCATCGTCAGGCTTTGTGGAAAGTAATAATCCGCGAAATCATACCGGGTATTTCTTCTGGTTTTATGCTGGCGATTACGTTATCGTTAGACGACTATTTTATTACTACTTATACGAAACCAGCGGTATTTGACACGATTAGTACTTATGTGGTAAATGCCACAAAAGGGGCAAGAACGGAGATTAAAACCGCTCTTTGGGCATTGTCATCCGTTATCTTTTTTGTTGTCGTGTTAGTTGTCATCAGTATGAATTGGAAAGCGGGGAGGACGAAGCGTGAAGAAAAATTGTAAATACCTGACAGCATTGTTTTCGGTCTGCCTTGTTTGTCTGCTGCAGGGCGGCTGTGCCGGAAATTCAGAAAATAAAGAAACGGTACTTCGTATTGCTAATTGGGAAGAATATATGGACGAGGGCGGTTGGGACGAGGAAGAACAGATTGAGCTTGCGGACGGGACGACGATTATAGGAAAAGAAAATATGGCGGATGAGTTTGAGCTATGGTATGAGAAAACGTATGGTGAAAAAGTGCGTGTGGAGTACTCGACTTTCGGAACCAATGAGGATTTGTATAATCAGATGACATTGGGAGATACGTTTGACCTTGTCTGTCCATCGGAATATATGATAATGAAAATGATGGAGGAGGGGAGTCTGGAGCCATATTCGGATGAATTTTTGGATAAGGAAAATCCCGAAAATCATTATAGCCGCGGGGTCTCGCCGTACATTCAGCAGATTTTTGGAGATTTGCATATTGGCGGTTCGCCGTTAAGTTCTTATGCAGCCGGATATATGTGGGGAGTTATGGGAATTGTTTATAATCCTTCCGCTGTATCCGATGAAGATGTGAAACATTGGTCGATGTTATTGGATTCAAAGTATAAGCGCCGGATTACAATGAAAGACAGCGTACGGGATTCTTATATTGTGGCGCTGGGAATTTTAAATGAGAAGACTTTTATGTCGCCATCCTTTTTAAATAATCCAAGATATCCGACGCTTTTAAAAGAAGCTATGAACGACACCGGAAACAAAACGGTACAGCAAGTGGAAAAGATTCTGAGCAGGATGCGTAATAATGCCTATTCCTTGGAGATAGAAGGTGGAAAGGCAGATATGGTGACTGGAAAAGTAGTAGCCAATATGCAATGGTCAGGCGATGGTGTCTATACGATGGACGAGGCAGAGCAAGATGGCATAGAATTAAGTTATGCCGTACCCGAAGAGTGCAGCAATCTTTGGTTTGACGGCTGGTGTATGATGAAAAAAGGAATTGGCGGCGACAGCCAGAAAAAGAGGGCGGCAGAGGCTTTTGTGAATTTTATATCCCGTCCAGATAATGCCATTCGCAATATGTATTATATTGGTTATACTTCGGCGATTGCCGGAGGTGAAAACGACTGGCTGTTCCAATATGCGGACTGGTGTTATGGAGCAGAAGAGGAAGAGGAGGATACCGAGGAGTATTCTCTTGCCTACTTTTTTACCGACAAAAAGGATAAAAAGGAACGCGAAAAATATGTTTTGGATGTTCCTGCCGGACAGGTAAAACGGCAGGTGTTTGCACAATATCCGACGGAAGAGGTCATAAACCGGAGCGTCGTCATGGAAAATTTTAATGATGAGGAGAATCAGAGAATTTCGAGAATGTGGATAAATATAAGATGTTTTGACGGTTTTTGAAATAGTAGACGGTACTCGCAATTCGGGTATTTGTCCGGTATATCAAATTTTCTTTTGGCAACAGTAATGACAGAACATTGTTTCAGTGGCGGGAGCAGATGCGTTCGTTCCCGCAGTTCTAATCTGTTGTCGGAGGAGGCGTCTCTGTTTATGAGTGAGGAAATGGTCGGTCTTGTACGGCAAATGAATAGGGAAAAACCGGAACTCCAACTGCTCTTTCAGTGCGCTCCTTTTCTTATCGGATACAAGATTTCAAATCTTGTTGTAATGCCTAAATGCGACTGGCAGAAATTGAATGGCGTATTGTATGGCAGTTGTATCGGAAGGCGCATTTTATATGGAGAGAAAGGTAAATTGACAATACTGCTATATCATCCCGATATGCTTGCCGCATACCTGAATGACAGGGGGGCAAGAGAAATTTTGTGGGCGGAGGGGTATCGGGCGTTTGATGTTGAATCGGTTCTGACGGCCTTTATTGAGCGATATCGGGAGTCTCGCAGAAGAGGAGCGGATTTTCCTCACGAGCTTGGTCTGTTACTCGGATATCCATTAGAAGATGTGAGAGGATTTATTTCTAATAAGGGGAAAAACAGCCTCTATGCCGGATATTGGAAAGTATATGCAAATGTGCCGGCCAAGAGGTCAATTTTCCGCCAATATGAAAGCGCGAAAGAAACGCTGTTTACTATGATGTATCAGGGTATCGGGCTAGCGGAAATCATTGAGATATGCAGCAAAAAAGAAGTGTCGGTATCGGATTATGCAAGGTGAAACAATGCCATGAATAGAATAGTTGTCTGCGTACCATACTAAAGACAAATGTGGAAGGGAGAGACAGTCTATGTTATTATCACAAAATTTTGCAATGCCCGGTATCTTTGGAGAGAGTCTGCTGGATGATTTTTTTGGTATAGCGCCGAAGACGCCGCGCCGTGTTGCAAATAACACCGGATTGATGCAGACTGATGTGGCTGAAAATGATACCGGTTTTGAGGTTACGATGAATTTGCCCGGTTTTGCAAAAGAAGATGTAAAAGCGGAGTTGAAAGAGGGTTATCTGACGATTACGGCTTCGACCAATTCATCCGACGAGGAAAAGGATAAAAAGGGCAGATACATTCGCCGCGAGCGCTATAGCGGAACTTGCAGCCGGCAGTTTTATGTAGGAGAAAAGGTGACGGAAGAAGATATCAAAGCAAAATTTGAAAACGGGACGCTGAAACTTACGATTCCCAAGAAAGAAGAGACACCACAAGTCGAGGAGGCAAAACGGATTGCGATTGAAGGGTAGGACAGTCTGACCTGCTTCTGTCAGGCTAAGCGGGCGCTGTTGAGGTGACGTATGACGCTATTCATACGAATCAAAAAGGGGAACCACCCGACAGCGCGCCGAATGGTATGGCGGGAATGTAGGAGGTGCGGCGTGAATAAAGGCGATACGATAATTGATTTGCGGCATATTGTGAAACGTTTTTTTGTAGGCAAACCAAACGAACTCGAAATTCTTCACGGAATTGATTTGCAGGTGAAAAAAGGGGAATTTCTTTCCGTTATCGGGGAATCCGGTTCAGGAAAGTCTACGCTTATGAATATTATAGGTGTATTAGACCGCCCGACCGAGGGAACATATGAATTGGCGGGGATTGACGTCAGTCAGGCAAAGGACGCGCAACTGTCCAGAATCCGTAACCGACAGATTGGTTTTGTTTTTCAGACGTATAACCTGATTGCAAGAACAACAGCTCTTTCCAATGTGGAATTGCCGATGCTGTACGGTTCGGTATCTAAAAAGGAAAGGGATGCCCGTGCCAGAGAACTGCTGGAACTGGTAGGGATGGCAGACCGCATGAAGCACCGTTCGGATGAATTATCCGGTGGGCAGAAGCAGCGTGTGGCGATTGCCCGTGCAATGGCAAATAATCCGTCGATTATACTGGCGGATGAACCGACAGGGGCGCTGGATTCGGAAACCGGTCATCGGATTATGGAGATTTTTCACACACTTCATGAAAAGCAGGGGAAGACAATTCTTCTGATTACCCACTCGCACGAACTGGCAGACGAAACAGAGCGCATTATTACGTTGAAGGACGGCAGAATCGTGGACGAGAGAGAGGTGTGATGGTATGTTGATTTGGGAAAATAGTAAACGTGCCATTAAGCCTCTTTTTAATAATAAAATGCGCCTGATACTAAAATCAGATAATGATTTAAAATAATCTTTTATTGACTTTAAAGTATTCTTTTGTTAAAATGAAAGTGTTCACTTGCATGGGGGAGTGATAATTTGGATGAAACAAGTCAAAAAATAATAGATGCTGCAATGATGTTAGTAAGAGATAATGGGTATGTTGCTACTACAACGAAAGCGATTGCAAAAGCGGCAGGTGTGAATGAGTGTACCCTGTTTCGAAAATTTAAGAATAAGAAAGATATTGTGCTGCAAGGTGTAAGCCAAGCGGGATGGAGGGCAAATATAACTCCAGAAATTTTTGAAAATGTGCAGTGGGACTTGCAGGCAGACATAGAGATGTTTATGAAAGCATATATGGATAGAATGACGCCAGATTTTGTAAATTTGTCTATTGGTTTGAGAGCCCCTCAATTATATGAGGAAACATCTGCCCTCATTATGAAAGTTCCACAGGCCTTTTTATCATCATTCACGCAATATCTTAATAAAATGTTTGCTTTGGGCAAAATACCGAAAGCAGATTTTGATGCATTGGCTCTAACAGTTTTTTCATCAACATTTGGCTATGCGTTTTTAAATGCATCTTTTGGCAAACAATTATCTAAAGTAGAAAAAGATGAATATATAAAAAGCAGCGTACAAATGTTTATAAAAGGATTAGAACAGTAAAAATCGGTACTGCCTTATGGTAGTACCGAAAAAAATAGACTTTGTGCAAGCAAGTACACGCATACAAAGGGAGGAATATTATTTATGGAGATAACAGGAGCTGAATTATTTGTGAAAGCATTAAAAGAGGAATCTGTTACAACTCTATTCGCTTATCCAGGAGGACAGACAATAGACCTATTTAATGCATTATATGGAGAAAAGAAGATAGATGTTATTTTGCCACGCCATGAGCAGGGTTTAGTTCATGCGGCGGATGGATATGCTCGTTCCACAGGAAAAGTGGGTGTCTGCCTTGTGACAAGCGGGCCGGGAGCCACTAATCTTGTTACGGGTATTGCCACTGCAAATTATGACAGTGTTCCGCTTGTATGCTTTACGGGTCAAGTGCCAACCAGCCTTATTGGGAATGATGCTTTTCAAGAAGTAGATATAGTAGGCATCACAAGAAGCATCAGCAAATATGCGGTAACTGTACGAAAAAGAGAGGATTTGGCAGAAACAATCAGAAAGGCTTTTTATATTGCAAAGACAGGAAAGCCGGGAGTAGTAGTAGTTGATTTGCCAAAGGATGTTCAGAAGGCATATGGCAGTGATAGCTATCAAAAGGAAATTACTGTAAGAGGTTATAAGCCGAATACTTCCGTTCATACGGGGCAATTAAATAAAGCATTGGATATTTTGAACCATGCTAAAAAACCTATTTTTTTGATAGGCGGTGGAGTTAATATTGCCCGTGCCAATAAAGAAATGACACAGCTTGCAGAAATAACAGGAGTTCCCGTCATTACAACTATTATGGGAAAAGGAGCAATTCCCACAACAAATAATTTATATGTTGGGAATATAGGCATTCATGGAAGTTATGCAACCAATTCTGCAATCAGTAATTGTGATGTCCTTTTCTCAATAGGAACAAGGTTCAATGACCGTATTACTGGGAAAATCGAAGAATTTGCAGCAAACGCAAAGATTATCCATATAGACATTGATACGGCATCTATTTCCCGTAATATTGTTGTTGACGTTCCAATCGTAGCCGATGCGAAAAAGGCGATATGTGCTTTGCTTGAAAAGGCAAAGCCACTTCATATTTCAGAATGGACAGATGAAATAAACCGCCTAAAAATGGAATATCCGCTTGACATGGAAAAAAGCGGTTTGACACCGCAGATGGTTATTCAATCTATCAATGAACTTTTTGAAGATGCCGTTGTAACGACTGATGTAGGTCAAAATCAGTTATGGACAACGCAGTTTCTTGATATTGAAGAAAATAAGCAAATGCTGACATCGGGTGGTTTGGGAACAATGGGATACGGTTTTCCTGCCGCAATTGGAGCAAAACTTGGCAACCCTCATAAAGATGTAATTGTCATTTCTGGTGATGGCGGTATGCAGATGAACATTCAAGAAATGGCGACTGCTGTTGTTTATGAATTGCCTATTATTATCTGTATATTGAATAATGGATATTTGGGGAATGTGCGGCAATGGCAGGAGATGTTTTATGACAGGCGTTATTCGAGTACCTGTATGCGTTATCGGAGAAGCTGTGAAACAGTCTGTAATACCCCGAATCATTGCTGTCCAGAATATACGCCTGATTTTATAGCGCTGGCAGAAAGCTATGGGGCGAAAGGTATCCGTGTTACAAAAGCAGAGGATATAAAAACAGCTTTGATAGGTGCAAAGCAGAATGCGAAAACGCCTACGATTATAGAATTTATCATAGACAGAGAAATCAATGTCATGCCGATTGTTCCGCCAGGGAACTCACTTAATGACATGATAAAATAAGCCTTGCGGTGGGTTGTGCTTGCACAAGCCAACATAAGGCGCATGAACACACCAAGACGTTAGTCGAGGTGATTTTGGAAAGCGAGGAAAGCACAAAATGAAAAAGAGATGGATTTGTTTATTTGTAGAAAATGAAATAGGCGTACTTGCCCGTATCACAGGCTTGTTTTCTGGAAAGTCTTATAATTTGGACAGCTTAACCGTTGGGATTACCGAGGATAACACGATATCACGGATGACAATCAGTCTAACTAGCGATGACAGGACTTTTGAACAGATAAAAAAACAATTAAGCAGAAGTGTTGAAGTGATTAAAGTGGTAGATTATACCGATACGCCGTTTCATATGAAGGAAATTTTATTTGTTAAAGTTAATCATTGTTCGGATGCGGATATAACGGAACTGTTTCGTATGTCAAAAGTATTTGGAATTACAATTATTGATTATGATGGTTCTACGGTTCTTCTGGAATGTACGCAGACAGAGAACAAGAATGATGATTTAATCATTTTGCTGAAAAGAAAATTTGTGAATAGAATTGAAGTGACGAGAGGGGGAAGTGTTGCCGTTGAATCAGTCAGTATTTCGGAAAGATGATGGCTGTAATACAAAAAAAGAGACTAAATTACTCACATTCAGTCTCTTTTTTTGTTCATTAAGTGCTACTCCCAAACTAGTGAACATCTTATAACTCTTTAATCATATTTTTCCAATACTCCAATCTGCCTTTTACATTTTCAGCACTTCCAGTACCGGATTGTACATACTTTTTATATTCCTCATTATTATCATAATCATTTAGAAAATTGACTATCAATTCAACAAACTTCGAAAACGATTTTCTGACTTTTTTAACGCGATATCCGCTATACAGCACCATAGGAATAGAGGTAACGGGAATCTTTATATTTTCAAAAGCTTCGTCCAGTTTATCCATAACTTCTGTTAAAACATCCATTTTGGACAAACTCTCATCCCCATACGTTTTTACAAAAGCATCAATATTTTTTGTTCTAAATGACGTAAAATCATTTTCTCGGTTAGTACAGATTAACATAAGCGTTTGAACAATTAAATCCCTATCCGTACCATTTTTCCGTTGCGTTTTTGTCAACAGTTTTTCCATAAAAGGATGACATGCCAACGAATAAATTGCATCACTAAATCTGTCGGACTGATAAATTATTCTCAATTGTTTGTTATTTAAAGGTTTTCCCGCATTCTGCCTGCGGAACATTTCTTTCACTTCGTCATCTGTATAATCAGATATGGTGCAAAATTGTAATCCACAGGACAGGAGAGTAGATTTCACTTCTTCATCCAATTTCTTGAATTTTTTTCCGGCAATATTATATTCTTTGTCAATCTTTTTCCCGTTTTCTTTTGTTTGTAATACAATAGGGGGCATATCTTTGCTAAGAGCAAACTCATTATTTAAATATTTTATACAAGTAGAAGTCCTCTGGGAGCCGTCTAACGTATATAAAATACCTTCTTCGTCAACAATGTATATCGGGTTAATTGGGAATCCACACAAAAGGCTGTGAATAAGCAATGATTTCATTCTTGTATTCCATTGTCCAATAGGACGCTGAAGCTTATGTGAAAACGATATATTGCCCTTATTGTACTGATTTGCTATCCATTGTAAAGTTCTTTCCTTATTAGATGACTTCATTTTTAAACCTCCCAAAATATTGTATTTCCAGAGTAACACAATAGACTATGTTTGTAAATGCTTTTGCGTTATTATCTTTCTTTGTCTAGGATGGAAGCTGATGTCGAAGGATTTTGTGCTGTTGTGCAGATTGTACCTCAAAAAGTGCGTTCCATTCCCAAAAGCAGAAAAAGCATTTTTTTTATGTTACAATTGCAGGCAATAATATTTCTGAAGATGGAGGTATGAAAAATGAGCGAACGTAATCATATAAAATCAAAAAGGAAGAGGCGTCTACGCATCTTAGCAGCGCTGCTTGCCCTGTGCGTATTCGTTACGTCCTGTCCGAATATGCCGGGGGCGGTTTTGGCACGTGCGGCGGAAACGGAGGCAGAAGTGTCCGACAATGGACAGGGCGATTATATGAAGTATGCAAATAACGAGAGCGGCAACGGCTTTACCGTATTTAAGGTACAGGGTTTGGACAATGGGGCAACCATACAGACGACCTATAGAAATGACGGTTATCGCACCGTGTCCAAAGCAGGCACGGCGACAATAAATTGGAACGCCCCGAGGAACGTTGCAATGGGCAATTCCCTCTATGGCTCCAGAGATATCAAATTAGTTTATAATGGCAGATATGCCCAAATCCGCTATACGGTGGAGAATAGAGGCTCCACAGCGCAGGATTTTCAAATTGGCTCTTCGGCAGACGTCATGATTGGCAACAACGACTATGCGCCGGTCGTGGGTACCGCAAGCGGTTTGAAGATGGAAGGAAGTCCTAACAATAACTATACATATAATCTGGTAGCGTCTACGGTCGATACGTTGTGGTATGGCCATTATAGGGCTGCACCGGACAATGTTTTTAACGACCTTGAGGATAAAACTAAAGTTTATGACGGAGACAGTGGTATGGCATGGTCGTGGAGCGGTACGGTAGATCCCGGAAAAAAATGGAGCCGCTATGTGCTGCTTGGCGTAGGAGAACTGCCGGAGCCGCCCCACAAGCCGACGTTGACTGTTAAGAATCCGACGCTGACGGTTGGAGAGACCTGCAATGTGACAGGTACGGCTGACCCGGGCAGCACCGTCTGTGTGGAAGTGGCAGGAGAGGAATTTAGAGCGGTGACGGATAAGAACGGCCGTTTTTCCATTCCGGTAACATTACCTGAGCATGTGCCGGTAGGGGAAACGACGCTCTACTGTCATGCAGTGTCACCGGAAGGAGGCATTTCCGAAACGGTGACGGCGACTGCCACAGTAACCCAAGAGCCGTTTATCAACTTGACCGATGCGGAGGCAGTAATTTTGGAAGACAGTGTGTTGGATGACGCATGGTATAAGGGCTTTATTATGGATTCTTTTGGCAGCGTGTCTTATACAAAGACGGTCAATTCTGCAGCCGTCGGTACATACACTGTGGTTTATACGGCGAAAGCGGCAGGCTGCCCTGACAAGACAGCGAAATTGAAAGTCATCGTAATGCCGGGACCGTTGGAGCTGTCTGCTGCGACGGCGACGCGCGTGAGCGGTAAGAACAGCTTTAACCTTTCCGCCACGCTCCGTGGTACAGGCGGGGAGAATATTACGGAGACGGGCTTTGTGTGGGGCGTCATGGTAAATCCTACCATAGCGTTCAACAACGGGCGAAAAAAGACGGCGACGCCGGTTAAGAAGAAAAACGGCTCCCTAAAAGTGACAGCGGAGCAGATTGTGGACGGTGCGAACTATTATGTCCGCGCCTATGCGAAAAATGCCGCAGGGCAAGTGTGGTACGGTGAACAGGAACAATTTAGTATTAATGGTAAACAGTACGGAACCTTTACTATCAAAAATAATGGAAACAATAACTTTACCGTCACGAGAACCGAAGGTACAGGCGGCAAACAGAAAGTTTATTACCGAACGGTCAACGGATCTGCCGTGAGCGGCACTCATTTTAGCGGAAAATCGTCATATCTGACTTTTGCGGAGGGAGAGATTCAGAAGACCGTTACAATCAGCGAATCGGGGGTAAATGCGGCATTTTCAGGCAAACTGGCCACAGCCTATACTAATGCGGACCGCGTCTACTGGATGGAGATTTACCGCGTTGACGGCGGCGGTAAGCTGGGAAGCGCTGTCAAAGCGAAGAGGACGATGGCAAAATCTGCCGATTATACGGTAAACAGAGATGTGTATAACGAAATATCAAAAAACCACCCTACGAATAACGACAATAATATCGTGGCGGACAGAAGTAAGTCGAAAGACCACCAGCCTTATTTCAAGAATAACAGGGGCTATAACCAGTCCCACGGACAGATGAATTTCAATGTCCGGCGTTCTCTTGATGTCGGAAGTGATAAGGAATGCGCTTATTTAAAGGCGACGGCGGATGGATTTAATTATAGGCTGCAGTTTACGGGTAAGGAAGATGAGGATGGTTACGAGCACATCTGGATTGCAAACCATACGCCAAATGATTTTGAAAGTTCCAATGAGCATAATGGTCCCATCAATATCAACGACAGTAGGTTCGGAGCGGCGCAATACACGGCAAGATGGGATATTGACAATAGAAAGGAAGCGAATATAACTGTTCCGGGTGCAGCGTCAAGGACTAATTTATCGGGATTTAGTACCTCGGTGCGAAGCGGTTCCGTGTCGGGTGACTATCTGGTGTTTGGCGTAAATGATGTGGTGAACGTGTGGTTTGCATCGACTGGAAAAAATACAGACAAATGGCGCGTGAATTCTTATAAGGATTGGGTGAAAGTGAGGGATAACAAAGAGCCACAGCTTGTTCGTGTTGCAGGGGTAGGAAGCGGCACCTATAAGTCAGGCGATGCGGTTACGCTTTCGCTTGTCTTTGATGAGATTGTGGACAAACAAAACAGCACGCTTTCGCTTGTGAGTCTGGATACCACATGGGGAACCTTTACCTATGCGGGCGGTGAAGATACGAATGTCCTCTACTTCAAGGGAACGATTCCACAAAATGCGTCCGGCACCCTCAAAGTAAATAAAATAAACGGTGCGAATAAGATTAAAGATATGTGTGGTACGAGTGGAAAGGAGTCTGGCGGTACGGGAAGTGTGTCGGTGGCTGTAGACAACAAGACTCCCAACGTTTCCATCACGAATCCGTCCCTTGTAGGCGGCATGGCACAGGCAACCATCACAGCCTCCAATGCGGACAGCGTGCGCTATGCGTGGACGACGAGTGCAGCGGTGCCTGTGACAGGTTGGATGGACTGCACAAGCGGAACAAAAGTAACGAACAGGCAGACTTCCGGCACATGGTATCTCCATGCGCTGGCGAATTATAATGCCACGGGTACGAACGCTTATGATTCGCGCAGTTTCAATTTTTCAAACGGCGCCTCTGGTGAGCTGCCGGAACTAAACCTGTCTGTGGACAACAGCACATGGGTGAGAGAGAGGAAAATCAATATCACTACAAGGAAGCCGGCAAACGCTTCGGTGACGGTCAAAACACCGTCCGGAGCGGTGGAGACAGTTACGGGTACGGCCTATACGGCGACGGCCAACGGCAGCTATACCTTTACTCTCACTGCAGGAGAGGAAAAAGTGGTAAAATCCGCCACGGTTGCGAAGATTGACAGGACGGCGCCTGCGGCGCAGGTTATAGAGCCGGAGGAAAACATTCAGTCCGAAAATGTGACGTTCACCGTTAAGCCTGCCGATGCGGGCGGCTCCGGCGTAAAAAATGTTACGGGAACATGGACGAAGACTACGAATGGCGGCAGTTCGGTGACGGAGAATGCTGTGCTGACAAAACAGAGTGACGGTACATATAAGGCCGTGACGACAGGGACTGCCGGCAGCACATACACATATCATTTGAACCTTACCGTGACGGACAATGCGGGCAATACTGCGGCTGCGGCTTCCGGTACCTGCACGGTCAATCTCAAAGCGCCGGTTGTTACAGTGAAGAAGACAGGTAGCACGAATAAAGGGGATACCTATACCTATACGGTAAATGCGAACGGCAATACCATTACCGCAGTTAATTTACCGGACGGCAGCAATACAACTGCGTTAAGCGGCAGCTTCACACTGACTGCACCTGGTACCTACTATGTGACTGTCAGCGATACAGCAGGGCATGTGGTGACCAGTTCGCCTATGACCGTGGCAGAGGGTGTGGACGGCGACGCACCTGAGGTTCGCGCATACCAGAGAGATACAAACTGGACGAAGTCGGCAGAGATTGAACTCTCGATTTACGAGGAAAGCGACATAAAGGAAATCAAATTACAGGGAGGAGGGGTGACGAAGACCCTTTCACTTACTGATGGCAGTCTGAAAAAAGAGGACGGCTCTTCCTCCGCCTATCGGTATACTGATATTGGCATTACAACCAACGCCACCTATACCGTCACTGTAACTGACATAAATGGAAATCAGGGAACGGCGCAGTATACCGTCTCAAATATTGACAGAACCGCCCCGGCGTTGACTGCGAAAGTAACTGCGACACCGAAAGCAAGCGGCTGGTATACGGATGCAACGGTGCCTGTGGTGATGACCTTTAACGATGTTGCGCCTGCAAATAATGAGGGCGGCAGTAAGACGAGTGGGATTGCTGCGGTGCAGTATAAGCTGGTGACGGAAGAGGAAAAAAATACGGGGAATGAGCCGTCTGGATTAAAGTCTGTGCCGGATTCTGAAATTGAAAAAGGCAACTATACCGTCAATCTCACGCAGATGGGAATCTGGTATCTGTATGTGAAAGTGACGGATAAAGCGGGGAACGAATATAAGGATTACTGTAGAGCGACGGGAACTACGGGCACGCTGGAGATTAAGAAAGACCAGTCCAAGGGAAGTCTCGCAAGCCTTACCGGCCCGGCGACTGCGCAGAAAGAAACGGACGGGCTTGCGATGACGATTAACGTGAATTACGGGCCTTCCGGTGCCGAGATGACCGCTATGGGGCAGACAGCGCCGATTGGAACGCTTCCACCACATGCCGGACCATCGACGAAGAAAGGAAGCGTCACCTATACAACGAAACAGCTTGGCTTGAACCGGTACTATATCGAACCGACCTCATGGGGCAGTAAATATTACTGGACATATTATGTGCGTCGTGTGACATTTGACAGTCAGGGCGGTAGTGACGTACCGTCGCTTTTGGTGTGGACGAAACAGAACAGCACATCCACAAGCACGGCCGTGGACTGTAAGGTAGAAAAGCCGGCAGACCCGACACGCAAAGGTTATACGTTTGGCGGCTGGTACACCGACGCAGCCTGCACGGACGGCAGGGAATTTGATTTCTCTGACAGTCAGACACAGGTGCGCATAGATACTACGCTCTATGCCAAGTGGACGGCGGACGTCTATCAGGTGGAATATCATCTGAATATGCCGGGGTATATCATACACAAGGATGAGACTGGTAAACGAAAATACAGCAAATATAAGGAATATACGGAGACGCCTTACGAGGCGCCTGAGGATAAGAAAACATATCTTTATGGGCAGAACATGGCGCTGCCTGTTCCTACACTTCCCGCCAAGGTAGACACCTATACCCTGACAGGCTTTACTTTTGATGGCTGGTATGATAATCCGGAATATACGGGCAGAAAATATACATCTATCGGGGCGGAGGAAACGGGCGACAAGCAATACTATGCGCGCTGGTTAGATACGAAGATGCCTACTTATGCTAGTGAGTGGCATTGGGGTGTATACGGAACCAGCAGTTGGTTCCATGGGGGCAAGATTGGTTTAGGCTTTCAAGATAATGTTGCTATAGATAAGACTTCAATGGAGGTTCAAATCGATGGCGGAGATTGGAAGAAACCTAAAGAGAGCGATATAGTAGGCCCTAATTTTAACTATGGTGATTCTGTAGTTGCTTCATTTTATCTTCAGGGGGAGGCCTCGAACCCGCTAT